>DAONGN010000002.1 GCA_035404185.1 Candidatus Pacearchaeota archaeon | reverse complement strand
CTGGTCCCTGGACTTGGACTTGTGCATCAACAAACGGAGGAGCAACCAGTGGAACTTGTACTGTTAATAAGAAAGTGGACGGTGTTTGTGGTACTAGAAGTAAGACCTATGCTTGGAATGTTACTACTTACGGCTCTGATACAATTTGTACTACTGCTGGAGCTTCTACTCCTGCTTCTCCTGCTTTCCCGAATCAAGGACAGACAATTACTTGGACATGCCCAGGATCTAACGATGGAACCACGGCTAATTGTTCTGCTTCTAGACCAGCAGCTGTTGCTGGTGAATGTACACTTCCTGATACATATTCAAATATAAATCCTTTTAGTTGTGGACCTCATGAAAGAAGTAGTAAAGTGAATTTTTCAGACTATAGTTGGTGTGTCTCCGGAAATATGATTAATTTATCACCTGACAACAATGTTGGTCCTTGGACCTGGCAATGCACTGGATCAGACGGAGGAGCCACAGTTAATTGTTCTGCCTCTCATACGTCTAATTATCATCCTGATCATACTTGTGGTTATGCTGGACGTACGCTTGCTAATTGCACAACTCACGGAGGGTATCTTGACTGGTCTATATGTGATGGTTGTGGAATGTGTAAAAATGCCGAACCGCAAACAAGTTGTCAATTTCTAATTGATAATGGTGCTGATTTGGTCCCTTATGGTCTTGTTAATGTTAACGGTTATAGTGGTTGTATTTAGGATTTATTTTTCCGCCCGAGGTTTTATCCTCGGGCTTTTGTTTTATTGCAGCAATTCCAATTTTAATGTAAAATTAAAACATGGAAATATTAAGTTTTGAAGAAACTAAAAAAATTCTCTTAAAATATAAGCTCCCTTTCTGTAGAACGGAGATTTTTAATTCAAAAGAAAAAGCATTATTGTTTGCAAAACAAATAGGCTTTCCGATTGTGTTAAAAATTCACGCTCAAAAGATATTTCATAAGTCTGAGGTTGGGGGAGTGAAGGTAAATATTAAAAATGAGGAAGAATTTAGTGTTGCCTGGGATGAAATTGAAAAAAATATTAAAGGGAAGAACATTGAAGGAGTATTAGTTCAGGAAATGGTTTCTGGAAATGAAATTGCTATTGGCATGAAAAGAGATTCTCAATTTGGTCCTGTTCTAATGTTTGGATTAGGAGGAATATTTATCGAAATAATTAAAGACGTTGCTTTTAGAATTGCTCCGATTGACAGAGAAGAAGCAATCAAAATGATAAAGGAAACAAAAGGATTTGAGATATTAAATGGAGCGAGAGGAAAGAAGAAAGTTGATTTAATAAATATTGCCGAAACAATAGTCAATCTTTCTAATCTTTCTCTTAAAGAAGAAAAGATTCAATCAATTGATTTCAATCCAGTTATAGTTACAGATAAGCAAGTATTGATTGCTGATTTTAGAATAATTGTATGAAAAAAATATTTAATCCTAAATCTATAGCTTTGATTGGAGCAAGTGATGAGTTAAAAACGGTTGGTTTGGGCTTGGCTAAAAATCTTTTAGAAGGCAAAGATTTAAGAAAGATATATTTTGTTAATCCAAAAAGGAAAGAAGTTTTAGGAATAAAATGTTTTGATACTATTTTAGATATTAAAGATAAGATAGATTTGGTTATTATTGCTGTTCCATCAAAACTAGTTAAAAATATCGTCTCTGAATGTTGCGAAAAGAAAGTGGGCACAATCATTATTGTTTCTTCTGGTTTCAAAGAGGCTGGCAACGTAAAAGAAGAGGAAGAAATAAGGGATATTGCAAGAAAATACAAAATTCCTTTAATTGGACCTAATTGTTTAGGAATAATCAATCCTTCAATCAATTTGAATGCTTCGTTTGCTCCCATAACCCCTAAAAAGGGGAATATTGCTTTTCTTTCTCAATCGGGAGCATTATTAGATTCAGTTGTTGATAAAAATAAACTCGGATTTTCCAAAGTTATTTCTTACGGAAATGAAGCTGGTATTGATTTAGCTGATTTTATTGAATATTTAAAAACAGATAATGAAACAAAAGTAATTTCTATTTATTTTGAAGGAGTAAAAGATGGGCGTAAGTTTATGCGTATCGCTAAAGAAGTTTCTAAAATCAAACCAATTGTTGCTATTAAATCAGGAAGAAGCGATAAAGGAAAAGAAGCGGTTGGAACTCACACTGGAACATTGGCTGGAGACTATAGTGTTTATCAAGCTGCAATGAAACAATCAGGCGTTATTTTAGTTGATACACTAGAAGAGTTGTTTGATGTTTCTCTTGTTTTGAGTTCCTTGCCAAAATGCGAGAACGGAATTGGAATTGTTACTAATGGAGGAGGTTTGGGTGTTTTAACGGTTGATTATTGTTCTGAAATGGGGATTGAGATTCCTAGTTTGAGCAAAACAACAATTTCATTTTTAGAAAAGAACAAAGTAATGGAAAAAGTGGTAAGCAAAAATAATCCTTTAGACGTATTGGGTGATGCATTATCTGACAGATACGCAGTTGCTATCGAAAGTTTGCTCAAGCAGAATGATATTAATGGTTTAATTGTTATTTCTACTCCACAATTAATGACAGAGCATGAAAAAAATGCTAAAATAATAACAGAATTAAGAAATAAATATCCTCTTAAGCCAATTGTTTGTTGTTTTTTGGGCGGACAATCGGTTAATTCAGCGATTGAATATTTAGAATCAAATAGGATACCTAACTATACTGATGTCAAAAGAGCAGTTAAGAGTATTAATAGTTTGATAAAAAAATGAACAAAGAAAAAGGGAATATAATAGTTTTCATTCTGGATGTCATTTTCGTGATACTGTTTTTAATAATTAGCATAATAAATCTTTTTGGAGGATTTTAATACAAAATGGCAAATACACTATTTTTTTCAGAAATAAGAAAGAAGGACGTAGGAATTGTTGGAGGCAAGAATGCATCGCTTGGTGAAATGTATTCTTTATTAACAACAAAAGGAGTCAGAATTCCTAATGGTTTCGCTACTACGGCTGATGCTTACAAGAATTTTTTATCTTTCAATGGAATTGATAAGAAATTAGAAAAGATATATGACGGTCTTGATTTAAATAAATTAGAAAATGTACAAAAAGCGGGAAAGAAATCAAGAGAATTAATTTTAAACGGAAAATTTCCTAAAGATTTAAAGGAGGAAATATTAGTAGGATACAGGAAGCTTTGTGATGAATACGGAGAGAATTGTGATGTGGCTGTAAGAAGTTCGGCTACCGCCGAAGACTTGCCCGATGCATCTTTCGCTGGACAACACGAATCATATCTAAATATTAAAGGAGAAAAAGATGTTATCGAAGCTGTTAAATATTGTATTTCTTCTTTATTTACCGATCGAGCCATTGCTTACCGAAGAGACAAAGGTTTTCCTCAATTGTCAGTTTATCTTTCAGTAGTGGTTCAAAAAATGATTAGGAGTGACTTAGCTTCTTCAGGAATTATGTTTACTCTTGATACTGATACCGGATTCAATAATGTTGTTTTAATCAATTCAATTTGGGGAATTGGAGAGATGATTGTTAAGGGGAGAGTTACTCCTGATAAGTTTTTTGTTTTTAAACCAACCATGAAGCAGGGGTATAAGGCGATTATTAATAAAGAATTAGGAAGAAAAGACGGTAAATATATTTATAGAGAGAGTGGTGGAATAAAGGAAGTTAAAACAACTAAAGAAGAATTTGATAAATATTCACTTACCGATGAAGAAGTTTTGACTTTGGCTGAATGGGGATGCTTGATCGAAGAACACTATCAATGTCCTCAGGATATTGAATGGGCTAAAGACGGAAAAGACGGAAAATTATATGTTGTTCAGTCCCGTCCTGAAACAGTCCATTCTTTGAAATCAAAAAAAGGAAATACCTATCAAGAATACAAAATTGATGAAGAAATGAAGCCATTATTAACCGGCATCAGTATTGGAGATAAGATTGGTAAGGGAGTAGTGCGGGTAATAACCGATGTTAAAAAAATGAAAGATTTCAAAAGAGGAGAAATTTTAGTTACTAAAATGACTGATCCTGATTGGAATACTATTTTAACCATGTCGGCTGCAGTTATTACCGACGAAGGAGGAAAGACTTGTCATTCAGCTATTATTTCAAGAGAATTAGGGATTCCCTGTATTGTCGGAACTAAAGAAGCGACTCAAAAATTAAAAACAGGAATGATGGTAACTGTTGATTGCAGTTCTGGAGCGAAGGGCAGAATCCTTGAGGGTGATGTTCCTTTTACAGTTAAGGAATATAATTTAGATGAAATCCCACAGCTTAAAACAAAAATAACATTGAATATTGGAGCGCCAGATATGGCTTTT
This sequence comes from Candidatus Pacearchaeota archaeon, assembly GCA_035404185.1. NCBI lineage: Archaea > Nanobdellati > Candidatus Pacearchaeota archaeon. Next base: position 39,152 of record DAONGN010000002.1, on the reverse strand, counting down.
AAATCTTCATTTTTACCTAATGATGGAGTTGGATTGGCCAGAGAAGAGTTTATTATTGCAGAAAAAGTCAGAATTCATCCTTTAGCTTTGTATAACTATGATAAAATTAAAAAAGGAGAAATCAAGATTTCTGAAGCAGAGATAAAGGCCATCGAAGAATTAACTAGGGAGTATAACGATAAGAAAGAATATTTTGTTAATGAACTAGCTGAAGGAATCGCTCAGATTGCGGCTGCTTTTTATCCTAAGAAAATAATTGTCAGATTTTCTGATTTTAAAACTAATGAATATAAAAATTTAATTGGAGGCAATCCTTTTGAAGGAGAGGAATCGAATCCAATGATTGGTTTTAGGGGTGCTTGCAGATATATTGATCCAAGCTTCCAGCCAGCTTTTAAAATGGAGTGTGAGGCTATTAAAAGAGTCAGAGAAGAGTTTGGTTTGACTAACGTGGCAGTAATGGTTCCTTTCTGCCGAACAGTCGAAGAAGGAAAGAAAGTAGTTGAATTAATTAGAGAGTTTGGATTAAAGAAAGAAGAAATGCCTGTATATGTAATGTGTGAAATTCCTTCCAATGTTATCTTAATTGATCAATTTTTGGAGGTTTTTGATGGAATGAGTATTGGTTCAAATGATTTGACTCAATTAACGCTCGGATTGGATAGAGATAATGGAGGCCTTGCATATATTGGGAATGAAAAAAATGAAGCGGTTAAGGAATTAATTAAGAAAGTAATTAGGACTTGCAAAGAAAAGGATAAGTATTGTGGAATATGCGGACAAGCTCCATCTGATTATCCTGATTTTGCAGAATTCTTAGTTAACGAGGGAATTGAAAGCATTTCTTTAAATGGCGACACAGTTTTAAAAACAATAATAGCTTTAGGAAAATTAAAATAATATGTTTGATATAATTACATTTGGTTCGGCAACATGGGATATTTCTTTAAAGATAGATAAAAAGAATACTTTAAAGAGCGATAAACTTCCTTCTGGATTGGGAGTAGCTTTTGATTTAGGAGCAAAGATTGATATCAATGATATGTATTTTAGTTTTGGCGGCGGAGGAATGAATACAGCTTTTACTTTCAAGAAGCAAGGATTTAAAGTTGCTTATTGTGGTTCCGTGGGTGATGATATTCCCGGCAAAGAAATTATTGCTGAAATGGAAAAAGCGGGGATAGGCACTGAGTTTATTCAAAAAAATGAAAAACCAACTAATAATTCAATAATATTAAATACTTCTGAGGAAGAGAGGACGGTTTTAGCTTACCGCGGAGCATCAGAGATGCTTAACAAGGAAGAAATACTTTGGGGAGACATGTCTCCGTCATGGTTCTATCTGGCTCCTTTATCTGGAAAATTAAGTTCTTTGACTGAAGACATTGTTGATTTTGCTAAGAAAAATAAAATTAAAGTAGCCATTAACTTAGGTAATTCTCAAATTATTTTAGGTAAAGAAAAACTTGAGCCGATATTAAAAAAAGTAGACGTTCTTTTATTAAATCTAGAAGAAGCTTCTTTATTGACTGGGATTGACAGCAAGGATGAAATGGGAATAATGAGAGAATTAAATAGGATTCATCCAGGAATTAATGCTGTGACTAAAGGTCCAGAAGGAGTTTTAGTCTTAGAAGAAGACGTTTTGTTTGAGGCTACATCATGTAAAGTTAAGGTAGTTGATAAGACGGGAGCGGGAGATGCTTTTGCTTCAGCTTTTATTTCTGGTTTAATTAAATCAAATATGGATATTGAGTGGGCAATTCGCCTAGGAATCGCCAATTCAGTCTCTTGTATTAAGGTAAGAGGGGCAATTAATGGATTATTAGAGGAGGGAATTGATTTAAAGAAAGTAGGAGAGAAGATAAAAGTGGAGAGAACTAAAATCGTTTAACTTTATTGCCAAAAATTCAAAAACAGTATATACTGGTTTCAAGAAAATAATATGGAAAAAGAGACAAGACTTAAAATAATAAAGGTTTTATCTTATGTCTTTTTAGTATCTGTTTTTATTGTTGGAGTATTTTTTTATTATAAAACAGAGAACAATAACAACGCTAGTGCTGAAATAGTCAAAGCTTTTACAGAAAAAACCAAATATTCTCAGACAGACGAGATAAAAGTGGAAATTGAGAATAAAGAGAATAAAACAATATGTTTTTCTGCTTGCTATCCGTACAAAATACAAGTGAAGAATAGTAATTGGAATAGTTATTCTTATTCTGAGTGTGACAAGGAGGACATTGTTGAAACATGCATTAATCCTAATCAATCAAAAGCTTTTATAATCGTATCAAATGAAGTTTTTTTAAAGCCTGCTGTGCATCGATTAGCTATTCCAGTTTGCATAGATTGTGCTATCGGAGAACAATTTAGAGTCGACAAGATAATATATTCAAATGAATTTGAAATAAACTAATAAAATGACAAGTTTAATAGCAAAAATAAGAGAAAAAAAGGGTACTGCTTTTAGAGCAGGATATGGTGCGGATTCAATTCCTGCAGTTTTGTATGGTTCAGATGTTGAGAACATGTCTTTAGAAATAGATAAAAAGAGTTTTGAAAAAGTTTTTAGAGATGTTGGAGAAACTTTAATTGATCTTGAAGTAGATGGAAAAAAATATTCTGTTTTAATCCATGACACACAGGTTAATCCTTTGACTCAGGAATTAATCCATGTCGATTTCTATCAGCCGAACTTAAAAGAAGAGGTTGAAACCGAGGTTCCTTTGGAATTAATCGGAGAAGCTCCAGCATTAAAGCTTGGTGGAACATTGATTATGAACATGAAAGAAATTTCAGTTTCAGCGCTTCCTAAAGACTTACCAAGCAAGATTGTTATCGACGTATCGACATTGAATACCTTTGAAGATGCAATTACAGTTAAAGATATTAAGGTTCCTGCTGGAGTTACTATTGAGGTAGAAAATCCTGAGGAAATAATTGTTCAAGTTGTTGAACCTGAAGATGTTGAAGAAGAGTTAGCTAAACCAATCGAAGAAGTTAATAAAGAACCAGAACAAGCTGCTCCGAAAAAGGAGGAAGAAGTAGTTCCTGAAGAGGAAAAATAAACTTTATTCATGTTTTTTAGTTTTTCTAAAACTAAGAATTGGAAAGGATTAATGTTTCTTGCGATAACAGGAATTTTGTTTCCTGTTATTTTTGCATCAGCAGTAGACATTTCTAATTTAGATGAAATGTGTGCTAATGAGGGATGGAAAACAGCTTGTGATGCAATATCTGATTCTGAGTGTCAAAATTTATTAAATCAATGTCAGACATATTTTGAAGGGAAGAAGAAGGAGATTGAGTCAGATATTACTAAAACTAGCGCCGAAAAAGATACTTTAAAAAATCAAATTACCACTCTAACAAAAAAGATAAAGGATTTGGATTATCAGATATATCAATCAAACCTTTCAATTAAAAGTTTGGGATTTCAGATAGTTGACACAACATCTTCGATTTCAGAAACGGAAAAAGAAATAGAAATACAAAAGGAAAAAATAGGATTAATTTTAAGGGCTGTTGCCGAGGAAGACAAGAAGTCTTTTGTCGAAGTTTTAATTGCCAGCAAAACTATTTCAGATTTTTTTGACAACCTTGTTTATTTGGATACATTAAACGTTAAAAATCAAGAACTTTTAACTAATTTTCAGAAATTACAGGATACTCTCGAAAATCAAAAAGTAACATTAGAAGAAGATAAGGGTCAAAAAGAAAGTCTTTTAGAATTACAAAGTGTTCAAAAGAAGGAGTCGGCAGCAACAAAAGCAACCAAAGATCAATTATACACTTTAACTGAAGCTCAATATCAAGCACAGTTAAAAGAAAAAGAAAGTATTACCAAGAAAACAGCAGAGATTGCAGCTAAACTGGTTCAAATGGTTGGTCTAACTGAAGATCAGAAAGCTCCTACTTTTGGGGAAGCGCTAGCTTTAGCAAAACAAATAGGAGATGCTATTGGCGTTAGGCCAGCATTTTTGTTAGCTATCATTAGTCAGGAGTCGGCCATCGGAAGGAACGTTGGACAATGCTATGTTACCAATGCTCAAACTGGAGCAGGGAAGTATAGTAATGGAAGTTTAATTTCAAGAATCATGCATCCTACTCGTGACTTGCCAATATTTTTAGAAATTATTAATAAGTCTGGAAGAACAATGGAAAAAACTCCAGTCTCTTGCTGGATCAATGATTGTGTTTCTCAATATGGGAGCAAGCTTTATCACTGCAAGGCATCTGTTTCTGAATCGGGAGCAATTACTTGTGCAAAATCAGGATACGTAGCCTATGGTTTTGGAGGAGCAATGGGTCCAGCTCAATTTATTCCTAGTACATGGAGCTTATACGAAGAAAAAGTTAAAACTCAAACTGGAAAATCATATGCTGATCCATGGAACATTCAAGACGCTTTTACAGCTGCTGGATTATACTTAAAGGCCTTGGGTGGGGGAACGCAAGCAGGAGAGTATAGGGCTGCTTCAAAGTATTACGGAGGTTCTTCTGCCTATGCTTCAAGTGTAGCAACTAGAGCTTGGTGTATTAATGATTATACAGTTAATGGTTCAATGTCTGACTATTGTCAGGGATTGATTTTCTAAATGAAGAAGAGCCACTATAACAACTTGGTGTGTTCGTGGCTCAGTATGTCTCTTAGGAACCGATGATTATCGGTGCCGGTACATTTTCCCATTCGGAGAGAAGATTTTCGATTTTTTCTCGCCAGGTGTGTACTTTATGTACGTTCCTGTCTTCAACAGCCTCTCGTAGGCAGTTGATATTTTCCCTCAATTCCTCTACTGGGAATTGCGGATTTTCTGCGTGTTTTATTACGCATGGTTCGATTATCTTAGCAATGTTTCTCGTGCCAAGATGATCGTCATCAACAGTCTGTCGTGCATTTTTGTATGCATTCATGAAGGAGTTGAAAGATGCTTTCAGCCCCCTCGCTTTTAATACTTCTTTCTTTTCCTGCATTTTTATCATTTACTATTATATACTAATATAAATATATGTCAAGAGGTGATAAATAAAAGAAAAACAAGTCAATGCTTGTTTATTTTAGGAAGCGCCTTGGACAGGAATTGAACCCGCGACATGAAGATTAACATTCTTCCACTCTTACCATTCTGAGTTACCAAGGCGAATGGGTAGTCTGAGATTCGAACTCAGGACATTCCGCTTATCAGGCAGACATCATAGCCGACTAGACCAACTACCCTTTAATTTACTAAAAATAATCTACTCGAAATTTTATTAAAAGTCAAGAAATATTAAAAAAACAGAACTTTTAACTCTGTCTTTTTATTTTAATTCTTCGGCAACCTTATCAATCATCTTGTCTATCTTTCCACTCATTATTGATTCTATGTCGTGGAAGTTTTTTCCTATCCTATGATCAGTGACTCTGTCTTGAGGGAAATTATATGTTCTCATTTTTTCCTCTCTCATCGCTGTTCCAATTTGTGCTTTTCTTGCCCCACCCATTTGTTTATCTAAATCTTCTTTTTGTTTGGCTAATAATCTAGCTGCTAAGACAGAAAGAGCACTTTCTTTATTTTGTTGTAAGCTTCTTTCAGTTTGACAGGTAACTATTTCTCCAGTTGGAATATGAATAATTCTTATCGCTGACATTCTTTTATTAACATATTGTCCGCCCGCTCCAGAAGCTTTGTAGTACTCGCTTCTTATATCCTGTGGTTTAATATTAATTTGAGTGGCAGTTGGTTTAGCTAAGACGGCAATCGTGGCAGTTGAGGTATGTATTCTGCCTTGCTTTTCAGTCGAAGGAATTCTTTGTACTCGATGAACTCCTGCTTCGTTTTTAAACTTGGAATAGACATCATCGCCAGATATTTCTAAGGTCATGTCTTTAATTCCTCCGATTTCAGTTTTGCTTTCATCTAAAACATTGACTTTCCAGCCTTTTGTTTGAGCGTATCTAGTGTACATTCTTGCTAGGTCAGATGCAAAAAGAGCGGCCTCTTCTCCTCCGACGCCCGCCCTTATTTCCATAATCACCGCATTATATTTTTGATTTTCTTCTGACATAAAAGATTATTTTCTCTTTTTAGCAGCTCTTTCTTTGAATTTTTGGATTCTACCTACCTGGTCAGAGCTTCTTTCTTTTCCTGTATAGAAAGGATGACACTGTGAACAGATTTCCACTTCCATGTTTTCAATAGTTGAACCAACTTCAAAAACATTTCCGCAAGCGCAGCGAATCTTAGCATTTTCAAAGTATTTTGGATGAATGTCTTTTTTCATATTCCGTAATTACCTTTTAATAATTAAGGTATAGCAAAAAACTAGCTTGAAATCAAGAGTAGAGCGTGATATTATTTGGTTAATACAAATTAAATAAAAAAACATGCTTTTTGAATCAATGAGTTTTAAGCCAGGGGAGCAATTAAATAATGAGGGAACAGAACAGAAAAAGCAGGCAGAAAACCTTGAAAATGAATATGGTTTTGAAGAAGATTTTGAAGAAAAATTAAGAAATGGTTTTTTAGATAATGCAACAAAGATAGCAGAAAAAAATAATATTAGCGAGGATAAAGTTAGAGAGATAGTTGAGAGTTATGTATTGGATAATTTTACAAAAATAAACCATAAAGATATTTTATACATGTTGGATCATTTTAAGATCGGAGAAGATTTTTTAAATGATGAAAGATTTATTGAATTAGCAAAGGATAGGGTAGCGTTGAAGTTATCTCAGGGAGAAATTGATAATGCTTACGAGGCATTGGGAGATTTAAATATTAATAAGGAGTTTTTAGAAAGTGAGCAAGCAAAAAAAGCAGTAGAAATTGGAATTCAAAGTATATTATCTTTAGACAATATTGATAAAGCGATAGAAACCCAAAAAATTTTTAATATCGATGATAGTTTTATGGATAGTGCTGTTAAAGCAGAAATTAAAATGCGTTTCGTGAAAGACTTGGTTAATGGAGCTAATTCTCTACAGAAGAAATTCAATATTCCAGATGATTTTATGAAAGAAACAGTCAAAGAAGAAGTTTTGGCTCGGCTTTCTTTCGGGGATAGCCTTAGCAGTATAGCTAATTTTATTAGTAAATTAGAAATGGATGTTAGCTTTTTAAGCGATCAAAAAATAAAGGAAGCATTTAAAACCAGGATTAACGATTTAGTGAGTAACCCTAACCAAGAAAAAATTCCAGTTGAACTACAAAGAATTATTATGGGAGAAAAATCTAGTTCAACTGAAGTAAACTCTTAATATATTAAAATATAGGACAGGATTGGCGGCTCTTGACAAGTATGTGATATTATTCTATTCTAGAATAAGTAGGGGGGAAACAATGGTATTTAGCAATGCTTATAGAGTAGCAAGAGATGCCTATCTTAGTTTTCTCGAAGATAACGCAGAAGAGAAAAAGAGACTTTTTTTCAAACTAATCGACTCCATGGAAACAAACGAAGAGATAGTCGATTTCTCTAAATTATTAAAAGAGTTTGAAGAGTATTTTGACAAAAAGTACAGAATGTTGAACACAGACCCTTAACAATTAGGGTCTTTAATTTTGGCTCTTGCCTTTTTATTTTTCTCATGATATATATTAACCATAAGAAAATTAAGACAAATATGATAGTTATGTCACTTCGCAACTATGCGAATGTGATTTATTCAGTCCCAACATTATGGAAGAAACAAAAATAGAAAAAAAGATAGGATACAATATTTCAGTTGACGATATGATCGCTGCTGGTCTTGGCTATGGCCACGATAAATCAAAATTGAATCCTAAAATGAAAGACTATATCGCCAAGCAAAAAGACAGAGTTCATATTATTGATTTGGATAAGACAGCAGAGAAATTGACTGAGGCTTTGGACTTTTTAAAAGAGTTAAAGAGTGAAGGAAAATCTGTCGCTTTTGTTGGGACTAAAGTTGCTGTCAGAGATTTAGTAAAAGATATTGCCCTTAAATGTAATTCTCCATATGTAACTGAAAGATGGATTGGCGGAGTCTTTACTAATTTTAAAGAAATAAGAAAGAGAATTAATTACTTTAAAGAATTAGAAGCAAAGACGAAAGAAATTGATTTTGAAAAGAAGTACGTTAAGAAGGAAAGATTGACCATGTTAAAGGAACTAGAAAGATTGAGATTGAAGTTTGATGGTGTGAAGAATATGGAAGAATTACCTAAAGCAGTTTTCATAGTTGATGTCATGAAAGACGAAATAGCCTTAAAAGAAGCAAGACAATGTGGAATTAAAATTATTGCTTTGGCTGACACCAATATTAATCCAAATTTAATCGATTATCCTATTCCGGGTAACGATGATGCTTATACATCTATAGAATACGTTCTCTATAAGATAGAGGAAGTATTAAACGGCAAAAAAGCCGAATAAATCTAATTTATTAAAACACATGGCAGTAAACATAGATTTAGTTAAACAACTAAGGGAGGAAACAGGCATTTCTTTGGCTGACTGCAAAAAAGCTCTTGAAGAATCAGAAGGACAAATTGATAAGGCTAAAGAATATTTAAAAAAGAGGGGACAGGCCGTAGCTGCAAAAAAGACAGAAAGGGCGGTTGGTGCTGGAATTGTCGATACATATGTTCATTCAAGTGGAAGATTGGGAGTTATGCTCGAGATAAACTGCGAGACTGATTTTGTTGCTCGCGGAGAAGATTTTAAAACCCTTGCCCATGAAATTTGTTTACAGATTGCAAGCATGAAACCATCATACGTTAGAGAAGAAGAAATTCCTGAAGATATTATAGGAAAAGAAAGAACAATGGTTGAAGAACAGGTAAAAGGAATGAATAAACCAGCCGAAATTGTTGAAGGAATCATTAAGGGAAAATTGGATAAGTTTAAGAAAGATATTTGTTTAGTAAATCAGTTATGGATAAAGGATGACACAAAAACAATTCAAGTTTTGATAAATGAGTACATTGCAAAGACAGGAGAGAATATTGTCATTAAAAGATTCATAATATATGAATTTTGATATTATTGCTTTAATTATTTTAATTGTTAGCTTTGTTTCTTTGTTAATTTTAATTTTTAAGAAAATTCCGCAATTAAAGGCAATGCCAGAACCAGAAGCTATCTTTTTCAAAAAAGCATTAAAAAAGAAGATAAGAGAAAAAACAAAAGAAGTAATTAAAGAAAGATCAAATTCTTTAGAATCAAAATTACACAAATTACTAAGTAAGATTAGAATATTATCGCTGAAGATTGATAAGAAAATGTCTGATTGGATAGTAAAGTTAAGAGAAAGATCATTAAAAAGAACAAAAGGTTTAGATAATTATTGGAAGGAGATTAAAGCTTCAGTTAAGAAGAAAAAAGGATAGTTTTTGGCCGGCATAGCTCAGTGGTAGAGCAACTGTTTTGTAAACAGTAGGTCGGGGGTTCGAATCCGTCTGCCGGCTCATATTTGATAGTTGACAACTAATGAAAGAAAGGGTAAGATTCTATTTGTTCTCAGTAGTTTGATAAATTAATAAAGCATTTTTCAGCAATCATTTTTAGTAGGATATTAGACAACAATTTTAAGTAAGTTTTTTAGAGTTGTTCCGCTAATTTTAAATTTTTTTTGAGAGTTTGATCCTAGCTCAGGATGAACGCTGGCGACGTGGATAAGGCATGCAAGTCGAACGGCCGTAGCAATATGGCAGTGGCGAATGGGTTAGTAACACGTAGATACAAACCTTTTACTCAGGCACAACCTGGAGAAATCCAGGCTAATTCCTGATAGTCCCGCAAGGGTAAAGATTTATCGGTAAAAGATTGGTCTGCGTCCTATCAGCTAGTTGGTGAGGTAATGGCTCACCAAGGCGATGACGGGTAGGCGGAGTGAGAGCTTGGCCGCCAACAATGGCACTGAGACACGGGCCATACTCCTACGGGAGGCAGCAGTCGAGAATATTCGACAATGGGCGCAAGCCTGATCGAGCGACGTCGCGTGTGGGATTAAGATCTTCGGATTGTAAACCACTTTTCTGGGGGAAGAATTTTGACGGTACCTCAGGAATAAGGGGTGACTAAACTCGTGCCAGCAGTAGCGGTAATACGAGTGCCCCAAGCGTTATCCGGATTTATTGGGCGTAAAGGGTCTGTAGGTGGTTTATTAAGTTCTTCGTTAAAGTTCCAGGGCTCAACCTTGGGGAAGCGGGGAAAACTGGTAAACTAGAGGATGTTAGGGGTTGATGGAACAATTAGTGGAGGAGTGAAATCCGTTGATATTAATTGGAACACCAAAAGCGAAGGCAATCAACTAGGACAGTCCTGACACTGAAAGACGAAAGCGTGGGGATAGAAAAGGATTAGATACCCTTGTATTCCACGCCCTAAACGATGAATACTAGCTATTGCAAGTGTCGACCCTTGCAGTGGCGAAGCTAACGCGTTAAGTATTCCGCCTGGGAAGTACGGCCGCAAGGCTAAAACTCAAAGGAATAGACGGGGACCTACACAAGCGGTGGATCACGTGGCTTAATTCGACAGTAAGCGAGGAACCTTACCAGGGCTTGACAAGGTAGTGAAAGCTATAAGAAATTATAGCCCATCCACAAGAACACTACCCCAGGTGCTGCATGGTTGTCGTCAGCAGGTGGCTTGAGTTGCTCCCTTAAATGGGGTAACCTGCGCAACCCTTGTCCTATGTTTCATGTGTCATAGGAGACTGCCCGGGACAACCGGGAGGAAGGTGAGGATGACGCCAAATCAGCATGGCCTTTTGATGCCCTGGGCTGCACACGTGGTACAATGGGGCCGACAATGGGAAGCTAAAGAGTAATCTGGAGCCAATCCTATCAAACGGTCTCTCAATTCGGATTGAGGTCTGAAACCCGACCTCATGAAGCCGGAATCGCTAGTAACCGCAGATCAGCCACGCTGCGGTGAATATGTCCCTGGGTCTTGTACTCACCGCCCGTCACGTCAAGCGAGTTGGGAATACCCGAAGTTCCGCGTAAGTGGACCTAAGGTAGGCTCAATAAGAGGGACGAAGTCGTAACAAGGCACGGGTAGCGGAAGCTGCTCGTGGATCATTTATTTTTTTTCAAATTGACGACCTTAATTAGTTCTTGAGTGATCACTGAACTAATTATGAGGTATTGGTCTTTCTACCTAAACAAAAGACTATCTTGAGCGGGACAACTCTAAGAAACTAACTATTATCCTAAATGAAAAGCATCGGACCTTTTCAGTATCGTCTTTTTCGCAAACAATACGAAAAAGCTGGTCAAGAAATGTGCAAAGATTGCCTAAATTTTATCAAGGAAGATTCACAACTCCTTGATTTGGGTTGCGGCTCAGGCATTATTGGTAAAGAATTCGGGAGATTTTTTAATTCCGATGTATTGGGATTAGATATTATTGACAATCGAGTAGTAGAAATTCCTTTTAGAAGATATAATGGAAACAATCTTTCTTTTTTGAAAGATAATTCATATGATGCAGTCTTAATTAATTTTGTTTTACACCATTGTCAAAATCCAATAGAACTGCTAAAAGAAGCTAAGAGAGTTTCAAAAGGAATTATTATTTTGTATGAAAATATTCCTGAAGGATTGTTGAGTAGATTGTTCTGTTATTTTCACGGAACATCGTTTGCTTATTTTTTTCAGAATAATTCAAACAAAGGGAAATTTTTCACCAAAAAAGAATGGGAAAGTATATTTGAAAAGATGGGGTTGAAAGTGATATACTCAAAAAGGTGTTCAGGAATGAAATTAATGAAGGAACATTTATACATTTTAAAAAAGGGTGTGTAGCTCAGCTGGTTAGAGCGCGTCACTGATAATGACGAGGTCCCTGGTTCGAGTCCAGGCATACCCACAGATTCGTATTTAATGAGGGCCGATGGCTCAATTGGTAGAGCACCTCATTTGCAATGAGGGGGTTCGGGGTTCGAGTCCCCGTCGGTCCACAAAGAAAGACATCCGCGAGGATGTTTTTTGTTTGCCTCTTTTTTTATTTTTAATCTTTTGATATAATAATTTCATATGATTTTAGAAATATTAATAGTAATTTTAGGACTTTGTGTTTTTGAGATTATCAGCAGTGTTGATAATGCAATTATCAATGCTCATGTCTTAAAGACAATGCCAGAGAAGTTTAGGAAAATATTTTTGTTCTGGGGCATTATTTTTGCTGTTTTTGTGGTGAGAGGACTTTTGCCTTTTTTGATTGTTTGGTTAAGTAATCCATCATTATCAATTATTCAAGTATTTTCTTCAGCTTTTTCATCTTCTAGTAATGGAATGGTTGCTGAATCTCTTGAGTCTTCAAAACCATTACTTCTTTTGGGTGGAGGTGCCTATTTATTTTTAGTATTTTTAGCTTGGTTGTTTTTAGAGGAAAAGAAATATGCTTTCTGGGTAGAAGGATTTGTTCACAAGCAAGGAGTTTGGTTCTATGCTATTGCTTCAATTTTTACAACCCTAATCGTTTATTTTTCTGTACAAATTAATCCTATCTTAGCCTTAGCGGCAACGATCGGAGTTTCAGCCTTCTTTATCACTGATGGGTTTAAAAAGAATGCCGAAGAAAAAGAAAAGGAGTTGATGAGTGGAAATATGAGTGCTTGGAGTAAAATACTATATTTAGAAGTATTAGATGCTTCTTTCTCAATTGATGGAGTAATCGGAGCTTTTGCTTTTACTATGTCGATTCCTTTGATTATTATTGGAAATGGGTTAGGAGCTATTGTCGTTAGGCAATTAACGCTTAAAGGAATAGATCAGATTAGTAAATATGCATATTTAAAGAATGGAGCCATGTATTCAATTGGATTATTAGGAGTAATAATGACTCTGGAAAGTTTTGGCCATGAATATCCTTTCTGGATAGCTCCTTTATGCACCCTTGGCTTACTCGCACTGTTTATGTTCTTTTCGGTTAGAGAATTAAAGAAGATTAAAAATTAGTTTAATTAATAAATATGTATAAATATCAAAAAGGATTTGCTCCTATTATAATTACTCTAATAGTTTTACTTTTAGCTGGTGTTGGAGGAACTAGTTATTATTTAATAAATAAACAATTACAAAAACAAACTGTTTGTACTATGGATGCTAAGATTTGTCCTGATGGTTCATCGGTCGGACGAACTGGTCCGAATTGCGAATTCGCAGCATGTCCAGAAGTGAAAATAGACGAAACAGCTGATTGGAAGACTTATAATGATGAAGAATACGGTTTTAGTTTTAAATATCCTGCCGAATACGAAGTAATAAAAGATACTAGTTATAATATTAAGTACAAAATTATCGGTAAAAATGGCTTTGAACAAATATTATATATAGATAGTTCTGATTTTTCTTCAAGCTCACGCCTTAAAGAATTGCTTGAAGGGAGGCCTAAAATTTGGGAATCGTCAAGAATGATTACTGTAAATGGTTATAATGCCGTAGAAATAATGGAAGATAATTATGGCAAGACAATAAAAGAAGTATATATTGGAAAAGATAATTTAGTAGTAACTTTTCAATTTAATTTAGATTCATTGGAAAGCAAAATATCATCCGAAAGACAGAGTATTTTAGATTCTTTTAGATTTATAGAGAAAGACGGAATGGTTAATTGGAAGACTTATACAGATAATCAATACGGATATGAAATAAAATATCCTTCTCTTTATGATGCAATTAAATCAAATACCCGAGTAGAGGAGGTTATTATTGGAACCAAGGTTGTTCCTGCTTACAGCATTCTTATTGAGTTTAATCAAGATGAAATTTCTCCTTTAGAAAAATTAAAATCTAGTATGGAAGAATCTTTAAGGGGATTAGCTCCTGCTAATTTAAAGATAATATGGAAAGATACAATGATTTCTGGCGAAAAAGCGATTGAAATGAGTTATGAAGGTTTTGCTGGAGGATATACTGGTGTCGTTCATGAAACAGCGGTTATAAAAAATAATACTGCGTACATTATCAAGATAAATTATGGTGGTTCTGAAGAAGAATACTATAAAATACTTTCTACTTTTAAATTTATTGATGAAATAAAGACGGGGAATATTAAGATAGACCAGCAATCCTTACAAAATCTTCAAAGTTCCGTAGATCAAGGACACCAACCTTGGCGACTTGATCCGGAAAGTGTTGTTCGTGCAGATGTTTTTCAATATGGTTTTGTGCAATCAGATATTTCATTGATAAAGTTAATATCTCATGCAGCAAGTTCATCGGTAAATGAGTATGAAATTAGTCATAATAATAAAACATATATAGTTAGCGTAATTCAGGCGGTACCAAGAGAAGGATCTATATGGACTATTTCTTCGATTAAATTAAAATAGAGACAAACTGTCTGTTGATAACTTATTTGCTTACTTTTAGGGGTATTGATATAATCATTGTATAATAATGTCCATTTGTTCTGAGTTTCTTTTATCTCTCTTGATTTAAGGAATGTAAGAAGGTGGAAAAACATATGATACAAGACTGGTCATTAATTACCACGCAAGCCTTGCAGGGTGCTTGGGAGAACATACTTTTGTTCCTTCCTAATCTCTTGGCTGCTATCGTTATTTTCATTCTAGGTTGGTTTATAGCCATTTGGATTGGAAAACTAATTGCTCAGATATTGAATAAGCTTAAATTCGACAGCGTTTTTGAAAAGACTGGCTGGAAAGAAGCTTTGTCTAATGCTGACGTTAAAGTAGAGCCATCAAGCTTTATTGGAGCAGTTTGCAAATGGATTCTTGTTATAGTTTTCTTAATGATTGTAACAGACATTATGGGTTGGGTGGCTTTTGCTGGATTACTAGCAAAAATCATTGCTTGGATGCCAAACCTATTAGTTGCTATTATTATTTTAGTTGTGGCAATCATTATTGCGGATATTATTGAAAAATTAGCCAAGGTCTCAATTAAGAAAATGGGAGTTAGCTCAGTTAATTTCTTGGGGTCAGTAGTTAAAGCTTCAATATATGTTTTTGCTGGTTTAGCAGTATTGCTACAATTAGGAGTTACTCCTGAAATTGTTAAAGTATTGATTATGGGATTTGTTGGAACCGTAACCTTAGCCTTGGGATTATCCTTTGGCTTAGGCGGAAGAGATGCTGCGGCTAGATTTATCGAGGATATGAGAAAGAAAGTATCTGATAAATAGTAGTTTCAAATTAAAAGGCGCACCGTTTGTTCGGTGCGTTTTTGTTTAAAAAAGACACTGTTAAGTAACAGTGCTATTTTGAATTTTGTCATCAGGTGGCTTCAGAACAAAGAATAACGAACCGGCGCCGCAAATGAGTATTAATATTACGGCAATGGTTTCGGGAATAATGTTAAGAATTGAGATGATTGCTGATAGTATGAACAACATAGAGGAAAGTATTATCTTTTTTTCGGTTATTTTTTTAGATATATAAACGAAAGCGATGCCGACAATTCCATAAATAAATCCGAGAATGAATCCGGCTATGTCTCTAAAGAAAAAGTAGCAGACAAAAGAAGCAATCCCTATTAGCATTAAGAATGCTCCAAAAACGTCAAACGAAACATTATCAACATTCTTTTCCATATAGCACCTCCTGTGCTTTTTTTATTAAACATCTTTATTTGTTAAAAGTCAAATGAGATACGCACCATCTATTTGAATGGTGCGTTGTTCAACGATTCATTACCATCACAGTAAATATTCCAGCAATAAAGACAAGGAAACCATCTGCGAGAGTTGGATATCTCTGAAGAATAGTCATTCCTATTGAAACCATTATCGCTAGAAGAAATACTACGAGCATTACCTTTCCAATAGAAAGGGGGGCTGCTGGTTGAATTCTTGCTATCATTGTTGTTAACCTTCTATCTATTTTTTACCTCCTTAATTATTAAAAGTCAAGAAAGTAATAGCGCACCATGTTATAATGGTGCGCGTTAGCAATAGCGATCGTAGATAATAGTAAATGCGACAATGGTTGCACAAATGATTCCGAAAAGTTCGGAAACCGTGCGGAACAATAAATAAGATGTGGAACAGACTACGATAGCTATTATTAAAACTAATATTTTCCAGATGACATCCGCTGTTTTTTCAAGATTCATCGGGCAGACCTCCGATAGCAAAGAATAAAATGAGCAAGATTATGGAGAGAAGAAATCCCTCCAGAACGGTAAAAATTAACGTTGCGATAGAAACAGCTGCAATGAGAGCTGTTGCTATAAAAATTCTCTCAAGGAGCCGATTCACAATATCACCTACTTATTCTTTAGCCTTTTTATTATTTTAAGTCAACATTTGACCCGAAGCCTTTAATTTGTTATTTTATATCTAATGGAATCTCAAGAATTAAGAAAACTTTTTTTAGATTTTTTTGCGGAAAGGGGACACAAGGTAATTCCTTCGTCTCCTCTTTTACCAACTGACCCTTCTGTTTTATTTACTACTGCTGGAATGCAACAGTTTTCTTTGTATTTATCAGGGAAGAAAGACCCAGTTAAAGATTTTAATTCAAGACATTTGGTAACATGTCAAAAGTGTTTTAGGACTGGAGATATTGAGGAGATTGGTGATGATACTCATCATACTTTTTTTGAAATGTTGGGAAATTGGTCTATTGGACAAGACGAAAAAGGATATTTTAAAGAGGGAGCAATTGAATATGCTTTGGAATTTTTAGTTGATAAATTAGGATTAGATAAAAAAAAGATTTATGTGACTGTTTTTAAAGGAGAAGATAGTATTGTAAGAGATGAAGAAGCTATTAACATTTGGCTTAAACATGGAATACCATTGGAAAGAATAAAGGAATGTTCTAAAAAAGATAATTTCTGGGGTCCAGTTTCTGATACTGGTCCTTGTGGTCCTTGTTCTGAGATTCATTATGATCGAGGAGAAGAATTGGGCTGTGGAAGGCCAGATTGCGGGCCAAACTGTGAACACTGTAAAAGAGTGGTTGAAATTTGGAATCTCGTTTTTATGCAATACTTTAAAAATGAGAAGGGGGAGTATGAATTATTGTCTCAGACAAATATTGATACTGGAATCGGATTTGAAAGATTACTATCGCTGTTGAATCAAAAAAGCGCATCATATGAAACAGATTTGTTTGCTGATTTTATTTCTAAATTAGAAGAAATATCAGGGCATAAGTATTTAGAAAATAAAAAAGCTTTTAGGATTATCGCTGATCATATCCGTAGCTCAGTTTTTGTAATTGCTGACGGAGTAGAACCATCTAATTTAGGCCAGGGATATATTTTAAGAAGATTACTAAGAAGAGTTATTAGATATGGAAAAACGTTAGGATTGCCATTTCAGTTTTATCTTCCTTTAATTGATATCGTTATTGATAAATACAAAGATGTTTATCTTAATATATTAACAAGAAAGGAAGATATTATAGAAACTATTAAAAAAGAGGAGTATAAATTTGAAGCTACTCTTGAAAAGGGATTATTAATAATAGAGAAGATGCTTTCAACAAAAAAAGAACTGTCTGGAGAAGAAGTTTTTGATTTATACCAAAGCTATGGATTTCCTTTAGAGTTAACCCAAGAAATTGCAGCAGAAAAAGGAATTAGTATTGATATTAATGATTTTAATAATGCTTTAGAAAAACATCAGAGTATTTCTAGGTCTGGGGCTGAAAAGAAATTTGGAGGAGTAGGCAAAGATGCGGGAGAAGAAGGAGCTAAATTACATACAGCTACTCATCTTTTGCATTCTTCCTTAAGAAGCGTTTTAGGGGAACATGTCCAACAAATGGGTTCGGATATTAATGCTGAAAGATTGAGATTTGATTTTAAACATAATCAAAAGATGACCCCTGAAGAAATTAAAAGAGTCGAAGACTTGGTTAATTTGAAAATTAAAGAAGATTTGGAGATAAAAAAAGAAGAAATGAATTTAGATGAAGCATTAAAATCAGGAGCAATTGCTTTTTTTAAAGAAAAATATCCAGATAAGGTTTACGTCTGGACAATGTTTGATCCAAATAGTAAAGAGGTTTTTTCTAAAGAAATTTGTGCTGGTCCTCATGTAGAAAAAACAAGTCAGTTGAAGTCATTTAAGATAATCAAAGAAGAAAGTTCTAGTGCTGGGGTAAGAAGAATTAAAGCAGTCCTTAACCAATAAATATATGGCAAAAAAAATATATGACATTATTCCTCCTGAATATCAGGTGGAAAAACACGAAGAATTAGCCAAAGAATGTTCAGCTAGAGAACCAATCAAAAGAGATAAAAAAAGATTTCCTTTTATTCCTCTTTTAGTTATTGTGGTTTTATCTTTGGGTGCAGTATTTTTCTTTGTTCAGGGCAAGGCAGATGTTTTTATTACTCCTAAAACTGAAGAAGTTACAACTGAAGCTAGTTTTATAATTGATACTAATGAAGCAGTAATTGATTACGAAAATAATGTTGTTCCTGGTATAATTTTTTCAGACAAAAGAGATGGATCGGAAAATTATAATGCTACAGGAACAGATGATAAGGCAAAGAAAGCAACGGGAACAATAAAGGTGTTTAATAAGATTAGCCCAGCTAAAGCTCTTAGTTTGGTTAAAGGCACTAGGTTTATGTCTAGCACTGGAGAATTAGTTTATAAGTCTGATACAGCCTTTACTATTCCCAAAGCTACTTCTGACTCTACCCCCGGTTCAATTGAAATTAAAGTTACTGCGGCTGAAGCAGGAGAGAAATATAATCTTTCTTCTTCTATTTTTTCCATTCCTGGCTTAAGTGGTTCAGAATATTATTCAAATATTTGGGCTGAATCAGTTACAGCGATGACGGGAGGAGAAGAATCGCAAGTCAAAATTGTAACGAGTAATGATATTACCTCAGCTAAGGATAGTTTTGAGGAAAAATACGATGAAGAATCAAAGCAAGCTTTAATTGCCACGATTCCTCAGGGCTATACATATTTTTCAGAAGATATTTCTCCTCTAATTACTAATTTATTAGTTAGCGCTAAGGCAGGAGATGAATTAGATGTATTTAGCGCAACAGGACAGATAGAAACTAACGCGACCGTTTTTAGAGATGAAGATATAAATAAACTAGGAGAATCATTATTGAGTAAGAATATTTCCGAATTAAAGAAAATGGTTCCTAATAGTGTAACTTATGAAGTTAAGCAAAAGAAGCTAAATAAAGATGGAACAATTTCATTGAATGTTGTTTTTAAGGGTAAAATTTATTCAATACCTGATGATGATATATTGTTGAGTAGTTTAAAGGGAAAAGATACTAAATATTCAGCTTCTCTTTTATCAAATATACCAGAAGTAGAAAAGGTAGAGATTAATCTTTCTCCATGGTGGAAGTTTAAAATTCCTAATAATGAAGAAAGAATAAACATTCAATTAAAATTTTAATATTTACACATATAATAAATCGTGGTAAAAAGTAGATAATAGCTAAAAACGCTTGAATCTCTTGACCAAAAGCGAAAGTTTTGCTATTGTCTTATTATCTTTCAAATGGTAAAAAAAGACGACAAGATTAAAAAAGAAGGAGTTGTATCAGAGAGCTTGCCTGACGGCTTTTTTAAGGTGCGATTAGATGACGACCAGTCTGAAGTATTGGCGCATTTGGCAGGCAAATTAAGAGTCTTTAAAATCAGGATTTTACCTGGTGATAAAGTTACAGTAGAGATGACTCCCTATGATGCAAGAAGAGGGAGAATAATATTCAGAAAAAAATAACATGAAGGTTAAGCCATCAATTAAGAAAATTTGTAAAGATTGTAAGATTGTCCGCAGAAAAGGACGCGTTTATGTTATTTGTAAGGCGAATGCTAAACACAAACAAAGACAAGGTGCATAAATAAATACATATGGCAAGAATTATCGGAATTAACATTCCAGACGAAAAAGTAATAGAAATCGGATTGTCTTATATTTATGGAATAGGACCGTCTTTGGCTAAAAAGATTTTAACTGATTGTAATATTCCTTTAAATAAAAAAGCCAAGGAATTAACTCAGGACGATATTAGTTTATTAAAACAATACATTGAAAAGAATTATAGGGTGGAAGGAGATTTGAAAAGAGACGTGATGATGAATATTAAAAGATTAAGAGATATTGGTTCATGGAGAGGTTCTAGACACGCCAAAGGATTGCCTGTAAGAGGACAGACAACTAGAATCAATAATAGAACAGTAAGACATAACGTCAGAAAAACAGTCGGTTCAGGAAGAAAGGCTGCACCAGGACCTAAATAGAATTTAATACTACTATGGGGAAAAAACACGTAATACAAAAAACTGAAGCAGAAATGATCAAAGAAGGCGAACAGTTAGAAAAAACTTTAAGTAAAGAACCTAAAGTCTCTAAAGCTGCTGCTACCAGAGAGGGAAAGATATATATCTTCAGTTCATATAACAATACTATTATTACTTTAACTGACACTATGGGTAATGTTTTAGCCTCAAAGTCAGCTGGAAAGATAGGCTTTAAGGGAAGTAAGAAATCAACTCCTTTTGCTGCTTCTAAAATTTCAGAAACAGTTGGAGCGATAGCTGAGAAGATGGGAATTAGAAAAATTCAAGTAGTAGTAAAAGGTATTGGTTCAGGAAGAGAATCAGCATTGAGATCAATTGCTAATCAGGGATTCGAGATTAATTCAATCAAGGATGTTACTCCAGTTCCACATAATGGTTGCAAGCCTAAGAAACCCAGAAGGTTATAATCTTTAATATATTTATGAAACAAGCAAAGTGTAAAATTTGTAGAAGGTTAGGAGACAAGCTCTTTTTAAAAGGAGAGAAGTGTTTGGGTTCTAAATGCGCTATGATTAAGCGTCCATTTGCTCCAGGACAAAAAGCTAAAAAAAGAAGAGGTAATTTAACCGAGTACGGCCGTGAAATGAGAGAAAAACAGAAGGTTAAGAAGTGGTATAATATTTCAGAATCACAATTTAAAGATTATGTTTTTGAAGTTATGGAAAACAGAGGTTCTGGAGTTGATGTTGCTTCTCAGTTAATTGCTAAACTAGAAAGCAGATTAGATAATATTATTTTCAGAATGGGTTGGGCTAAGTCCCGTGGTCAAGCAAGATTACTTGTTAGTCATGGACATATTTTAATTAATGGAAGAAAGATTGATATTCCTTCTTACAGAACAAATGTCGGAGATACAGTTTCAATTAGAGAAGGTTCAAAGAACAAAGAAGCTTTAAAGGGAATATCAGAAGCGATGAAAAAATACAGTTTACCTAAATGGTTAAGTTTTGATGGAAGTAAAATCGAGGGTAAAGTTATGAGATACCCAACACCAGAAGACGTACAATTACCATCTGAAATTTCAACAATTTTTGAACATTATTCAAGGTAATAAATAAATATCATAACTAAAATATATGATTCCATTGCCAACTTCAATAAAAACTAAAAAGGTAAGCGACAACAACATTATTTTCGAAATAGAGTCGCTTTATCCTGGCTACGGAATTACTCTCGGTAATGCTATTAGGAGGGTCCTTTTGTCATCTTTAAACGGTGCTGCCGTAACAGAAGTTAAAATTAAGAACGCTCCTCATGAATTTGCTACTATTGCTGGAGTTAAAGAAGATGTTTTGCATATTTTAATGAATATCAAACAATTAAGATTTAAACTCTTTACTGATGAACCACAGCTAGCAACCTTAAAAATAAAAGGAGAAAAGGAGGTTTTTGGAAGTGACTTTGAATGTCCAGCTGATTTGAAATTAGCTAATCCAAGCTTGCATATTGCGACAATAACTGATAAGAATACAGAATTAGAAATTGAAATCAAAATTGAGAAAGGCGTTGGTTATGTTTTCGAAGACAAGGAAATAAAAAGAGATGTTGGCGTAATCGGATTGGATGCAATTTTTACTCCTATCAAGAAGGTCAATTATGTCGTTGAAAATATGAGAGTCGGAGATAGAACTGATTTTGATAAGATTTCTTTAGAAGTTGAAACAGATGGAACGATTAAGCCTGAAGAAGCTTTTGCTGAATCTTTAGATATTCTTTTAGCTCAGTTTGGTTTTATGGCTGAACAAATGGGAGGAATAAAAGCTGAAGCTGTTAAAGAAGAAGAGGTAATTGAACCAAAAAAGAAAGCTGTAAAAAAGACAACAAAAAAGAAAGAAAAGTAATATGAAAAAAATACAGAAAGGAAGAAGATTACATAGAGAAAGAGATCAAAGGCATGCATTGTTAAAGACTTTGGCTACATCTTTAATTTTGAAAGAAAAGATCACTACTACCGAAGCTAAGGCCAAAGAACTTTCTCCTTTTATACAGAGGAAAATTACTAGAGCCAAGAAAGGGGATATGGCTGCTCGCAGATATTTAACCACTTGTTTTACTCCTAAAGCAGTTAAAAAATTAATGGAAGATATAGCAGCTAGATATAAAGACAGAAAAGGAGGTTACGTTAGAATAACAAAAATGGGACAGAGAAAATCTGACAGCTCTAAAATGGCAATGATTCAATTAGTTTAAGAATATGAAAAAAGCAATCACAACTACAAAAGAAACCATAAGGATTGATGCAACAGGCAAAGTTTTGGGAAGACTTGCGACTGATCTTTGTGCTATTTTACAAGGAAAGAAGAATGTTGATTATGCTCCCAATAAAGAACCAAACAACGTTGTTATTATTACTAATGCTGATAAAATTAAAGTTACTGGAAATAAGATGCAGGATGAAACATATTTTAGACATACAGGATATTTAGGAAACGATAAACACACCCCAATGAATGTAATATTTAAAAAAAATCCTGGACAGTTAATAAAGTTTGCTGTTAACGGAATGCTACCGAAAAACAGATTAAGAGCAAAACACTTAAAGAGATTAAAGTTTGAATAATTATATGGCTGAGAAAAAAATAACAAAAAAACCGGCAGAGAAAAAAGAAAAGAAAGTTTCTCTTGTTAAAAAGGAAACCAAAAAGAAGGTTGCCGAGGTCATAGAGGAAGTGAAAGAAATAAAGGTAGAAAAAAAGATTGAAAACATTGATTTTGGTTTGCCAATAAAAGTTGATGACGATGATGATTTTGTTGTAAACGAAGATGATTTTAAAAATCTAGGAGATAAATATTTTGAGGGAACTGGGAGAAGAAAAACTGCCACTGCCAGAGTAAGACTATACACAAAGGGTGACAAGGGAATGGAAGTTAATAAGATGGATTTCTCTAAATATTTTCCAACTAAAGGATTGCAATCAACAGCTTTAGCTTCGTTAGACAAGATGAAATCGTTAGATAGATTTAAAGTTACAGCTATGGTCAAGGGGGGGGGCGTAAACGCTCAAGCTGAGGCTGTAAGACATGGTATTGCTCGAGCCTTGGTAGTATTTAATCCTGATTACAGAAAGAGACTAAGAAAGGCTGGATTCTTAACTAGAGATCCAAGAATGAAAGAAAGAAAGAAGCCTGGACTAAAGAGGGCAAGAAGAGCTCCACAGTGGTCAAAACGTTAATATTTAAGCCAGAGCAAAAGCTCTGGTTTTTTGTTTGACAAATATCACTCCTTCTACTATCTTCTAATTAATCTAGCAAAAGCTAGTTTAGGACCTAATGGTGATAATATGGAAAGCGAAGAAACGGCAAAAAGCTTTAAATTTAAGAAATTTTTATACGGAGGGATGTTCAATGACGATGGAGACATGCTTTTGTGTAAAGATGGCGAAGAATTGAGAATGCCAGGCGGTCAGATTTATGTGGCAGACATTTGTCCGTTCATTAATGAGAAGTGGGTTCCTGCTTTTCTTAGTCGAAGGATCGAGGTGGACACGGGAATAGCAGCTTTTTTAGTGGTTAAAAATATACAACAACTTGCCGCTACTTATAATGTCTACTCTGATAATTTTAAGGAGGAACATTCGGCAATTATTGTCGGCAATATAAATTCTTGTCTGGTACTTAAAGTTAATACTTTATTTTTCAGTGCTCAAGATATTCTTACTCAAAGAATCAAAAACCCTCAGCAATTTCTTATTATGCGAATGTTCGCAAGCCGAGACTGTCCAAATCAATTTTCTCGAAAAATTGCTGGAAAATGGCTTAAGTCCCACACATAACACTCAATTTTTTATAGAGTGTTTTTTTATTGAGGCAAGATTTTATTTTCAGAAACAATTAATTCTTCTTTATTTAATAGGAATAGTTTTTTAGTGTTTCCATTAAAGAATATTTTAGATACTTCTGATTGAGGAAGCTCAAAAGAGTTGATACGATCTCTATTGTCTATTTCACTGATATTAACTTTATTGTCTAAAGTGTAAATAAAGTAGTCCCCATTTAACCATTTGATATCTCCTATGTTTTGAGAGAACCTAGAGATAAAAATTGTTGAGCAGGCTTTTACGAAGAAAGGAGTTTCGGTATCTTTTAATAAAAGTAACCAAAGTTCATTATCAGCAGCAAATAATATTCTTTCATAAAAGGGAGTATATTTTAATTCTGTTTTAGCTTCTATTTTTTTATCAAATATTTTTGTTTCCTTATTAAATAAGTAAACGGTTTTTTTGTTTTCAATTAAGAATATTTCATTTTCCATTGAAACTAATTCATATGTTTTGTCTTTTGTTTCTATGGGTTCTTTAGATAGGGTTTCGTTAATATTAAGAAGAACATTATCTCTATAAAGTAATCCATCCTCAAAAGAGTAAACATCATTTCCGTTTACTGTAAAAGCGTCAACATTTTCTTTTTTAAATAGTTTTGGAGTATTTTGTTTGTCAGCATTAATTCGATAAATTAAGTTATTTGATTGGTAAAAGAAACTTCCTTCATTATTTGAATCAAAGACAACATTTTTAGTCTTGCTACTCATTGATTTAATTAAGGATATTGTTGATGTTTCTGTATTTAATAAATAATGAAGCCCAGTAGATGTTTTAATAAGAGCTCTTTTTCCAGTTGGAGAGAATAGTATATCAGAAATATTGTAAGGAGTCTGAGTCTTAGAGAGAATTCTTTGAGTTTCTTTCTTTTCTGAATCGTAAGATAATAATTCATTAGAAATAGTTAATAAAAGCATCCTATTGTTGTCAGGATAGGGATAGAAATTTTTAATATCGTTATCTACTGAAGCAAAGGGTATGTCATTAGGAAAGAGAATTACATATTTAGCTTCAACAACCTTTTTTTGTTTGACTTCTAGAATTTTTTCCCAAGAATGATAGTTCGTTTCTTCTATTTTTACAGTATGATTCTCGGGTAATAAATTTTGTATCAAAAGATCTCTTGAAAATCCAGATGTTTTATTTTTATAATTATCATCAATTGAGACTGTTGTATCACCTGGGAGTGTTTTTATGTAAATTCCTCCAGTTTCAAGGAATTTCATTTTTTTGATATCAAAACGATATCCTTGTGAATACATGATTATTCCGGGAGAGATTACTGTGAAGATTAAAACCATTAATATGAATAATATAGTTCTTACTGTTTTTGTCATATACTTCATTTATACATCAAAAACCCTCTCTTGCCAATTGCCGTTTCGGTATGTTATCATGGGGTATATTATGAAAATAGGAATAGACTTAGGTACTAAAAATTCTCTCGTATTCATTCCAGACAAAGGAGTTGTTTTGAATGAACCATCAGTAGTAGCTGTCTCTGTAACAGAGAACAGAATTTTGGCTGTTGGGCAGGCTGCTAAGGAAATGATTGGAAGAACTCCTGAAGAAATTCAGGTTTTTAGACCATTAAAGGATGGAGTGATTGCTGACTACAGAATTACTCAGACAATGATTAAGCATTTTATTTCTAAAGTTAATTCTGGATTTTTTAAGTTTATCAAACCGGAATTATTAATCGGAGTTCCGGCAGGAATTACTTCAACCGAAAAGAGAGCTGTGATCGAAGCTGGAATTTTAGCTGGAGCAAAAGAAGTGTTTGTTGCTAAGGAGCCAATTCTTTCAGCCATTGGAGCAGGCATACCGATTAATTCTTCGTCTGGTCATTTAATTATTGATATCGGAGGAGGAACGGCTGAAGTAGCTGTTATTTCTCTAGGGGGAATTGTTTGTTCTCAATCTTTAAGGGTAGCAGGGGACGAACTAGACGTTGCTGTTGCTGAATATATTAAAAACAAACATAACTTGGCTATTGGAGAGCAGACCGCTGAGGATATTAAAATAAAGATTGGAACAGCTTTACCAGAAAAGGAGCCAAAATATCTTGAAATTAGGGGCAGAGACTTGATCACTGGATTACCAAAGAATATTAGAATTTCTTCTAATGAAATTTGTGAAGCTATTGCCGATCCTCTAGCCGAAATAGTTCAATGCGTTAAAAATGTACTAAGAGAAACTCCGCCAGAATTATCAGCTGATATTATGGATAAAGGAATGGTGGTGGCTGGAGGAGGTGCTTGTTTGAGAAATATCGCAGCTTTATTATCTAAAACAACTGGAGTTCCTTGTTTTGTTGCCGACGATCCATTGAGTTGTGTAGCCAAAGGAACTGGTGCGGTTTTAGATAATCTTGATTTATACAAGAAAAGCATAATGGTTAAAAAATAATATATGCTCGAAGAAAAATTTGTAATACAGGGCGGCAAGAAATTGTCGGGAGAAATAGAAGCGAGAGGCTCAAAAAACGCAGCCTTTCCTGTTTTAATTGCGACACTATTAACCAGCGAAGATTGTGTTATTGATAATATTCCTTTAGTAGAAGATATTTTTAGAATGCTTGAAATATTTGAAAGCATGAAAGTTAAAGTTGAATGGTTAGGAAAAAGGAAAATTAGAGTCAATGCTAAAAACATGGATCCTTCAAAAATAAACTCTGATTTAGTTTTGAAGTTCCGTGGCTCAGTTCTTTTATTCGGAGCTATTTTATCAAGATTCGGAAAAGCCAGTTTGCCTCAACCTGGCGGATGCGTTATTGGAGTTCGTCCAATTGATACTCACTTAGATGCTTTTTCTCAGATGGGAATTGATATTAAAGAAAAGAGAGGTAAGTTCGTAATGACTGCTCCTCAGAAACTAAAAGACAACATGGTGATAATGGATGAATTATCAGTTACGGCCACAGCGAATGTTTTGCTTTTCTCAAGTTTATTAAACGAGGAAATTATACTCAAGGTTGCTGACGGTGATTATCAGAATCAGGAATTATGTAAGATTTTAAAAAAGATGGGAGTTAAAATTTCAGGTGTTGGACAGCACACATTAATTATTAAGGGGCAGAATAAATTAAAAGGATTCAAGCATTTTTTAATGTATGATCCGATCGAAGCTGGTACCTTCATTATTATGGCTTTGGCAGTTAGAGGAAATATTTTAGTTAAGAATGTCGAGTATCCTTTTTTGGAATTTGTATTAAAGAAACTAGAAGATTGCGGTGCTAATTTTCAAATTATTAAAAGAAAAAAAGATTTAGTCGACGTTCAGGTTCTGCCATCTAAAAATATTAAAATTAGGAAAATGCAAAGCTTGCCTTTTCCAGGATTTCCTTCAGATTTGCTTTCTGTGTTGGGAGTATTGGCAACTCAAACTAGGGGAGTAACATTAATTCACGATCCATTATACGAAGGAAGATTAAAATATATGGAAGGATTAACGAAAATGGGAGCAGATATATTTTTCTCTGACCCACACCGAGCAGTTATTAATGGAATTACCAAATTATATGGAGCAGATATGGGTTCATTTGATTTAAGAGGAGGAGCGTCATTAATCACTGCAGGATTAATTGCTGAAGGAAAGACCACGATTAGAAATATTTATCAGGTTGATAGGGGATACGAAAAAATAGAAGAAAGATTGCAAAAATTAGGAGCCGATATTAAAAGGATAAAAGATTAAAATGACAATTGGGCATAAAAAACAGAAAGAGGTATTAGAGAGATTAGCCAAAGGTAAAAATATTCCTCATGCCTTACTGTTTTCTGGAATAGAGAAGATTGGAAAAAAGAAAGTTGCCATCGAATTTATTAAAAGTATTTTTTGCGAGAAAGAAAAAGGATTTTGTGGAGAATGCTATTCTTGCAGAAGCATAGATTCAGCAAGTTTTCCAGATTTATCAATAATCGAAGCGAAAGACAGAAATATTGAAATTGAAGAGGTGAGAGATTTACAAAATAGATTGTCTCTAAAGTCATACAATAATTCACTTAAGGTTGGGATTATAGACGATGCTCATTTAATGAGGAAAGACGCTCAGAATGCGCTTTTAAAGGTTTTAGAGGAACCAAAAGGGGATACACTGCTAATATTGATTACTTCATATCCGCAAATGCTTTTACCGACTGTCCGTTCAAGATTAGAAGAAATTAAATTTTCAGTTATTCCAAGAAAAGAAATAGAAGATTATTTAGTTTCTCTTGGAGCTGATATAGAAAAAACTAAGGAGATTGCTTTAATTTCTTCGGGGCAGGTAGGGAAAGCAATAGAATTTTTAAATGATGAAGACAAATTAAAGTTTTTTAATAAGGCAATTAAAGATATTATTTCATTGGCTCATTCAGAAATGTATAAAAGATTTGACTTTGCAAAAGAATTCAAGGAGAATCAAGATGAGATTGTAAATGTATTAGATATATGGGAGAGGTTTATGAGGCGGGAAATATTATTAAAGGTATATGGTAATAAGGGAAGTTTAGAAAATTATTCTTTAAAGAGAATTAAAGAAATAATTGATGAATTAGAGAAAACCAAGTACCTTATTGAAAATACAAATGTTAATAAGAAATTGGCGTTAGAAAATTTATTAATAACATTATAATAATTTTTTTAAACATATGTACGAACAAATTATAAAAGAAAAAGAACCAGAGATGGATAAGGTAATAGACTTTGTTACTAAGAAGATTTCAAGTTTTAGAACTGGCAGAGCTACTCCAGCTTTAATTGAAGATATTCAAGCTGAATGTTTTGGACAAATGATGCCAATCAAACAATTGGCAGCTATATCAGTTCCTAGCGCTAGAACTCTTTCAATTCAGCCTTGGGATAAGTCATATATGGAAGCAATTGAAAAAGCCATCTCAAGAGAAGGAGCAGGATTGTCTCCAGTAATTTCTGGAGATGTAATTCTTATTAATATGCCTCAAATGTCAGAAGAATTGAGGAAGGAATTAGCAAAAGCTCTTTCTCAAATTAACGATGATGCTAAGCGAACAATTAGAAAAAATAGAGATGAAGCTTGGTCAGATATACAGGATAAGACTAGAGATGGTTTAATTAGAGAAGACGATAAGTTCAAAGCTAAAGATAAATTACAGGAATTAGTTGATAAGTATAATAAAAAGGTTGATGATTTAATTGACCGCAAGAAAGTTGAAATAGAAGGATAATATGTTTTTACTAGATATAATAGTTTTTTTAATAGTTTTGGGAGTTGTTGTTTTTGTCCACGAGCTTGGTCATTTTATAGCTGCTAAAACTTCAGGAGTAAGAGTTGAAGAATTTGGATTGGGGTTTCCACCTCGTCTTTGGAAAAAAACAATTGGTGAAACTCAGTATTTTATCGGAGCGATTCCTTTCGGTGGAATGACTAGGATTTTTGGTATGGATGAAATGGATGAAGAAAAGGATAAAGATTCGAGAGCTTACGAATCAAAAAATGCTTGGAAAAAATTATGGATTTGCGGAGGAGGAGTTGTTTTTAATTTAATTTTTGCGGCCCTTGTTTTCTACGGCTTGATTGCTTTTTCTGGATTTAAATCAGAACAAGCTTTGATTTATCCTGAGTATCATTTTCCTTTTGGGAATCAAGTTAATCAAGTTTTAATTGCTCAAGTTGATAAAGATTCTCCAGCTGAAATATCAGGATTAAAACCTTACGATGTGGTTTTAAGTGTGAATGGAAAAGTGGTTAACGGGATAGAAGAATTTAGTACTATTATTTCTGAGAATAAAGGTAAAGAAGTTGTTCTTGGATTGAAAGATGGAAGGGAATTAAAAATTACGCCAAGAATAGAATATCCATCAGAAGAAGGTCCATTAGGCGTTGGATTGAGAGATATGGCACTATTAAGTTATTCAAGTTTTTCCGAGAAAGCTTTGGTAGGATTCTTGCACGCTTATAACATTACTGATTATTCTATTAGAGCGATGGGATATATTTTTTCTTACGCCATAATTCACAAGTCGATGGGAACAGTTGCTTACTCTATGACCGGTCCGGTAGGAATATTTGCTATTACCAAAATTATAATTCAAAAAGGCTTGTACGATGTAATTAATTTAATAGCCATTCTTTCTATAGCTTTAGGAGTAAGTAACTTATTACCCATTCCAGCAATGGATGGAGCTAAATTAATATATATTGGTTTAGAATCGGTAAATAAGAAAGTATTCAATAAAGAGTTGCAAATGAAGATTGAAAGTTTTGGAGCAATATTTTTAATAATTTTAGCCGTGGCAATAATTTTCAAAGACTTTATTCAATTTAAAGATATAATATTTAAATAATATGAAACAAGCTGATTTATTAACAAGGACAGTTAAGGAAAATCCTAAAGATGAAGTTAGTTTAAACGCTAAGTTTTTAACAAGGGGTGGCTTTGTCGATAAATTAGCTAGTGGTATATATACTTATCTTCCTTTAGGTTTGAGAGTTTTGAAGAAGATAGAGAATATTGTTAGAGAGGAAATGAATAATATTGAAGCACAGGAAATATTAATGCCATCTCTTTTGCCTAAGGAAAATTGGGAAAAAACAGGAAGATGGAACGTGGAAGAGATGTACAAGATTCATGATGAGAATTTAGGATTGGGTTGGACCCACGAAGAAATTATTACTCCTTTAATGAAGAAGCATATCTTGTCTTCGCATGACTTGCCTAAGGCAATTTATCAAATTCAATCTAAGTTTAGAAATGAACCGAGAGCCAAATCAGGCATTTTGCGTGGCAGAGAATTTTTAATGAAAGATCTTTATTCTTTTCATAACAATGAAGAGAGCTTGAATGAATATTATGAAAGGGTCAAGAAAGCATATTTCCGTATTTACGAAAGATGTGGACTAAAAGATAAAACATATTTAACTTTAGCGGGAGGAGGGACATTTTCTTCTTCGTCTCACGAATTTCAAACCGTGACTTCAGCTGGAGAAGATATTATATATATTTGTAAAAATTGCAGTAATGCAATTAATAAGGAAGTGTTTGATAAAAAGTGTTCTTGTGGGGGCAAAGATTTTATTGAAGAAAAAGCAATTGAAGTTGGTAACATTTTTAAACTTGGAACTAAATATTCTGAGGTGTTTGATTTGAAAGATGAGAATGGAAAACATTTAATTATGGGTTGTTATGGTATTGGTATCAGCAGATTGATGGGAGCCATCGTTGAATCATTTAATGATGACAAAGGGATAATCTGGCCGAAGAGCATAGCACCATTTTTTGTTCATTTAATTTCTCTTGATATGGGTAATAATGAAGTAAAGCAAAAAGCCGAAGAAATCTACGATATTTTACAAAATTCAAATCTTGAAGTATTATATGACAACAGAGATGAGAAGACGGCAGGGGAAAAGCTTAATGACTGCGATTTAATAGGTATTCCCAGGCGTATTGTTATCAGTCAAAAGACATTAAAAGAAGAGAGTGTTGAGGTTAAAAAGAGAGGCGGAGAAAAGACAGAATTAGTGAAGATTAAAGATTTAATTGATTTTCTAAAAAATGACATTTAAGACATTTAATTTAAATAAATATTTTTCTAATTTATCACAAGATATTGCTATTGATTTGGGGACGGCTAATTGTTTGGTGTATGTTCGCGGGAGAGGCATTATTTTATCTGAACCATCAGTCGTGGCTTTGAATAAAAAGACAGGCCAGGTTTTAGCTATCGGTAGAGAGGCGGAAAAGATGGTAGGAAGAACTCCAGGACATATTGTTGCAATTAGGCCATTAGTTAATGGAGTTATTTCTGATTTTGAAGTAACAGAGCAGATGCTTAGATATTTAATTGAAAGAGCAAGACAAGATAAATTTACCTTTTTAAAACCGAGAGTTATCGTTGGTATTCCTTCGGGAGTGACTGAGGTGGAAAAGAAGGCGGTGCGTGATGCAACTAAATCAGCTGGAGCAAGAGAAGTATTTTTAATTGAAGAGCCGATGGCTTCTGCGATTGGAGCCAGAATGCCCGTACAAGATCCTTCTGGCAATTTTGTCGTTGATATTGGAGGGGGAACAACCGAAGTTGCTGTTATTTCTTTGGGTGGAATAGTTGTTTCTAAAAGCTTGAGAATTGCTGGAGATAAATTTAATAATGATATTATTCAATTTGCTCAAGAGAAATACAAATTATTAATTGGAGTTAGAACAGCGGAAAAGATTAAGATAAGTATTGGGGCAGTATACTTTGAAAAAGAGCCCTTAAAACAAGAAAATAAAACAATGCCAATGAGAGGAAGAAATTTGGTGACCGGTCTTCCCGAAGAAGTAATTATTTCTCAAACAGATGTTAAAAAAGCATTAGATAGATCTATCAATCAAATAGTTTCAGAAATCAAAAATACAATAGAAATGACTCCGCCAGAATTACTAGCTGATATTATGAAAAAAGGAATCGCTTTATGCGGAGGGGGAGCGCAATTGAGAGGGTTAGATAAAATGATTGTTAAAGAAACAAATATTCCTACCTATATTATTGAAGATCCAATGACTGCGGTTGCAAGGGGAGCAGGAATGGTCTTGGAAAACCTTGATGACTTCCACGACGTCTTAGTTGAAACAGAAGAATTACAACCGCCGAAGTAATTATTGGACAACAACTTTTTAGTTGTTGTTTTCTTTTTATGGAAGATATAGAAAAGGTGAAACAAGCGAAAGAAGAAGCTGAAAAAGAATACAATAAAATTCAAAAAGTTTGGTGCCCTTATTTAAACGGTTTTGTTTATTTTAATACAAAAGGCTTCAATCATTTAATTTTTAAATCTTGGAATACAACAAGGACACTGACTGAACAATATACAAGATTAAGGCTTTTAAGGTTTGTTCCTGAAATAACTAGAAAATCTCATACCCTGCAAGAGTATGATGAAAGAAAAATGTTTGTAAGACAAAAAATTAATTCTCGCTGGGAGAATAGAATGAAAACTGTTTATTATTATGTTTTTGTGGCGATAATTAAAAAAGCTAGATTAAAGATAATTATTAAAGAAATAGAGGGAGGAGAAAAATATTTCTATAGTCTTTATCCTTCTTGGTGGACTGCTAAAGGAATCAATGGTCAAGAAGAGAAAAGGCTTTATTCTGGAAATTTAGAAAAAGATTAATGTATAAAAAAAGTACCTGTCTGCGGTTTATGAATTGACCGCGAGAGAGCCAAAGCCCTCACAGATACATCTATATTATATGATTAATACGAGAAAAAAGTCAATAACAACAGAAACGATAGAAATAAGAGAAATTAAAATAAAAGATGTAGATTTATTTTTAGATTTTTTAAGAAATTCAATAAAAAATCAATTTGATGAATATTCAAAAAAGTCAAAAGATTTTTTTATTAAAAAAGAATGGACAAAAGAAAGAATTATAAATTCAATTAAAGAAAACTATGCTATTTTTCTTTTAGTTTTTAAAGAAGAAAAAATATTAGGATATTTAATTGGTTCTCATCATTTTGGAGGCATCGCTACTGTGATGTGGATAGCAGTTGATAATAATTATCAAGGACAGGGAATTGGTAGAAAATTAATTAATAAATACATTTCTATTTTAAAAAAGGAAAAAGCACATAAAGTCAATCTTACTGTAACCAACAAGAAGAATATTGATTTTTATGAAGGACTTGGATTTAAAATTCAGTGCTTTTCAAAAAGAGATTATTTTGGTCTCGATTCTTATCTAATGTCTAAAGACATACAAGAGCCTCAATGGTGATATTGACATAATTTAACTATTATTGTATTATATTTCCAATAGTTCTTTAAAAGAATTTGTTTTCGTGAGTAGCGCTTTTGATATTTTTGTATCAAGTGCGCTACCCACGAATTGGGTACACTATCACAAAAGAGGTTTTGAAAAATGAATTTCAAAGTTGAAGTAGTCGTCAAAATTGCCGACTCCAAAACAATTGAACTGATGAAAAAAAACCCCGATATTAATCTTCGGGAAACACAGGGCGGAGCAGTAGCCTATCTTTATTCGAAGGAAGGCATTAAGTACGATATTCCTCTCATTCTCTGCGGTCAAGAGCTCAGGATGAATATCAGCGAGGGCAAGAGAAACGACCGTTTGGTCACGGTCGTCTGTTCCACCAGAGGAGAACCAAAAAAACCATTCTGGGTGAAGAGTCAAAAAAACCAAAGGGACGTTGACAAAGAGGTTGATGCTCGTTTTTCTCTTCGTGGTCCAGCCTGCGTGATTACTGTAAACAATCAAGGACGATTCTCAATCTATGATGTCTGGATTGAGATTCGCCATGGACATGCCGAAGTAAGAACCGAAGAGGTCTTTTCCGTATTCCTTAAAAGGAATAAAGGAAAGTTTATCTTCAGTGAAAGCATGTTCGGTAGTGACTGTTTCAAAGAAGCTGCTATTGCTGCTATAAAGAAAGCAAACATCTCTGATGGGGGTGGCCCGATGTTCTTCCTCGAGAAAGATCCGGCAGTAATATTCCGTGAAGAAGGATCGCCAATGGCTTTCACTCAAGACAAAAAAGGAGCTGTTTTCTCCGCAGGAATGACCATGAGAAGTAGCTCTCAAACGTAATCTTTTTGGCTCTTGTTTGGATAATCCAGATAAGGGCTTTTATTATATAGATAAAGCACTTGACAATGTTTTTAAATCTGCTAAATTAGTAACTACATGATAAATATAAAGAAGATACATACAGCAAATAGGCGGTTTTAAAAAATAGCTTAAGTTAAGCTGTTTGTGAAAGCCGCGTGAAAGCGTCTTTTTTATTTCGTGTAAGGTTATTTGATAAATTAATAGAGTAAATAAGAATAAAGTTATTATTTGCTAATCAAAGGTTATTTATGTTATGGGCAAATGGTGGATGCCTTGGGACCAGACGCGATGAAGGACGTGGCGTAGCTGCGATAAGCCTCGGGAAGGTGCTAGCAACCTATGAACCGGGGATTTCCGAATGAGGCAACTCAATTCCATTTAAACGAAATTATCGGAGTTAAATCCGATGCGAACCCGCTGAAGTAAAACATTCTAGTAGGCGGAGGTAAAAGAAAACAAAAGTTATTCCCTCAGTAGCGGCGAGCGAAAGGGGAGAAGCCTAAAATCATTCGTGCTTTGCATGAGTGATGGTTGTAGGGGAACAATGTCTATTTAATTAGAGGGAGTTAATAAATGCATTTCAATTAGTTGAACTTCTCTGGAAAGAGAGACCGCAGACGGTGATAGTCCGGTAGGCGAAAATTAAAATGCGCTCCTTATTGTTTTTCCTGAGTACTGTCGACACAAGATAATTCGGCAGGAATCTGGCGGGACTACCCGCTAAGGCTAAATACAATCTGGTCACCGATAGTGAACTAGTACCGTGAGGGAAAGGTGAAAAGTAGCCCGGTGAGGGCGATGAAATAGAATCTGAAACCATTATGCCTACAAAGAGTCAGAGCTGGAATTCGTTCCAGTGATGGCGTGCTTTTTGCAGAACGAGCCAACGAGTCTCTTTTACCAATTGTCTAAGCGCTTCTGGCGCGGAGGCACAGGGAAACCAAGTCTTAAAAGGGCGAAATATAATTGGTGGGAGAGGACCCGAAGCCAGACGAGCTTGCCATGGCCAGGATGAAGCTTTCAGAAATGAAAGTGGAGGTCCGAACCCGTTTGTCGTGCAATCCATTGGGATGAGCTGTGGTAAGGAGTGAAAAGCTAATCGAGTTTGGTAATAGCTGGTTCTTCCCGAAATAGTTTTAGGACTAGCCTTTACATTTAAGTATTATGGAGGTAGAGCACTGAAAGAAGTTCCGTGGCTTCGGCTAGGTACTTTTATCAAACTCCGAATGCCGTAATATATGTGTAGGGAGTCAGACAGTGGGAGCGAAGTTCCATTGTCGCGAGGGGAACAGCCCAGATCGTCATCTAAGGTCCTTAAATCTAAACTAAGTGTAAGTAAGGAGGTGGAATTTCTCAGATAGCTAGGAGGTTAGCTTAGAAGCAGCTATCCTTTAAAAAGTGCGTAACAGCTTACTAGCTAAGAGATTTTGCGCCGAAGATTTCCGGGGCTAAAGTTTAGTACCGAAGATACGACTTGGTACATATTTATATGTGCCAGGGGTAGGGAAGCGTCCCTATTGCGCTGAAGTCAAATCGTGAGGTTTGGTGGAGCGATAGGGAGTGAGAATGTTGGCATGAGTAACCACAATTGAAGTGAGATTCTTCAACACCGTAAATCCAAGGTTTCCTTGGCAATGTAGATCAACCAAGGGTTAGGCGGGCCTTAGGAGAAGCCGAAAGGTTTATCTGATGGACAGCCGGTTAATATTCCGGCCCTCTAACATTTTTCTGAAGGGTGACGCGATTTAGTAGTTTGGGCAGATTATCGGATTTCTGTCTTGCGCTTGAGGGGCAACCCAAGAGTGAGAGCGAAGCTTGTCTTCGGACAGGTGAAGCCAAATGAGCAAGTCGCCCAGAAAAGCCCGCAGGGTTAAAAATGTTTGAACCGTACTAAAACCGACACAGGTGGATGGGCACAAGCGTGCTAAGGTGAACAAGTGAAAGGTCCTGAAGGAACTCGGCAAACAAGTGATCGTAACTTAGGAATAAGATCTTCCTCTCTCCGCAAGGAGAAGAGGACGCAGCAAACGTCTCTCTAGCGACTGTTTATCAAAAACACAGGTCCCTGCTTAATTCGTAAGAGGAAGTATAGGGGCTGAGGCCTGACCAGTGCCAGAGTGTTAAAAGCGGCGGTTGCTTCGCTCTTGTTTCGTAAAACGATTGTGAGTTTCCTTAGTAGTTTCTTAGAATAAGTTTGATTAGTTAAATGTAGCAAGTAAGTAAAATACGTGTGTCTTTATGTTTTTTAATAGGTAAGACATTGCGATGATTTCAAGTTGAATAGGAACTCATGATCAAGTTTTGCGGATCAGGAGCGGAGCAGCTGACTGCTCCAAGCCTCCGGTGAACGTCCGCGGTAACTCTGACCGTGTTAAAGTAGCAACAACGCACTGCTTTAGTAAAATCTGGCTATATGCTGGAAAACCTGGAGTATCCGACGTTACTATGATATAATTTATGATAAGGAGCTATAACACCTTATCAAAATATTATGTCAAGTGAAAAAACGTTCGGTGCAGGCAATCAGCAGGAAAGGCTTAGTTTTATAGGCTGGGTAATTGGTTTCGTTGACGGCGAAGGGTGTTTCACTGTTAGTTTTTTTAAACATCCCAAGTCTCGTTTACGATTAAAATGGCAAGTATTCCCAGAATTCGTTATTACTCAAGGAATGAAAAGTAGATCTGCTCTTGAAGAAGTCGAAAACTTTTTCGAATGCGGTAAAATCTACTTGAATAAAAGATATGATAATCATCACGAACATCTGCTGAAATACGTAGTTCGTAATCGTGAAGATTTGTTGGAAAAGATTATTCCATTTTTTGAGAAGAATTATTTACGAACAGCAAAAAGAGAAGATTTTCTTATTTTTGCAAAAATTGTCCGAATGATGGACAAAGGAAAACATCTTGAAGAAAAAGGATTGGAGAAAATCCGATTAATGATTTCGAAGATGAATAATCGTAAATTCAGATAAATTAAGAATCCTCAGAGACTATACGCCGGACTCATTAAGTAAAAATGAGAAGATATAGTCCGAACTTTATAGCGATATAAAGAGTTCCACGAAAGCAAAGTGGATATAACAAATTGAGCGTAATCCCTTGTCGGGTAAGTTCCGACCCGCATGAAAGGCTTAACGACTGGAGAACTGTCTCCAGGACCTGCTTGGTGAAATCGCAATAGGGGTGAGAATGCCCCTTACCTGTGGCTAGACAGGAAGACCCCGGGAGCTTTACTATATCCTGGCATTGAATTTTGATGCTAAATGCGTAGCGTAGGAGGGAGACTTTGAAGCTGTTATCTCGGTAGCAGTGGAGTCGCCAATGAAACACCTCTCTTTTAATGTCAAGGTTCTAACTTTGTTACCTGAGGAGGGTAATGGAAGACAGTGCTTGGTTGGTAGTTTAAGTGGGGCGCTTTTCTCCTAAAAAGTAACGGAGAAGTTTAAAGGTCGGCTAGATCCGGATGGAAATCGGATTAGTCCTGTAAAGGGAAAAGCCGGCTTAACTGCAAGACGGATATGTCGCGCAGATGGGAAACCAGAACTTAGTGAACCGACCATGGTTCGTAGGACCGTGGGAGATCATCAGACAAAAGTTACCCCGGGGATAACAGGCTGGTAGTGCCCGAGAGTCCATATCAACGGCACTGTTCGGCACCTCGATGTCGGCTCATCACATCCTGGGGCTGTAGAAGGTCCCAAGGGTTTGGCTGTTCGCCAATTAAAGTGGTTCGTGAGCTGGGTTCAGACCGTCAACAATGGCGGCTTACCGGAGTAATCTGGTTAGCAAAACCGACTCATATCGGTGAAGTCCTATCATTGATTTTCAACCTGTCATATGGTAGGATAATACCGAGGGAAGTTGTAAGTTTGAACTTATGAGGAAAATAAACGATATTCAAAAATCTTACATTGCTGGATTTTTAGACGGAGACGGTAGCGTTTACGTCAAACTCAAGAAAAATGATACTTATAGATACGGTTATCAAATCTCTCCCTATATTACATTTTACCAAAAAGCAACTTATATTGATTTTTTGGAGAAAATGAAAAAAATGTTAGGAGTAGGATATACCAGATCTAGAAAAGATGGCGTCGCCGAATATACTATCGGAGACGAAAAATCATTGCTCGAGTTTGCAAAACAAATATCGCCGTTTAGTAAATTGAAGTCCAGACAATTAAGATTGCTTTCCAGCATTCTTAAATTGAAATCTAAAACAAAGAGCGCTAAAGATTTTATAGTCCTTTGTAAAAAGATTGATATGTTCAAGGAATTAAATTATTCCAAGAAGAGAACGCAGGATTCGAAGGAAGTATTGAAATACCTTGTAAGTAAAGATTTATTAACCCCGTAGAGACTGAGCTTTTATAGCGAGAGTCATTCTTTTATACAGAATGGCTAATATGTCGGTCCCCTGTAAAAATCAACAGGGAGGTGGTATAGTCCATGCACTTAGTAATAAGTGATTTACATGCGTAAGACAGGTTGGTCCATATCTACCACAGGCGTCGAGTTTTGAGGAGAGTTGC
>DAONGN010000001.1:441407-612601 GCA_035404185.1 Candidatus Pacearchaeota archaeon | reverse complement strand
CAAGGGTTTGGCTGTTCGCCAATTAAAGTGGTTCGTGAGCTGGGTTCAGACCGTCGTAAGACAGGTTGGTCCATATCTACCACAGGCGTCGAGTTTTGAGGAGAGTTGCCCTTTGTACGAGAGGATCAGGGTGAACTAACCTCTGGTGTATCAGTTGTCCCGCCAGGGGCATAGCTGAGTAGCTAAGTTAGGAAGGGATAAGAGCTGAAAGCATCTAAGCTCGAAGCCCACTCCAAGATTAGAACTCTTATTCAGGTTAAAGACTATGACCTTGATAGGTCGCAGGTGTAAGCCCCGTGAGGGGTTCAGCCGAGCGATACTAATTGAATATTAAAATAACTCTTTGATTAGCAATTATTAGCTTTATTCTATTTTCCTATTATTTACTCCTTTTTGTTTTTAATATGGGGGCTATACTGGAAGTGCTCCACCCGATCCCTTTCCGAACTCGGAAGTGAAATCTTCTAAGGCCGATGATAGTGGTATCCGCGAAAGTAGGTCGCCCCCGTATTAAAGATCGAAAGGAGTTTTTTGTTAAACAAAAAATAACCAAGCAATTAAAAATTATGCTTGGTTTGATATTTGCTGGTTGATCCAGCCCTTTTTATTTCTTTAATTTTCTGTAGTGCAATTGTTTTGAATTTTTTTGGGACAGAAGAGTCAGTAATGTCTTTCCATTTTTCAATTGGCCAGTCAATTTGTTGAAGGCTCATCTTGACTGCGGTTTCCCAGCGAGCTGCTGTGCTGGAATTTAGAAAAGCCTCCAATGAATTGCTCGTGAGTATAGCCTTTTTCATCGTCATTACCTTTAATGGCGGATAGATCATTGCATCTTCTTTCAGATGGTTTTGATAATAATATAGAACTCCGATATAGGCTTCGTGAGCAATTCTATTTTGCTGATTCATTGCTTTGATGATTATGTTGCTGTATTCACCGTGGCCTCGATCAGACCAAATTTTTTCTATTAAAAATATTCTTCTGATCTCTTTTGAGGTTCTGGCGCAACTTACCATTTTTTCGGCGATTATGATGAATGGTTTCTTCCCAACCCACGGAAGGCTGGCCAAGGAAAACCAATCTTTGATGTTGGTATTTGTTTGTTCAAGATTCGATACGATTGCGTGGTCAGTAAGGTCTGATAAACTGTATATCAAGACTAGCTCATCTCCCTTTAATTGTCGCAATAATTCAGCTTTATTTACTGTTAAAGCATAATCCCAATTTCCCATTTTGCACCTCTATGTGAATGTACAAAGATTACAAATCTTTTTTCGCATTTTTAAGGCAGGTTGTCAATTTTGTCTTTTTAAGGGGGATAGTATATAATCAGGGTATGAAGATTTTAACTAAGAAAAGAATAACGGTTTTAATTCTGCTCTTTTTTTGTTTTCTAGTTATTAACTCTTTTTTCAAGGACGCATTAAAGAATTTTGTTTATTCAAAATCGGAGAATTTGATGGCTTCATTGTGGAATAAAGGAAGCGAACAAGCTTTTTCTAATAAGAATCAGGAAGAGTTAAATAAGAAATTAATTGAAGAAAATCAAAAGCTTCTTTCCGATTTAGCTGATTTTCAAAAAATAAAGGAAGAGAATGAGTTTTTAAGAAATAGTTTAGATTTAGGATTAGAAAAAGAGTTTAATTTGATGTTAGGACGAGTGATATCAAAAGATATTTTAGCAGATTCTCTTTTGGTAAATATTGGATCTAATGATGGAGTTAAGAAAGGATTTCCAGTGATTGTTTCTGGTAAGGTTCTTTTAGGAAAAGTAGTCGATGTTTATCCATCTTATTCTCGAGTGATGCTTATTACTCAAAAGAACAATCTTATTGATGTTGAGATACCCGATAGTGGAGTTTTTGCTTTAAGTAAAGGAGAGGGAAATCTAAATTTAACCTTAGATATGGTGGCTCGTGATAAAGAATTAAAAGAGGGAAGTCTGGTGGTGACTTCAGCTATGGGAGGGAATTATCCAGCCGGGCTTTTAATGGGAAAAGTAAAGAATATCAAAAAGATTGATAATGAAACGTATCAGACCGCTGACATTGAAAAAGTTTTTGATTTAAGTACGATTAATAATGTTTTTATAATTAAAATAGCAGAGATATATAATGATTAAGGAGATTTTTAAAACTGTATTTTTGATTGTGGCGATGTATTATTTATTTATTTTTGAAACAAGCTATTTGCTTTTTTTTACTTTTTTTAGCTTTCTTATTTTTCTCGTTTTATTAATTAATTTTTTAGAAGAGCCACAAGGAAGGATAGGATTATTTTCAGCTTTCTTTTTAGGATTAATGCTCGATATATATTCTGCTCATTTTATTGGTTTATTGGCTTTGTCTTTCTTGTTGGGTTCTTTGTTATTAAAATTTATACTATCCAAATATGTTAGGATTCCATCGCTCTCGTGGATGCCAAAAATTTAAAATAAAGAGAAAGAATACGGACATCGAAACTGATGATCTTTTTTTGGATGCCTTAACACACAAAAGAGACAAGAATTCATATATAATAGAAACTGCTTTATCGCAAAGAATATTTCAGATAGTTTTTACTTCTTTTATTTTAATAATTGGAGTGTTATTTTTCCGCTGTTTTTCTTTTCAGGTTCTTCAATATAATACTTATAATGAAAAAGCAGAGAAAAATAAATTTCTTTCTAGTGAAATTGAGGCTCAGAGAGGTATTATCTATGACCGTAACTTT
Organism: Candidatus Pacearchaeota archaeon; assembly: GCA_035404185.1. Lineage (NCBI taxonomy): Archaea > Nanobdellati > Candidatus Pacearchaeota archaeon. The sequence continues at coordinate 609,889 of DAONGN010000001.1, read as the reverse complement.
AAGCAATTAGTTATTAATACGCAAGGATTTGACTTGGTTTGTGATTTTTCAAAATTACCAAAAGATGAATTATTGAGGGAAAAACAGATAAGAGAAGTAGCTCGTATTCTAGATACACCTTTTGAAGATTTAAATAAAAATATTGAGGAGATGGAAAAAGCAGGAGAAAGTGAATTTTCTTTAGCGAGAGATGTTGATAAAGACAAGATCATTATTTTGAAAACCAAAGAAGAAGAATTGACCGGATTCGAAATTGTTAAGAAAAAAAATAGGGAATATTTAAGTGGATATGATTTAGCTTCTGTTATAGGGTATGTTTCGGGGGATAGTTCTATGGGAGAATCAGGCATAGAAAAACAATACAACGATGTATTAAAAGAAATACCAGGAGAAATTAATCGAGAGAAAGACGTTCATGGAAATTTAGTTAAAGAAGAGATTATTAAGCCATCTGAATCTGGGAGCAACTTAGTCTTAAATATTGATTATGATTTACAAGAAAAAGCAGCGCAGTTTTTAAAGGAGGCAGTCGATGGATATAATGCCAAAGGGGGGTCAGTCGTAGCAGTAAATCCCAAAACAGGAGAAGTTTTGTCTTTAATTTCCTATCCTTCTTTTGATAATAATATGTTTTCTAAAGATTTAACTAGTAAGGAATTTAACGATTTATTAAAAGATCCTAAAGTTTCTTTTTATAATCGAGCTACTTCGGGAGAATATCCAACTGGTTCAACTTTAAAGCCAATGATTGCTGTCGCAGCCTTAGAGCAGGGCATTGTCACAGCAGACAAAGAAATATATTGTGAAGGAGGAATAGAATTAAAAGATGGAACATTTAAAAAAGACTGGGCGGTTCATGGATGGACTAATTTAAAAAAGGCCATTGCTGAATCTTGCGATACATTCTTTTATATGGTTGGAGGAGGGTATAAGAATTTTAATGGTTTAGGAATAGCCAAAATTTCAAAGTATTTAGAGAAATTTGGATTTGGTTCTAAAACAAATATTGACTTGCCCGAAGAGAGTGTCGGGCTTGTTCCTAATTCAGATTGGAAGGAAAGTACAATAGGAACTCCCTGGTATCCAGGAGATACTTATAATATTTCAATTGGACAGGGTTATTTTAAGGCAACTCCATTACAATTAACCATGGCTATTTCTTCAATTGCCAATCGAGGAAAATTAATGAAACCGCAAGTTGTTAATAGTATTTTAGATAATAATAATCAAACAATTAAAAAGTTTGAACCAGAAGTAGTTAGTGAGAATTTTGTTTCTTTAGCTTCTATTGATTCAGTAAGAGAGGGAATGAGAGAAACCGTTTTGTCTTCTGCTGGAACTGCCCGTTCATTGCAATATTTGCCAGTTTCTTCAGCCGCTAAAACTGGAACTGCCCAAACAGGAAAGAGTGAGGTTTATCATAACTTAATCACTGTTTTTGCTCCCTATGATGACCCAGAGATAGTTTTGACTGTTATTGTGGAAAGTGTTCCTAAAAACACCGGTTTAGCCAACTTAGTGGCAAGGGAAACTTTAGGGTACTACTTTGGAGAGAAACAACTTGAACAGAATGCACAAGATATAGTTAATGAGGGTGGAAATTAAAGTAATATAATAATTAAAATATGAATTATAATTATAAAGGATTTGTTAATAATATTTTAATAATCGTAATCATCATCTTATTTTTAGTTAGTGGAGGAATATATTATTTTTTTAAAGAAAAAAATCAAATGCCATCTACTAATTATAACGTTCTTAATCAAAAAGAGAGAGTTAATTTATTGATGGAATCTGTCGAATCAGGAGACTTGTATAAAGTTCAAGAATTATTAAAGGTTGGCGTCGATATTAACGCAAGAGATACTTTTGGGAATTCGTCATTGTCGATTGCTTCCGAGAAAGGATATCTTGAAATAGTCCAAGAACTTATCAAATCTGGAGCAGATATAAATATCAAGACTGGCGAAGAAATGACTCCGCTAATGCTTGCTTCCGAGAAAGGATATCTTGAAATAGTCCAAGAACTTATCAAATCTGGAGCAGAAATAGATGAAGTGCGGGAATCAGGAGGAACAGCATTAATAGATGCTATTTGTGAGAATCATTTTGAAATAGTCCAAGAACTCATCAAGTCTGGAGCAGACGTGAATAAAAATACGAAAGGAGGTTTTACTCCAATAGCGTCTGTTAAATCGGTTGAAATGGCTAGAGAATTGATAAAAAGTGGTGCCGATGTTAATGCAATGTCTCATACAGATTTTGTTAAAATTGAAAATAATATTGAAACACGGCGATGGTATACAGAAGAAACAGTATTAATGTGCATTGCTACTACCGGAGGGATTGATGATAAAATGCAAAGAGTCAAAATATTACAAGAACTTGTTAATGCGGGTGCGGATGTGAACGCAAAAAACAGTCTAGGGGATACTGCGCTTATGTATGCTCATGACTATCCAGAATCAGTTAATGAACTAATTAAGCTCGGTGCGGATGTGAACGCAAAAAATAACGATGGAAAAACCGCATTGATGTATGCTTCTAGTTGGTTAAATTTAGATTCGGTTAAGATGTTAATTAATGCTGGTGCTGATGTTAATGTGAAAGATAATAATGGATGGACTGCATTAACTTGGGTGGGGAGAATATTTAAGAATGTGACGAGGGAAGATAAATCGGATATTATAAAAGAACTAAAAAATGCTGGAGCTGAGGGAGATTGATGATGTAGGTTTGGTGGTATTGACAAAAATTTGATAATAGTGTACAGTCATAATGTAAGTTGAGATCATTGATTTTTAAGTGTTAGTTTCGTATGTCCGCGAGGTTAAATAATGGACCCGTTATTTCTATTCCGAAAGGAATAAGGAATCAGGTTGAGGTCTGCCTGTGTTCCGTAAGAAATAGCAGATACTAGTTGTTTATTTGAACGGCTGGGAGATCTCTTTTAAGGAAAAGTTCTATCTAGAGCTATAACTTTCAAGAGATATCCTAGCCGTTTTTTTGCGGGAAGATATGCTGAAGATTATAAAATCTTTAGAAATCTTCTTGGAAAATTAAACAATTTCAAGAAGGATAGTTCTTTAATAAAAAAGCTTAATTCATACGTTTTAATTTCCCTATTATTCTCGGTCTCCAATGGAGAGATTGGGGGCCGATAATAGTAGGGAAGTTGAGAATTATGAAATTAAAAGCAATTACGATCGAGGTTTGAAATGAAAATTGAAAGCAAAGAAAGGATTGAAAAGGAAGGAATCAACTTCTTTCCTCTTGTAGAAGTAGAAAAGGAATTAATTAAGGATGGAGAGTTTTTAAGGACACTCTCCTTGAATCTTCACAAGAGGGGATTTGCTGATTTTTTCCTGAAAGAAGGAACTGAAAATAGACCAAACAGTATCGTTATATGGGTGCCTGTAGATTCTGCAAAGCAGATTATAGGGATTTGTTGCTCCAAGGTGTTGCAAGACATTTATTGGAACAATGATATTTTTTAAAACAGGCACTCCTTATTTTAAACAGGGTGTGGATAACTAGGCCTTGACAGAAAATGAATAGTGTTGTATAGTATAGTTGTTAGGATGAAGTTATTAAAAATTAAATAAGTCACGTCAATGCAAGGAGAGAGGCATTGCCAATAAATACTTTTAATTCCGTTGAGGGGTAATAAGTGTTGCGGTACTCTTTTCATGCAGTATCACAACATTTGTTACCCCTTTTTCTTTTGAAAGAAAGTTGTGAAGATGAGCAAAAATAATACAAAGCTCATCTTTCCCACTTTCTTCCAAATTAGGAAGATCGGAGTTGAGGAGATCTCCGTAATAGCGTCTTAACATGGTTCGTTAAGACTCTAAATCTCCTCTCCTATTTTAAAAGAGATTACGAAGGAAAGTTATGGAAATGAGCTAAAATAATACAAGACTCGTCTCCATTACCTTCTTTCGCAAGAAAGGAGAATAGCACATTATATTAAAATCAAAGGAGCGACGTCTGTTATGGTGATAGGCCGAGGTCCTAAAGCAACAGCAACCAACTGTTTGCCTGTCCGATATATTAATTTTAGGCGACAAGAAAGCTCGGAGAGAGTTATGGCCTAAGGTTAAAAAATCGTTTATCGTTCTTCTAGTAAGGAGATCGACTGGAAAAGAGGCCTAACCCACTTCGTTTCTAGGAATGTCCTTACTATACTATTAAGAGTAGGGAAAGTAGTTCATTTTAAAATATTCTAGGCAACAATCTGTAGACTTATATCTCTAGATTGTTGCTTGGAACCAATCAAGTGTTTCATAGCAATAGGCGACTCTTGCCTTTTAAAAGAGAGAGGTTGTGTATTTATGGGAGGCATTGTCATTAATGCAACCCAGCACGTTGCAACTGCCGAACAAAAGGCAGTTGGTGTCTGGGATCTTTCGGATGATATCCGGAAGAAAGTACAGAGGATGATCACCTTCGACGAGATACCCTCGCCGAAGGAGTTGGAGGATGCAGCCCAAGGGGTTGTAGACCTCCTCATTCTTGCTCAGGGGAGTATAATTCCTGGGCAAGAGGTAATGATCGGGGGTGCGCCATTTTTTATGGCGTCCCTTGAGAATGCTATCCGGCGGGCGGGTGCTCGTCCGGTCTATGCTTTCTCCAAAAGGGAGAGCATGGATGAGCCACAAAAAGACGGCTCAATTAAAAAAGTGACGGTCTTCCGCCACGCAGGGTTCGTAAGGGTTTGAACCCTACAGGTATCGGTTCGGAGTTATCAAGGAGAGCTTCGTTAGAATGTGATAGATAAAACATTCAAAATCTCCTTTCTCTTATTGAGTTCATCTTATTAAGGTGAATTCAAACAAGGGAGTAGTTAATTTAAAAGAGGGAGGAAAGTAAATGAGCGAAGAGAATGAGGATTATCGGGGACTAATCCCCGATAAATGTCTCAAGTGTGGAGGGTTTGCCGAAATAATCGGCGACTCTTCCACTTGGGGTCCGCAGATAGGTAATGGAATTATCTGTCTGAGGGAAAGTGGGGACAAGTGTCCCTACTAAGGTTGGTTTGGAGCTTAGGAGTGCTTCGAAAGGATGTAAGATAAGCATCTAAAATCTCCTTCTTTTTTCCGAGTTCATTTTTAATAAAGTGAATTCAGAATTGAGAAATAATCAGTAGCGATCCGTAAAGCAGGAGAGGTATTGGATATATTCTAATCTCTCTCCAGAATATAATACATTCAAACCCCTCGCTAATTGCTTTACGGTTCTCTGCTGGTTAATAGAATTTTTTTTAAAATATTCCAAGTAACAATCTGTAGATTTATATCTCTAGATTGTTGCTTGGAAACAAGCAAGGATATTTCCATGTATCGTAGATCATCGTCGGGTCCGAGTTATCGGACCATTAAACTGGGCTGGGAGCTTCGTCCTTTTCCAGTGTACCGGAAGGATGAAGTAGTTCTCACTCCTCGAGAAGCACTTGAGGAGATAAAAAAAGGAACCCCATTAACGGAGGAATCATTTCCTTCGTATTATATTCCACCCTGTCCAGAAGGGTGGGATGATGTTGAGCCACCGGGACAGAATGAGTGGGTAATGCTTCATGTGCGGGAAATGTTCCCGCCGGACTGTGAGATTACTTTTTCGCAGTCTCCCTATTCCCAAGAGCAGGGGTTTGTGGACGGTCTCCCTCTGGTGCGAGTCTATAGACTCAGCCGGACGGAAAAGACGGAGAATTATCACAAGCCTCCTTCGTCTCGGCACGTCCCATCGGAAGACGAACGTCTTCCATGGAAATATCAAGAGGGATCGGTCCTCTCTTGATAAGGAGTTCGGAGTTATTAGGAGAGCTTCGTTAAAATGTATTATTAAACATTAAAAATCTCCTTTCTATTCTTCAGATGTGTGTCTGAACCGATGAGTCCAAAAGGACGAAAGTAGGTGTGAATAATTAAGGGGTTGACAAAAATAAGATAGTAGTATATAGTTATTTTGTAAGTGAGTTCATTAAATCAGATGTTAGTTTTTCGCTCGTCCGCGAAGTTAAATAAAGGACCCGTTGCTTCTATTCCGAAAGGAAGAAAGAATCAGGTTGAGGTCTGCCTGTAATTCTGTATGAAGCAATAGATACTAGTTGTTTATTCGAACGGCTGGGAGATCTCTTTTAAGGAAGGATTCTATCTTGAGTCTATCCTTTGAAGAGATTTCTCAGCCGTTTTTTTTGCGGGAAGATATGCTGAAGACTAAAGGTCTTTAGAAATCTTCTCGGAAGAGTTTCGAGAAGAATAGTTCTTTGTTAAAGAATATGGGAACGACGTCTGTTATGGTGACAGGCCGAGGTCCTAAAGCAGTAAAACACCAATTACTGCCTGTCCGATATTAACTTTTGGTGAAAACGTTATCATCGTCATTTATACAGGAGAGTGTATAAATGTGAGAGAGATTATTACCTGAGTTTAATATCGTTTGCCGTCTTCTAGTAAGGAGATCGGCTGGAAAGGAAGTTTAACCCGCTTCGTTTCCAGAAACCTCCTTGCTATCCTCTCGGTATCCAAGGGAGAGATTGGAGCCGAGAGAGGCAGGAGGATGTTGTTTGAAAATTTAGTTTAAAGTTTCAGACAACAATCTGGAGATTTGTGTCTCTAGTTTGTTGCCTGAAACAGGGCAATAGTATGGAGAAGTTATCATGAAAGAATACGAATTGGAAAACGGGAAAAGGTTATTTGCCCTTAAAAAGGGTATCTCATTTCTTTTCCCTTCAGAAATCAGTCGAGGATTCGCTTACGGGGGGATTCGGAAAATTGAATGTGGTGGATTCAAAAAAGAGTCCACTAAAAATGGGAGGATCTTATACAGGATTCTTTCAGGTAAAGGCTGGATCGCCTCTCTTTATGAAGGGGGTGGAAGCAGGAATTGGAAAGGGTTTGGTTCAAACCGGATGAACCAGCAAGAATATCTCTGCCAAGAAGCAGGGGGGATCTCTCTTGCTGAGGCAACCTCTAATGGCGGAGGATGCTGGGTAGAGTTTTGGATTTTTCCGGCTGTCTGTCCTTTTGAAAAGGACACGGGGAGGCCTCAATTTCCAATTCCAGAAGAGGTTGCGCTGTCTCCTCTTGCTTATTGCCGGAGTTGTCACCAGTGGATATTAAATCCGGTATGGAGTAAGGAATTCCACTGCTGGACTTGTCCATCTTGCCACAAGTCGCTCTGTGGAGATCCTCTTGAGCCAGCAATTGCCTGCTGGTCTTGTCAGCGGAAAGATGATGGTAAAGGATGCTTTTATGTTTCTGAGGCAAGAAATAAAAGGCAACCGTGCGAACAGTTTTTAGAAAAAGAAGAAGAGCACACATGGAAGGAGTGGATGAGATAGGGTTTCGGAGTTAAAGGAGAAACTTCGTCAACAAAAATCTCCTCTTTTTATTTCTAAAATAACTATTGCTTTCTCAAATATATATGCTATACTAGTTCCAAAAGGATTGATCTAGGCGATTAGGCCTTTTTTCTAAATTAAATAAATAATATCCGCTGTTCGGTTTTTGTCTTTTGACTATAAATGGAATCGTGGAACAATACATATATGGATGGTAAATATTTAACACAAGAAGGTTTAGATAAATTAAAGAAAGAACTTGAATACCTTAAAAAAGAAGGTAGAATTGAGGTAGCTGAACAATTGAAAGAAGCTATTTCTTTTGGTGATTTATCTGAGAATGCAGCCTATGATGAAGCTAAAGATAATCAAGCGGCTATTGAAGGAAAGATTCTTGATTTAGAAAGATTGATTAGCTCGGCTAAAGTAATTCAAGATAATGAGAATACGGGCTGGGTTCAAATCGGTTCATATGTTACAATTAAACAAGGCGAAGACGAAGAAAGATATCATGTTGTTGGAGAGGAAGAAGCTAATCCAATGGAAAACAGAATTTCTTTCAAGTCACCTTTAGGGCAAGCTTTATTAAACAAACCTAAAGGAGCCGAAGTGGAGATTAAAACTCCTAAAGGATCTCTTAAATACAAAATACTAAAAATAGAATAAAAATATGTCTACTTCAGACGAAATAAGACAAAATAGGATTGAAAAATTAAACAAGCTTCAAAAGAGCGGAATCAATGCTTATCCTATTGAAGTCAAAAGAACTCATGAAATCAAGAAGGTTTTAGATGATTTTGCATCTTTATCACAAAAAGAAGAAGAGGTTATTTTAGTTGGAAGAGTAAGGACGATTAGGACTCATGGTGCTTTGACTTTTATTGATTTTGAAGATGGGACAGGAAAAATTCAAGGGCTGTTAGCTAAAGACAAAATGGGTGAAGATAATTATCAATCATTTTTAGATAGTTTTGATATGGGTGATTTTATCGAAGCTCATGGAGTTTTGTTCGAGACCAAGAGGGGAGAGAAAACAATTCAGATAACTGATTACAAGATGATTTGTAAGTCTTTAAGACCATTACCAGAAAAATGGCATGGTTTAAAAGACATTGAAGAAAGGTATAGAAAAAGATATCTTGATTTGATGTTTTCTCCGGAGGTAAAACAGAAGTTTATCATTCGTTCCAATTTTATTAAAGAATTAAGGAATTTCTTAAATGATGATGGATTTTTTGAAGTAGAAACACCAATTCTTCAATCGTTATACGGCGGAGCCAGAGCTAAGCCTTTTAAAACTCATTTGAATGCGATGGATGTAGATGTATTTTTAAGAATATCTCCAGAATTATACTTGAAGAGATTGTTAGTTGGAGGATTTGAAAAGATATATGAAATAGGAAAATGTTTTAGAAATGAAGGAGTAGATAAATTCCACAATCCTGATTTTACCATGATTGAATTCTACTGGGCTTATGCTGATTATAAACAATTAATGAAGATGACCGAAAGAATGCTTGATGTTATCTTAACTAAAGTTTTGGGAACAACAGAGGTTAAATATGGTGATAATGTTTTGAATTTTAAAGGACCGTTTGAAAGAATAGAATTTTTTGCTTTATTAGAAAAGCATACTGGAATTAAATATGAGGAATTAAATGAAAAAGCTTTATTAAAGAAAGCTATAGAAATGGGAATTGATGTTCCTGAAGGAGCTGATAAGCCAAATATTGCTGATGAGATTTACAAGAAATACTGTCGACCAAATATAATTCAACCAACTTTTGTTATTCATCATCCAAAAGGATTCCAGCCCTTAGCTAAGGAATTAGATAAAGAAAAATTAGCTAATTTTCAATTAGTGGTCGCTGGAGCAGAAGTTATCAATGCTTTTTCTGAACAAAATGATTCATTAGATCAAGGAGATGTATTGCGAGGACAAGAGAAATTATTTAAAGGTGGATTCGAAGAAGCTCAAAGATCAGACGAAGAGTTTATTGAGGCCTTAGAGTATGGAATGCCTCCCGCAGCAGGATTTGGAATGGGAATAGATAGGATTGTCTCGATGCTGACCGATTCAGGATCATTGCGAGAGGTAATACTCTTTCCATTAATGAAAGACAAAGAATAAAATAAGCCCGGGGAAACCCGGGTTTTGACATCTTATTGTTTCTTTGTTAATACATTATTAGTCCTTCACATGATTGAGGGGAGTGATTACGATGTTTAGACATGAGACCAAATTGTCGAAAGATCAGATAAATAATATTGTCAAAAGACTAAATGCTGGATGGATTCATGATGGTAATCCTGAAAATCCACATGCAGTTCTAACAAGCGGGTTATGCAGCAATGCATATTTCAACGTTTCCCGGATTGCTTCAAATCCTATCGCAATGGAGGGATTGGCTTACAATCTCATGAGGAAAATCTTACCTAGGATTGGAGGAGAAGATATTGTGGTTGTGGGTTCGGCCTACGCCGGAATCATTCCTTCTTATATGGTGGCTTTGCATCTTGGAGCTAGTCATGTATACACTGAGAAGGGACCAAAGGGAGAAATGGTCTGGACAGGAAGATTTTCTATCCCTGAGGACGCATATGTCCTACAGATTGAAGATCTTATCACAACCTTCAAAACGACCGAAGCAGTAAGGAGAACTATCATTGCTGGAAATAAAAATCCAGTTAAGTTCTGTCCTTTTGTCGGAACAATTGTTCATCGTCCGGCAAAACTGCCTGTTGAATATTTCTTCGATGGAGAGAAAATTGAAATTATTTCTCTTATTGAGAAAGAAGTCTGGGCTGTTCCGCAAGAAGAATGCCCACTATGTAAACAGGGCTCTAAAAGGGTGAAACCAAAAGAGCACTGGTCAGAGTTAACTAATAAAAGTTAACTTTTTTGTTTTTTGACATTATATTATTTTTTAAATATAATATAGCTAGTACAGGAGGTGATTATTATGTGTATGGTTGAAGGTGCGACAGGAGATATGTTTCAACAGTTGTTGAGAGCTCTTAATGAGACTTCACCAGAAGACAAAAAAGAAGCCATTTCTCTTGTAGAGGTTCTATTACTTGAACAAAGTTAGTCCCTCTTTTTTTATTGCTTTTTTTCTCCTAAATTGATATTATGTATATAAAATAATAGAGATTTGAATATATGTTAGATATTAAATTTATTAGAGAAAATCCAGACAAAGTTAAAGAAGCTTGTCGAAAAAAGAAGGTTAATTTTGACGTTGATAATCTTTTATCAGTTGATGCCAAAAGAAGAGAATTAATTATTGCGATTGAGAATAAGAGCGCCATGAAGAATCAAGCGAATAAAAGAATACAAGAAGCTAAAACTAAAGAAGATAGAGAAGCAGTGATTGCTCAAATGAGAGAATTAGATAGGAATTCTGATAACGAAGAAGATGAATTTAAAAAAGTTAATGAAGAATTTGAAAGATTGATGTTGCTTGTTCCTAATATTCCTGACGAATCAGTTTCTGATGGTGATTCTGATGCTGATAACGTTGAAATTAGAAAATGGGGCAAGATTCCAGAATTTAAATTTCCTATTAAGGATCATGTTCAGATAGCTAAAGATTTAGATTTGGTTGATTTTGACAGGGGAGCTAAAGTAGTTGGTTTTAGAGGTTATTTCTTGAAAAGAGAAGCTTTTCTTATCTGTATGGCTATTTGGCAGTATGCGACAGAAATTTTAATTAAGAAAGGATTTATTCCAGTGGGAGCTCCTTCTTTAGTTAGCGAAGCGGCCATGACTGGAACTGGATATTTGCCGCAATCAAAGGATGAAGTTTACAAAACTCACGATGGAAATTATTTAGCTGGGACTTCGGAGGTAGCAATGATGAGTTATCATTCTAATGAAACATTAAAAGAAGAAGATTTGCCGATTAAGTATATGGGTTTTTCTCCCTGTTTTAGAACAGAAGTTGGTAGTTATGGAAAAGATACTCAAGGAATATTTAGGGTTCATGAGTTTATGAAGATAGAACAGGTTGTTTTGTGTAAGAATGATAAAGAAGAATCAGTAAAATTACATGAAGAGATTACTAAGAATGCCGAAGAAATTTTACAGGGATTAAATATTCCTTATCACGTAGTTAGAAATTGTGCTGCTGATTTAGGATTAGGACAAGTTAAAAAATATGATATTGAGGCTTGGGTTCCTTCGCAGAAAAAATACAGAGAAACTCATTCTTCTTCATACTTTTTTGATTTTCAAACAAGAAGATTAGGAATTAAATACAAAACTAAGGACGGAGAGACTAAATACGCTTACTCATTAAATAATACAGGGATTGCTACTCCTAGAATTTTAATGTCTTTATTAGAAAACAATCAACAGAAAGATGGTAGCATTAAGATTCCTAAGGTTTTACATAAGTATTTAGGGTTTAAAGAAATTAAAAGAAAATAGTCAATGGAACTATTTGAATTAAAGGAAAATAAAATCAATATTAATGGTATTGACTTGTATTACAAAACTGCTGGTGAGGGTAAGCCGTTTTTGATTCTTCATGGCTGGGGAGCATCTTCTGTCTCTTGGATGAGGATAATTGATGAAATGGCGGGAAAAGGATTTAGATTGATTATTCCTGACTTGCCAGGTTTTGGAAAAACAGAAATGCCTAAAACTGTTTGGGGAGTAGGAGAGTACGCTGATATTATTATTGCTTTTATTAAAAAACTAGATCTTTCTTATTTTTATCTCCTTGGGCATTCTTTTGGTGGTGGTATTGCCCTGAAGATAGCTACAGAAAAAAATATTAAACCCTTAAAGTTAATATTTTGTGATGCGGCAATAGTTAGAGAAGAAAGATTAAATTTAAGACAAAGGATTTCAAAGTTTTTAGCAAGAATAGGGGCGAAGATTATTTCTGAAGATTCTCGTGTCTATGGTTTTTTTGAGAAGATGGCGTATAAGATATCTGGAACTTACGACTATTATCGTGCCAATCCTTTAATGAAGGAGATTTTTAAAAAAGTTGTGAGCGAAGATTTGACTCATTTATTGCCTAAGGTTGATATGCCGTGCTTGATTATTTGGGGAGAAGAAGATCAAGTGACGCCAATAGAAGATGGAGTTCTTTTTCAACAAGAAATTGATGATTCTGAATTAAAAATAATAAAGGACGCAAGACATAATCCCTACAAAACAAATCCTATTGAAGTTAGTGAAAGTATTGTTAAATTTTTAAATAAATAATATGGACATACAGCCCTGGATGCCAGTTTTAATAGGTTTGATTGTTCTTTTCTTTTGGTTTTTCAAAGAAGTTAAGAGTTTTTTGTTTTGGTCTTATCTCTGGCAATTAAAAAATTATCATATTGGTAGGTTTTTGGCACATTTTGATACATATGCTGGAAAGAAGATAATTAGAAACTGGGGATTATTTTTTAAGTGCTTCGTTTTTTTAGCAATACTATTTGTAATGAGTTCGGCTACTTACTTGTACCCAGATTTTATTAATGAATCTTTAAGTAAAATCACTTTATTTGTAATGGCTTACATTCCAGTGGTTTTTCTTCTTTATATTATTGAAGGATTTTTATCTATTATTGGATTATTGAGGAGAAGGATAAAGGTACCAGAAATGACTTCAAAAATGTCTCTTCTTTTGCCCATTATTTTTATTCCATTAGGAATAATTACGGTTGTCTTGGGAGTAATTTTTTATCAAAACTATATGAATCCGACAGAATGGATGGTGTTTGATCTAATTTATTTCGCTCTCACTATATTAGCTTTTGACATTTTAACTCCTTTAATAGTTTCCCTAACTGTTCTTTTTCTCCAGCCAGCTACTGTTTTTATGAGGAATAGAATAATCAAGAAAGCAACAAAGAAGAGAGAAGCCTTGGAAAATCTTTTAGTTATTGGAATTACAGGAAGTTACGGCAAGAGTTCGACTAAGGAATTTTTAAAAGAAATCCTTTCTGTTGATTTTAAGATTGTCTCAACCGAGAAAAATGAAAATTCAGAAATAGGAATATCTCAATGTATTTTAAATCATGTTAATGATGAGCATGAAATATTTATTTGTGAAATGGGAGCATATAATAGAGGGGGGATAAAATTATTATGTAATATTGCTAAACCGAAGATTGGAATATTAACAGGAATTAATAATCAACACTTAGCTACTTTCGGGTCACAAAAGAACATTGTTAAGGGTAAATTTGAATTGATTGATTCTTTGCCAAGTGAAGGATTGGCAGTATTAAATTGGGACAATGATTTAATTAAAGATAATTTTAATTCAACAGTTAGTAGTGTTAAATATTCAATTTCTGAAAAACAGGATGTTTGGGCAGAAGAAATCAAAGAGGATAAAGAGGGAATATCATTTAGGGTTGTTTTTAAAACTAAAGAAAGTCACTTTTTCAAAACTAATATTCACGGAATTCACAATGTTTATAATCTTTTAGCAGCAATTGCTGTAGCTAAGAAATTAGGTATGGATTTAGAGGTAATTGCAGATAAGGTTAAAGAAATTAAAGGAGGAATTAGCATTAAAAGAGTTGATAATTTTGATGTAATTGATGCAACTTATTCTTCTAATTTTGATGGCATTATTTCTCATCTTGAATATTTGAAGAATTGGAATGGAAGAAAGATATTAGTTATGCCGTGTTTAATTGAATTAGGAAATGAAGGTAAAGAAGCTCATCACAAGATAGGAAGAAAGATTGGAGAGGTTTGTGATTTGGCAATAATTACCTCAAGGGACTACTTTAAAGATTTAAAAAAAGGAGCGATTGAGTCAGGAATGAAAGCTGAAGATATTTTATTTATTCAAAATGGAGATAAAATATTAAAGAAAGTAATTTCAATAGCTAATGAGGGTAGTGTTGTTTTATTAGAAAGTAGAGTTCCGCGTCTTTTAATTGATAAATTAATAAAATAATGAAAACTATTTCTATTTCTTTATCGCCTAATACAGAAAAAGATGATATATCTTTAGCTTTAAGCTTGATTTTTAAACCATGGAAATGGAAGAGAGGAAAAGAAATTAAAGACTTAGAAAGAATGTTCAGGAATTATTTTGGATTTAAGAATGCTTTTAGTTTTAATTCTGGAAGAAGTTCCTTAATTTCCATATTAAAAGCAATGGAAATTGGAAACGGAGATGAAGTAATTATTCAAGCCTTTACTTGTAATGCAGCGGTTAATCCGATTATTTACGTTGGAGCAACTCCTATTTTTGCTGATATTAATGAAAGTTTAAATATTTCAGCTGAAGATGTTATTAAAAAAATTACTAGCAAAACTAAGGCGGTAATGATTCAACATACGTTTGGCTATCCGGCCGATATTGATGAGATTAGAAAAATTTGTGTTGTTAATAATCTTTATTTAATTGAAGATTGTGCTCATGCTTTAGGAGCTAAATATAAAGATTCTTTCTGTGGATCTTTTGGAGACGCCAGTTTCTTTAGTTTTGGCAGAGACAAGATTATATCTTCAGTCTATGGCGGAATGGTTACGGTAAATAATGAAGCTTTACTTGAAAAAGTTTCTCATTTTCAGAAAGAAATTAGTTACCCATCTTTATTCTGGATAAAACAGCAATTATTACATCCAGTATTGATGAATAAAATAGTTTTACCTTTATACAATTCAAAAATAGGAAGAGGGTTTTTGGCAGCACTTCTTAATTTGAATATTTTAAGTAAAGCGGTTACTTCTAAAGAAAATCAAGGAAAACTTCCTTCATATTTTCCAGAAAGAATGCCTAATGCTTTAGCAATTTTAGCAATAAATCAGTTTAAGAAATTAGATAGGTTCAATGAGCATAGGCGTGAAATAGCTCAAGTATATAATTCGTTATTGGTAAATAAAAAAGAATTTAAAGTTGTTTTCAAGAAGGATAAAGATAAAGAAGCAATATTTTTAAAATATCCGATACTAAATGTTAATCCATTGAAGGTGGCAAGGGAAGCTAGAAAAAAGGGAATATATTTAAACGATGGATGGTTTGGCTCCGTAGTGGTGCCTCCTTTAACCTCACTTAATGATGTTTGTTATATTGTTGGTAGTTGTCCTCAAGCAGAAGAAATAGCAAAGAGGATTGTCTGCCTTCCTACTCATATTAATATTTCAAGAGATGATGCTAGGAGGGTGTTTGACTGTTTGTAGTATTTAAGACAGAATAAGAGGGTAATAATAAAAATAAAGGTATGTTTGATAAATTAAAAGATTTAAAAAAGTTAAAAGATTTGGAAAGTTCTTTGGGGGACGAAAGAGTAGAAAAAGAAAAGAATGGAATTATAGTTGTTGTTAATGGAAGAGCAGAAATAGTGAGTATTTCTTTAAATCCTGAATTAGGCAAAGAAAATCAAGAAAAGTATTTAAAAGATTGCATTAATGAAGCTTCTCGTGATGCCAAGATGATTATGGCAAAGAAAGCAGTTGAAATAACAGGTTTTGGATTTTAATTATGAAATTTATTCCTGCGCTAACAACTACAAATGGATCAAATTGGAAAGAAAAGTTCAGAGAAATTCAAGAGTTAAAAATTGAAGAAATAGCTCTTTTTTTGACTGGTCTAACTAAAGAACACAGAAAAACTCTTTATGAAATGATAAAGAAATCTTGCATTAAAACGATACCCTTTGTTCATTTAAGAAGTGATATGGACGTTGAAGAGTTGGAGTTTTTGGCTAAAGAATATGATACGCAAATATTCAACACTCATTCAGAAAGAGAATTTCCAATTGATAATGAGTGGCTTGTAAAATACAAAGAATTAATTTGCATAGAGAATACGGATAAATCTCCCTTAGATGCAAAAGAGATTAAAAAATATGGAGGGATTTGTTTAGACTTTGCCCATTTAGAAAATTTAAGATTATTAGAAAAAGATAAATACAAGGAAGAAGTCGAAGTTTTATCTCAGTTTCCCATCAAATGTAATCATATAAGCGCTATAAAGAAAGAATTTTCTTTCGTGGATGCTAGAAAGAGAAAATTACAATATGACAGTCATCATATGGATGATTTATCAGAACTAGATTATTTAAAAAATTATCCAGTTGGTTATTTTTCTGATTTTTGTGCCTTAGAATTAGATAATAAGATAAAAGAACAGCTGGAGGCAATAAACCATATTAATGAATTCATGGGAGTAAGAAGTAAGTTTATAAATAAGATGCTCGAACACTAAAATGAATAAGTGGTTTTTGTTAATTATTTTTATAATTTTAATATCCCTCGGGGTATTTATTTTTATACCCAAAGAAAAGATAGGAGGTATTAATAGTGTTAAAGAAAATAAGGTTTTACCTGATAAAATTATGGCCGTTTATTTAACTAGTTGGTCAGCTAGTAATTCTGCAAAGATTGACTATATTATTGATTTATCAAAGAAGACAGAGATTAATGCCGTTGTGATTGATGTTAAAGATTGGTCAGGAAAGATTCCTTATAGTACTAATGTTTCTCTTGCTAAAAAGTATGGAGCAGAAAGAGTAATTATCAAAGATATGAAAGGTTTAATTGATAAATTACATAACGAAGGATTATATGTTATTGCTAGAATTACGGTTTTTCAAGATCCTGTCTTGGCTTATAACAGAAGTGATTTGGCGATTAAAAATTTAAGCGGTGGCACTTGGTATGATTATAATGGATTGGCTTGGATAGATCCAACTAAAAAAGAAGGTTGGGATTACAATATTTCCATTGCAAAAGATGCTTTAAGTAATGGGTTTGATGAAGTTAATTTTGATTATATTCGTTTTCCGTCTGATGGAAATTTGAATAATATGAATGTAGATTTTTCAACAGAAAGAGAAGTATTAAAAAGTTTTTATCAATATTTAAGAAGCGAATTAAAAGGAGAAACAATATCGGCTGATTTGTTTGGATTAACTACTGTTAATTTAGATGGATTAGGGATTGGACAGGTAATCGAAGATGCTTATGAATATTTTGATTTTGTTTGTCCAATGGTCTATCCTTCTCATTATGCTAGTGGCTTTATCGGATTTGAAAATCCAGCTGATCATCCTTTTGAGGTAGTAGCATATTCAATGGCTAAAGCGAAGATAAGGATTAGCAATTATAATTCTAAGCTTAGGCCATGGCTTCAAGATTTTAATTTGGGAGCTACATATGATACAGAAAAAGTATATCTTCAGATTAAAGCAGTTAAGGAAATTTTAACTGATAAATATTATGGATATATGATTTGGAGTCCTACTAATTTATATAATGAAGAAGCGATAATAAAAGGTGAAAATTGATTTTTTTGTTATTTAGAATATAATACAATAATGACAATTAAAGAAATTGACGAAAAGAAAATATGGGAAGATTTCCTTTTGAAATGTGTTGAAAAAACTTTTTGCCAGTCTTTTAATTGGGGAGATTTCAATCAATCAATGGGTGATAAGGTATATAGATTTGGAATATTTGATAATGAGAGATTGATTGCTGTTGCACAAACTATTAAGATTAAAGCAAAAAGGGGGACCTTTCTTTTTGTTCCTCATGGGCCAGTTATTTTAGAAGGTAATGATAAAGAAATTATAAAAATATTACTTAACTATCTGAAAGAATTAGGAAAAAAAGAAAAAGCCAGTTTTATTCGTTTTAGTCCCATCTTTGCATTAAACGAAGAAAATGTTAAAATATTTAAAGAGTTGGGATTTATAAACGCTCCTATTCACATGCACCCTGAATTAACTTGGGAATTAAACGTTATTCCTAATGAAGAAGAACTATTGAAGGGAATGAGAAAGACAACGAGATATCTAGTTAAACAAGCTGAAAAGAATTCTGACGTAGAAATAGTTAAAAGTATAGACGAGAAAGACTTGGTTGAATTTGAAAAAATCTATTTAGAGACTGCGGGGAGACATTCTTTTACTCCTTTTCCTCCTAAGTATTTGAAGCGGGAATTAGATGCTTTTAAAAATGATAATGAAATTGTTATTTTTTTAGGAAAATACAAAGGGGAAACGGTTTCGTCAGCAATGATAGTTTATTGGAGTAATAGGGCTTTTTATCACCAAGGAGCTTCGTCTTCAAAATATGCTAAAATTCCTGTTTCGTATTTATTACAGTGGGAAGCTATTAAAGAAGCGAAAAGAAGAGGTTGTGAGATATATAATTTTTGGGGGGTAATTCCTGAATCGGAGAATAATCATCCCTGGGCAGGATTGAGTTTATTCAAAAAAGGATTTGGAGGAAAGGAAAAGCAGTATGTTAAAACTCAAGATTATGTTTTATCTCCAATGTATTGGTTAACCTATATCTTTGAAGAGTTAAGAAAAAGAAAACGTCACCTATAATGAAGAGAAGAATAAAGATTAAAAAAAGAAAAATAGCAAAAAGAAGAAAGAAAAGCATCTTCACTAATTTTTATTTCTCTTTTTTCGTTTTCGCTTCTATTATTGTTCTCTCAGCAGCGGGATTTTTGTTGTTTTCTCCGAGATTCCAAGTTTCACAACTTAATATTAGTGGAAATAACAATATTTCAACTGAAGATTTAGAAAAAGTTGCTGAACAAGAATTAAAAACTTCATTTTCTTTATTAGGAATGGATATCAGTACAGAAAGCATTTTTCTTTCTATGGGTGGCGGAGTTAACAGTTTAATGGAATCATTTCCTGAAATAGAGAAAATCACGATTAAAAAGAATTTTCCTAACGGAATTTCTCTTCAGATAGTCGAAAAAACTCCTTATGCAGTTTGGACTGATGATTTTGATAATTCAAAATGCTATTTAGTTGATAAAAATGGAAGCTATATTAAGGATTTTGAGAATAAGGAAGAGTATTCTTCTTTGATTAAAGTTAATGAAAAAGAGGAATTTAGTAATTTAACCAAGGAAGATATTCTAGAAAGACTTTCTAAGATTGAATTAAAATTAAAAAGTAATTCAATTAATGTTAGTGAATTTGATATTTATCAAGAGAAAATAGTCACTAAAAGTAATTTATCTTGCAAGATTTTCTTTAATATTAATGATGATTTAGATTGGCAGATAGAAAAATTGGGTATTGTTTTGGAAAATAACAAGTATTCTAGCAATTTAGGTAATTTTGAGTATATAGATTTAAGATTTGGCAATCAAGCGATTATAAAGTAGGGGGTCTTGACAAATTTAATAATGGTGTTATTATACAGGAGCTTAGTAAGCTCTTTTAAAATACTCATGGTTTTTGTTTGTCCTTGTATTTATGAGGATAATCACCAGCCATGAGTTATATCATGGGTGGAGAAAGAGGTTATTTGTATGGAAAAAAAAGCACTATTAACTGCAATCGCAGTTGTGACAATCGCAGTGATTGTGGCTATATCTGTGGTCTTTATGCCACATGCTAGTGGAGCCAATGTGTCCACAGGAGAGCAAGAGAACACTACTATTACGCCTTTGGTGGCGACAACAGTAGTAACTACCGCAGTAGATAATATCGTTTGTGTTCCAGAAGAGCCAAAATATACGACTCTTTACTGGAGTACATTGTGGAACCTGGACAAAAACCAGGTAACACAGTTGGACTTTTTTGATGGTTGCGAATATCGCGGTAAGCTTCCAGCTTGGAGGTTTGCTGATTACGAGAAAATAGTGGATGCCAGAATAATGGCATACACGAAGGACCAAAAACAGGAAGCAATCATAAAAAACTGGTCCTTTAGGAAGGTTATTTATCTTGACTCTTCGGTTAAGATAATAAATAATACGGAAATTAATCCCACACGCGACGTTACCCCCTATCTTTTTAAGGTGGACAATCCGATGGAAGAAGGAAATAAGAAGATTTTTCTTTATTATTTCCATGACAATACCAATGGCGGAATTATAGCCGTTGGGTGGGGAGACGAAACCACAGGTGTCCTAAAAAAATTTGACACCAGCGGGGGCGGTGACGGCTTTTCTGGAGGTAGCAGCAGCACAGGAGGAGACTCTGGGAGTGCCATGGATGATGACTCTGGTGAACATACGGGTGGAGATTCTGTAAATGATGACTCTGGTGATTTTCCCAGCGGTCCCACAGATACATCCAGTTAAAAATTTTTCTCCACTATCTATTTTAATCATTCTTTTGGAATAAATAATAAAAAAATAATAAAATAATAAAAATATGAATACATTATATAAAAAGAAAATGTTTTCGAGTTCGATAGTTTTGAGTCTTGTATCTTTAGTCTCGGTGTTGTTTATTGGAGTTGGTAGCGTTGTTGCTACTGGTACTGCTATATTTAATAATGATACTAAGGATTTAGATACTCTAAGAATCATGAACTATGAGGTTAGTGCTGGAACGTATAATTGGTCAAAATCAGTTACTGCTAACGCTGGAGATAGAATTGCTATTGATGTTTACTATCACAATACTGTTACTGGCACAACGGCTACTAACACAAAAATGAGAGTAAGCTTTCCAACAGCAGCTAGTACACAAATGTCTTTTTCTGGATCTTTATGGGCCGATAACGCTGCCCAGGTTTCTGATACGGTAAACCTTAATATTGCTTCTTCTCAAACCATTGTTTTTGAGAATACTGCAAGATGGCGTCCCAATCAGCAAGCAACAGGAGGTGAATTAATTTCAGCTGTTAATAATGGCAATAGTATTGAGGTTAACATCGGAGACGTTACTGGCGGATGGCCATCACAAGGTCACGTAACTTTCTATGCAACTATTTCAAATAATACTACAAACCAAAACCCAGTAGTTGATGCTGGTTCAGATGTTTCTGTTAACGAAGGATCTTCTGTTACCTTATCAGGTTCTGCCAATGATTCTGATGGTGATGCTATGACTTATTCATGGTCATGTACTAATGGAAGCTTGTCTAGTTCTACTTCTTTAAGTACTACTTACAATGCTCCTTCAGTTAGTTCAAATACTACATATGTTTGTACTTTAACTGCAAGAGACAGTAAAGGAGGTACTGGTACTGATACAGTAAATGTTACTGTAATCAATCAAGAGGCTACTAATCACAGTCCAGTAGTTGATGCTGGATCAAATGTCAGCGTTAATGAAAATGATTCTATCACCTTGTCAGGTTCTGCAAATGATTCTGATGGTGATGCCATGACTTATTCATGGTCATGTACTGGTGGTAGTTTATCTAACTCTGCATCTTTATCTACAACCTATTACGCTCCTTCAGTTAGCTACACAACAACATATAACTGTACTCTAACTGCTAGAGACAGCAAGGGATATACTGGTAGCGATACTATTAGTGTTACCGTAATGAATACTAATTATGACAATGAAAACCCAGTAGTTGATGCTGGTTCAAGCTTGAGCGTTAATGAAGGATCTTCTGTTTCCTTATCAGGTTCTGCATATGATCCTCAAGGAGACTCATTGACTTATTCATGGGCATGTTCTGGTGGTAGTTTATCTAATTACTCTTCTTTATACACAACCTATTACGCTCCTTCAGTTAGCTACACAACAACATATAACTGTACTCTAACTGTTAGAGACAGCAAGGGATATACTGGTAGCGATACTGTAAGTGTTACTGTAATAGATAATAGCTATAATTATGATACTTTAACAGTTGATGCTGGTTCAAATAAGGATATTCAAGAAAATCAGTCAACAACATTAAATGGATACGCATATAGTCAAGGGGGATATGTTTCAAGTCAATATTGGTCTTGTAATGGTGGAAGTTTATCTAACTCAAATTCATTAACTCCTACATATTACGCTCCTTCAGTAAGTGTTGATACAACATATACTTGTACTTTATTTGTTACTGACAGTCGTGGAAACAGAAATTCTGATACAGTTAATATTATAGTTAGAAATATTGGATCAAATTATGTCGGTGGATTATCAGTTACAACTGCTACTCCTAATGTTGGAAATAATTATGCAACATTAAAAGGAGTTTTAACCAACGATGGTGGTCAATATACATCAGTAAGATTTAGCTGGGGAAGACTTTCTTCATACAGCAATACTACATCTTGGATTACAAACAAGACTTCTGGACAATCATTTGATTATTATGTTTCTGGATTAGAAAAAGGAAAAGCTTATCACTACAGAGCTGAAGCTTCAAATGGAAGCCAAACTGTATTGGGACAAGATGTTGTCTTTGTAACTAAACCAGACCCTACAACCGGATTTAATGCTGTTGCTGCTGGAAGTGGTCAGATTTCATTAAGTTGGAATAAAGGTGAAGCAGCTTGTTATACAATAGTAACAAGAAAGGCAAAAAGTTATCCAACTAATTCTGCAGACGGTACCGTTGTTTATTTTGGAACAGGATCATCTGTTATTGATAGAAACTTATACAACAATGTTTGGTATTACTACAGAGCATGGTCAGTTGGTTGTGATGAAGGAATGTATTCATATTCTGAAAGTCAATATGCAAGAGCATATACAGTAGGAGAATATGTTCCACCAATTGTTACTCCAGTTAAAGTAGAAACAGGAATTTCTGTTGAGACATTAGTTCGTGATATTACTCAGAATGGAATTGCTTGGCAGAATTTAATTACTGCAAATCCTGGAGATGAAGTAGAATTTAGAATTATAGTTACTCCAACTGGAGAAAAATCATTACAAAATGTTACTCTAAGAACTATTATTTCTGACAAGATTAGTAATATTAGGGATATTAAAGTTAATGAGAGTTCATCATGTGGTAGCTCATTATCTGGTGCTTTCGACTTAGGAACAATTGCCTTAGGAGAATCAAAGATCGTTACCTTTAAGGGAACAGTTGATTCAAAAGAAAGCTTTAGCTATGGTTCTAATGAATTAGTTAATACAGTTGATGTTTCAGCTAAGAATAACACAACAGTCAGTAAAACTATGACGGTAGATGTTATTAGAAGTGCTGAAGGTTCAGCTGGATTGATTTCTTTGCTTGACTTAAGATTCTGGGCTGGATTCCTATTATTGTTATTCTTAATCCTATGTATAATTGTTATTTATCTTTTAATCGAAAGAAAAAGAGATAGAGAATACGTAGCGGAAAGAGAAGCAGAAAATAAGATTGAAAAAAGCAAGTACTTTAATATCAAGTAGAAATTAAAGGAAACAAGACAAACGCTCCCAGTCGGGAGCGTTTTGTTTTATTAAAATATTTTAATTATGATAGGGACTTTACTCTGATCGCTTTTTTGATAAATTCTCCATATTTATCTAGGTCAACCTCAGTTTGAAGTTTGTATTCTTCAATTTCAGCTCCTAAAGATATCTGATTCTCTGATTTGTATTTTCTTATCTCATCAATAGCAGAGATTGCTTTATTAAAATCAGTGTCATCTAGGTTTGTTTTAATTTTTTGAGTCACTGGCCAGCTTGATGTGTGAATACTTTCTTCTTCGCTGAAGTGAGCATATAGTTCATCAGTAATGAAAGGAAGAATCGGAGCAAACATCTTTAAGATAGCAACGAAAACTGTTTTTAGTGTATATTGAGCAGACTTTTTTGATATCTCTTCTTCTCCGTATAATCTGTATTTAATAAATTCAACATAGTAATCGCAGAATTTAGACATGAAGAATTCTTCTATTTCACTCTTGGCCTTAGCATATTGATATAGTTCAAAATATTCAGTCACTTTCTTTATCGTTTCATTCATTTCTTTTAATATCCAAAGATCAGGATATTCGAGATTAATATCTTTTTCTTCGTAGTTATCGAGATTCATGATGATAAATCGAGCAACATTCCAGAGTTTAGTAGTAATTTGTTTTCCTTTCTTGATTTCTTTAGGATTGAATCTTAAGTTTTGTCCCAATCCAGCTCCAGTAGCCCAGTATCTAATAGCATCAGCTCCAAATTCTTCAACTAATTGATCGCTAGGAATATAGTTACCTAATCTTTTTGATATTTTCTTTCCGTGCTCATCTAAACCATGACCAGAAACCATGATATTTTTAAAAGGAATATCATTGAAATGGTAAAAGCTTTTGACAATGGAATAAAAATCCCAGGTTCTAATAATTTCATGAGCGTTGGGTCTTAAATCAACTGGAAACAATTCTTTGTTATTAGCCAATTCTCTTAAAAGGAAGGGAGTACAAGAAGAAGTGGCCCAAGTATCCATTACATCAGTTTCAGGGATAATTTCTTTACTTCCACATTTAGGGCATTCATTTATCGGAGGTTTTTGTTCAGACGGACTTACAGGTAAATCTTTTTCATTAGGTAGAATTACTTCTCCGCAATCTTTACAATACCAAAAGGGAAATGGTACTCCATAGTATCTTTGTCTCGAAACACACCAGTCCCATTTTAGAGAATTAACCCAAAGTTTATAGTTATCAAACATTTCTTTGGGATGCCAGTCTATTTTTTCTCCCATTTCTAGCCATTTTTCTTTTTGGTCTGCAATTTTAATAAACCATTGTTTGCTCAAAATTAATTCAACCGGAGTATCGCATCTTTCATGGACATTGACTGAATGGGTTATATCTTCTTGTCTGATTAAAAATCCTTGCTCTTTTAAATCATTGATTATTTCTTCTCGGGCTTTTTCAATTTTCATTCCTTGGTATTTTTGTCCTAATTCGTTTAATCTTCCGTCAGGGGTTAAAAGACTTTTTGTTTCTAAATTGTCTAATCTCCATTTTTCCAGGTCTTCTTGGTCTCCCCAAGTACAAACCATCATTAAGCCAGTTCCTTTTTCTTTATCTACGGCTTCACTAGTTTTAAATAATACTTCTTGGTTAAAAAGAGGAACAGTTGCTTTCTTTCCAATTAATTCTTTATATCTCTCATCGGTGGGATTGAAATACAAAGCGACACAAGCTGGTAAAAGTTCTGGCCTGGTTGTAGCGATAACAACATCTTCTCCATCTTTAATAGGGAAACTTAGATAATTCATTTTAGAATCCTTTTCTTTGTCCTCTAAGTCTGATTGGGAAATAGCGGTTTGGCAGGTTGGACACCAAAGAATAGGAAGTTCTTGTCTGTATAATAATCCTTTTTTATATAAATCAATTAAAGACCATTGAGAAACTTTGGTTGGTAGAGGAGCAATAGTACTGTATGTCTTAGACCAATCAACCGAAATTCCCAGCATGTTCCAAAGATTTTTGTAGGTTTCAATTCCTTTTTCTGTTTCTTTCAAACAAAGATCAATAAATTCTTTTTTAGTTGTTTTTGATTTATCTATTTTGTATTTTTTTTCTACGAATCTTTCGGTTGGCAAGCCGTTGTCGTCAAAGCCCATGGGATAGAATACCTTGTATCCTTGCATTCTTTTATATCTGACAATAAATTCAGCTTGGGTGTAAGACATGATATGACCGGCGTGCAAATGGTCAGCGGAAACGTAGGGAGGAGGGGTGTCTACCGTAAAAAGTTTGTCTCCTTGATTGTAGGAGAACTTAAAAAGTTCTTTTTTGTCCCAAGTTTTTCTCCACTTGTCTTCAATTGTTTTAAAATCGTAGTTTTTAGGGAATATTTCGTCTATATTTTCCATTTTTCGTTGTTTTTTGATTACTCTTACAGTATAATAAAAGAAAAGGAATATGTCCACTTTTAATGTTTAAAATATGAAAAAGAATAAAATAGCTATTTTTGAAGGAAGTAAAATTAGAAGGGAGTGGGATGATAAAAAAGAAAAATGGTATTTCTCGGTTGTTGATATAATTTCTGTTTTGACTAAAACAGATAGACCAAGAAAATATTGGGCTGATTTGAAAAGAAAACTTAAAAGTGAAGGAAGTGAAGTGTCCGAAAAAATCGGACAGTTGAAAATGATAGCAGAAGACGGCAAATTAAGAGAAACAGATATAGCTGATACCGAAACAACGTTTAGAATAATCCAATCAATTCCTTCTCCCAATGCTGAGCCTTTCAAGCTTTGGTTAGCACGTGTTGGCTATGAAAGAATTGAAGAGGCTGAAGATCCGGAAAAGGCAATTCAAAGAGCTTTGAGGACTTACTTAAAGAAAGGATATTCCAAAGAGTGGGTTGATTTAAGATTAAAGAGTATTGAAATTAGAAAAGATTTAACTAATGAATGGGAGGAGAGAGGAGTTAAGAAATCAGATGAATTTGCTATTTTAACCGATGATATTACATTTGCTTGGGCGGGATTGATTACTAAAGATTACAAGAAACACAAAGATTTGAAGAAAGAAAATCTTCGAGATAATATGACCAATTTAGAATTGGTTTTAAATATGCTTGCTGAAGCTTCAACAGCTGAAATATCTAAAAAAGACAAGCCAGAAACTTTTGTTCAGAATAGAGTTGTTGCTAGAAAAGGAGGAGGCGTTGCTGGTACGGCCCGAAAGCAATTAGAAAAGAAATTAGGCAGATCTATTATTTCCAGAGAAAACCATATTAAAAGATTGCAAAATGGTAAGTATTAATTTTAAAAATCCTTTAGCTGATCGAATGCGTCCGGAAACACTGGAGGAGTTTTTAGGTCAGGATGAGATTGTGGGAGAAAAGAAATTATTAAGGGAAGCAATTAAAACAGACAAAATTCCTTCAATGATTTTTTGGGGTCCTCCTGGTACCGGTAAGACAACCTTAGCTTTCATCATTGCTAAACAAACTAAATCAGAGTTTGTTCGTGTTAGTGCGGTTTCTAGTGGATTAAAGGATTTGCGAGAAATAATCGAAAGAGCAAAGGTTGATCAAAGATTAGGGAAAAGAACCATTCTTTTTATCGATGAAATACACAGATGGAATAAAACACAGCAAGATGGATTATTGCCCCATATTGAAAGTGGATTAATTACTTTAATTGGCGCAACAACAGAAAATCCAAGCTTTGAAGTTCGTGGAGCGTTGTTATCTCGGTCTCGAGTTTTTGTTTTTAAACAATTAAGCAAAGAAAGCATTGCTTTAATTATTAAGAGAGCGATTAAGGACAAGAAGAGGGGACTGGGGGAATTAAAAATTAAAATTGATAAAAAAGCGATTGATTTATTATCTTTAGTTAGCAATGGCGATGCGCGTATTGCTTTAAATATTTTAGAATATTCAGCTTCAGTTTCCAGTAAAATAAATGTTGAATTGATAAAAGAAGCAACACAAAAGGCGGCTTTATTATACGACAAAGATGGGGAAGAGCACTATAATATTATTTCTGCTTTGCACAAATCAATGAGAGGTTCTGATGCTAATGCAGCCTTGTATTGGTTAAGTCGTATGATTGAATCAGGAGAAGATCCTTTGTTTATTGCCCGTCGTTTAGTTCGTTTTGCCTCTGAAGATATTGGATTAGCTAATTCTAGAGCCTTAGAACAGGCCGTAGCAGTTTACCAAGCTTGTCATTTTATCGGTTATCCCGAATGCAATGTAATTTTAGCTCAAGCAGTTGTCTACATGTCTAAATGTAAAAAGTCAAATGAATTATATATGGCTTACGGAAAAGTTTCTGAAGATGTTAAAAAATATGGCAATCTTCCTGTTCCTTTACATTTAAGAAATGCTGTTTCTAAATTAATGGATGAAGTTGGATATGGAAAAGGGTATAAGTATAGTCCTAAGTATGGATATAAAGAAGAGCAAGAATACATGCCGGAAAAATTAAAGGGAAAAAAATATTTGAAGGAATAAATTTTTAATTAATTTAATATTTTGAAATATTTTTTACTAAAAATTGTAATCCCAAATTCAAAAAAGTGTTTGATTTGACAAAATTAGTTATTTGTATTATAAAAGACATGTGCATAACTCGGATTTGACAAAAGTTTTCAAAGTCTTTAATATTTAGGCAGAAGTCATAGATGGGTTTATTATTTATGAATTATAGTCAAAACAACATACAATCTATAAGTTTAGTGTAAAAGAACGGATTCCGCGAAGGGGGTTCGTTTATTTGTTTTATAGGGTTTAGTTTTAAGTTCTTTCCACACTGGAAACGGTGTGTATAAAACCTGAAAGGTCGGTAAATTAAATAAAAAGTATAATAATTTTAATAAATATGAATAAAATATTAGTTAGTTTATGTACTATTGCAGTTGTTGCTGCTATTGGTATTGGTGCAACAACAGCTTATTTTACTAGTACACAAGCTAGTATCGGTAATACAATTACAGCAGGCAATTTATCTTTGCAGGTTGATAGTACTTGCCATTACAATGGCATGATTTGTAATAATGGTTTTTGGGAAGAGGATAATGATGATTCAACTACAGTTGCTGAACCGAGCATGCTTCAAACAGCTTGTTCTTGTACTTGGTTAGCAAGATCACTTACTCCAAATGATTTATTCTTTAATTATAATGATGTCAAACCAGGCGATGTAGGAGAAAACACTGTTAGTCTACATATTGATAATAACCCAGCTTGGGTTTGTGCTTCTATTTCTAATTTAGTAGCTAAAGAAAATGGTTGTGCTAATAACGCGGAATTGAGAGATGATTCTGATTGCGCGACTGAGACAACAGGTGAATTAAAAAACAATTTACTTTTCACGGTTTGGCGAGATTTTGATTGTAACAATATTTTAGACGGTAACGAAACTGCTATTGTTACTGATCAATCGGCTAGTGAATTAAACTGGGCGATTGCTGACAGTCAAAATGGCGGACAGCCGATTCCTGGAAGTAGCGATCCTTCAGTTAAAACTTGTATTGGAGTAAAGTGGACAGTTCCTGCATCAGTAAATAATGTAATTCAAGGAGATAGTATTCAGGGAGACATTACTTTTACCGCAGTTCAATCAAGAAATAATGCAAATTATACCTGTGGACAACCCAACACTCCAGTTGCTGTTGATGGTGTCTGTGGCACGGCTAATAAAGCCTATGCTAGCAGCGACGAAAGTTATGGTGCCGACACATTTTGTGCTGTAGGTGCATCTGATCCAGAGTCTCCAGCTTTCCCAGCTCAAGGTGGTTCAACTTCTTGGGTTTGTAAGGGTACCAATGGTGGCGTTGATGCACAGTGTTCTGCTTCTAGAGGAGCAGCTCCTGTAGCTGGCTCTTGTGGTACTGCTGCAACATCCTATGCTTATGATGCTACCGAATTTAGTGGAACAATGTGTTCTACTGGTAGCGGTATAACCGACCCTGTTTCTCCAGTATTCCCAGCTCAAGGTGGTTCAACTACTTGGACTTGTGGCGGAGCAAACGGTGGTAATTCTAGTGAAACCTGTACTGCAACTAGAGCACTAGCTCCAGTTAATGGTGTTTGTGGTTCTAGCAATCAAGCTAATTTTTACAACAAACCAACAACTAATTTATGTAGTGTTGGTGTAGCTTCTACTGTAGCTGGTTCTGGTCCTTGGACTTGGACTTGCGCTGGTAGCAATGACGGTACAACAGCAAGCTGTTCAGCTAATAAATCTGTAAATGGTACTTGTGGTACTGCTGCAACATCCTATGCTTATGGTGCTACCGTTTTTAGTGGAACAATGTGTTCTGCTGGTAGTGGTACAACCAATCCTGTTTCTCCAGCATTCCCAGCTCAAGGAGGTACAACCACTTGGACTTGTGGCGGTGCGAATGGTGGCAATTCTAGCGGAACCTGTACTGCAACTAGAGCATCTGCTCCAATAAATGCTCAATGTGGTTCAGCAAATAATGACCATTTTAATAATCAGCCGAACAACCATTTATGTTCTCCTATTGCTGCTACTGCCTCATCCCTTATTTACAACAACACAAATGTTTACTATGGTGGTCATTGGTATGATGGGTCATGGACTTGGACATGTGATGGTGTAGGATATATTCCCAGTGGAACTTGTACCGCTTATCATAATTTTTAGAAAAGTTAAGGGAAATTCATAAAAATTTATAATAATATTTTTATGAATTCCTAATTAGAAAAGTTTAAAAAGCCGAAAAATATGAATAAAAAAATTTTAACTAGCGTTTCTTTGATTGCTCTTGTTGCGCTAATTGCTATTGGCGGTACAATTGCTTATTTCAATGATACACAAACTTCTGCTGGTAATATAATTGTGGCCGGAACAATGAATTTAAAAGTTGACCACTTAAAACAGACCTACGATGGTATGGATTGTAAAACCTGTAGTGTTGAAGTTTATAGTTTGAATGGTAATGACATGGTAGTGGAAAAAAATGGCGTGCCAGTAACTTCGTATCCAGCGGTTCACGCTTGGGTGCACCCTGTTTGGTTAACCGAAGCGGCATTTGATTCTACTGGCGAAGCTAAATGGATTTGGGAAAGCAATCCAACTCAACAAGCGGATACTCAAGTTGACACTAGCTACAGCTTCCAGAACACCTTTGAGTGGATGGGAGAAGTTAGTGGGGCTACTCTTAATTTAGCTTTGGCTAGTGATAACGGTTATCAAGTTTATTTAAACGGAAATTCACTTGGTCAGGATCCAGGAGAATTTAATTATTCTTCTGCTGATTCTATTACCGTTAATCCATCTTATTTTGTTCAAGGAACTAATATTTTGAAATTTGTAGTTACAAATAAGGGTGTAGCAGGTAGTAACCCTGAAACAAATCCTGCTGGACTAATCTACAAATTTACAATTAATGGTAATTGTGGTGATGATTATTTTAAAACTCACTGCAAACTTTGGCAAGCTAAAGATTTAGCAACAGGCGATACTTTCTTTGATTTTGACGATGTTAAGCCGGGTGATTACGGAACTAATTTGATCAGCCTACACGTTAATGGCAATGATGCTTGGTCTTGTTTCTATGCTAAAAAGTCAGGCGATAATATAGAATATATTTCCAGAGATTTGAACGTATTTATTTGGGACGATGCTGATCAGGACGGAATTTATCAAGCTGGTGAAACAATTTTGCATAATGGAAAATTGGTTAATACCAGTATTGCATTAGCTCAGGCACCAGGAACACCAATTACAGGTGGAACTACAAAATATATCGGTTTAGCATGGTGTTTTGGCACACAGACGGTAAATGATAGTACTATTAGTTGTGACGGTTCAACTGTTAATAATGATGCACAAGGTAATACTTTGAATGCAACTTTGACAGCCTATGCAGAACAATGGAGAAATAATCCAAGCTTCACTTGTTCTAATACTCCTGTTGCACCTCAATAGTAAGAAATTTCGTAAAAGTTTAAAACTTTTTAGTCCTTCTCATTCTTGAAATGAGAGGGATTATAAAGGTTTTAGAGGGGTAATAAAAATTAACCAAATGAAAATTTTTGAATATCTATATAATACTATTTTAGGAATTATTATTATCGTAGCGATATTATTAATTCTTTCCACATTTTCTTTGGTTGGTGATTTCAAAGTTTTGTCTGTATTATCCGGTTCTATGGAGCCAGCCATTCATACCGGTAGTATAGTAGTTATCAAACCTTTTAGTGATTATAAGATTGGTGATATTATCACTTTTGGGAAAACTGGCAAAAATCAAATACCGACTACGCATAGGATTAAAGAGATGCAAGTCAATTCAGGAGTTCCTTACTATATCACCAAAGGAGACGCTAATGATTCTGCTGATCAAGCATTAGTTTCCAAGAGTACAGTTGAAGGCAAGGTTTTATTTTCCGTTCCGTTTCTTGGTTACGTAGTAGATTTTATTAAAAAACCCATTGGATTTATTTTGATTATCATCGTTCCAGTGTTCCTAATTATTGGAGATCAATTAATGCAAATTAGAAAAGAAATTAAAAAGAAAAAACAAGAAATTACATTATGAAAAGAAAAATAAACAAAATAATAGTTTGTCTGACAATCAGCTTCTTTGCTTGTTTGGTTTCTGTTTTTCCGGCATATGCCCATTATTCTGATACAGAGGCATCGGAATCAAAGATTGTAACCGGAACTTTGAAGATTAATGTAAAGGATTCATCAGATTTTGCTCCACAAGTAAAACCTAGTGTTCCTAGTGTAAGGACAATTGAATTAGAAAAAGCTGGTACAATTGATTTTGTTTACACTGTCAGCGTGGAATATGCTTCTGGTGACTTGTGTAGTAATTTAAACTTGAAGGATGATACAACCAATACGCCCCAATATTTGACAAGTTTTTTGACTGATAAAATAGATTTTTCTGTAAAGCCAAACGAAATATTTTCAGCTGAACTTATTTCTGATGCTGCAGAGTGGCAAAGCAAAAGTTGTTCTTTTGAATTAGTTTTTAAGGCTAGTCAAAAAGGATTAGCTTCTGGTGGCTTTGTCGATGAAAAAAGAATTTCTTCTACTGTAACAAGTGATAGATGGGTTATTAATCCTGGTGATATTGTTATAAACGAATTAATGTGGATGGGTAGTTATTTGAAGAATAAAGATGAATGGATAGAATTAAAGAACACCACATCATATGATTTGAATATTTCAGGATTTCAAATTACTAAATTGATTGGGCATGGGCCTACTAAGCAAGAAGTTTTAATGCTTACAATTCCAGACGGAACAGTAATTCCGGCGAATGGATTTTTCTTGATTTCTCGTTTCAGCGAAAGTGATTCTGGAATTAGCGTTACTCCAAATTTAATTGATACAAACGTTGATTTGCGTGATGCTGATTTACAAATAAAAATATATAAAGCAGACTGGGCTGATTCTTCTAATTTAATTGATACAGCGGATGATGGCAATGGTTTGCCGGCTGCTGGCTATGAAGGTTTATTCTTCCATCTTTCAATGGAGAGAAACGATGTTCCAGGTGATGGTGCAAGTGAATCAAGCTGGCACACCTGTCTTGATTTATTAGGCACAAGACCTTACTGGGATCATTCAGATATATTTAACCTTGGAACTCCAAATGATCGTAATTTATCAGACGAATCGGATGCTGATTTATCATCCTTTATTAATAGAGAACAAGAATTATTAGCTGAAAAAGAATATGTTCCAGATTTAGAAATAGGACAAGATGATGGTTTATTGTTATTGTCTGAGCAATCAGGTAGTTCAATGCCACCAGAAACTCCTTTAATTGAAGAACAGAGCAATGATGAAGGGGGTGACGAAGTTATCACTCCAGAAATTACTGAAATAAAACCAGAAGAGCCAATAGTTTTAGAGGCTCCAGAAGAAAGTGCTGATAATAATTCAGAACAAGAGATAATACCGGAAAATCAAACAACAGATAACGGAGCGCAAGATTCAGGAAGTACAAATACTGATGGCGCTAATACAGATCAAAATAATATTACATCAAATGAAACAGATCAAACTATTTAAAACATTGTTTTCCGCAATTATATTTGGTTTTGTAGTTATGCCTGGCTTAGCATTGTCAGCCGGACTTACGGTTCAGTTTGAACAAACTCCGCTTTTTAAAGAGGCGTCATTTGTTCCAGGTGGTACAGTAACTAGATTTGTAAAAGTAACAAATACAAGTGGTGAAGAACAGAAAGCAATCATTGAAGCTATTAATAAAAGCGATCCTTCTGGATTCTCTCAGAAATTGAATTTAGAGATAAAGCATGGTGCGACTGTAGTTTTTAGTGGCACATTGAATCAATTTTTTGCGGCTGGTGAAGTAAATTTATCTCAAGTAAGTAACGGTTCAACAGAACAGTATGATCTTAAGATATCTTTTGATTCAGATGCAAATAATTCTTTCCAAGATGCGGTAGTTGGATTTGATTTACTCGTTGGATTTAATGGAGAAGGTGCAACCGATAATCCTGGTGGCGGTGATGGCGGTGGTGGCGGCACAGTTATTTATGGCGGTGGTGGCGGAGGTGGATCAGTTGTTCTTCCTCCTGGCTTGATTATAACTGGGGAATTAAGTAAACAAGTTTCAAATGAAGCAAATGAGGTTGAGATAACTTGGCTAACAAATTATGCTTCGACCAGTGCGGTAATCTACGATGACAAACCGAATACTTTTGATTTTTCAAAAGGTGAACCATCTTTTGGCTATGCTTTTTATAAATCAGGTGATGATTCTGGGTTAGAAAAGGTAGTTTCTCATAAAGTAACTTTAACAGGTTTAGTATATGGACAAACTTATTACTATAGGGTTGTTTCACATGCTTCTCCAGCAACGATTGGAAGAGAATATAGTTTTGTCGTGGATCGTTCTAAAATAACAATTGGACAAGAGTCAAATAACGAACCTCAGCCAACAGCAACAAACGGTGTTACAGGAGGAGGATCAGTAAATACAGAAGGAGGACAATCTGGTTCAGGTGCACCGGTGAATGGTGAGGGTGGTAATGGTTCACAAAATTTAACAAGCGAAGAAGGTCAAAAAGAAGTATCGAATAATAATGCTTTTAATATGGCATCTTTAGTATCAATACTTCCTGCTTGGTTTATTGATAATATTTGGCCTATTTTAGCGATAATACTTGCTATCCTTGGTTATATGTCCTGGAAGAAAGGGAAAAAAGAAGGTGGAGTAAAGGGTAGCTATTTTATAAAAGGTGCCTATTGTTTATGGACAATTTCTGCAGTGTTATTTATTATTTATTTTTGGAGATTTTTATAATAAAAATTTACTAATTTTTGCTTCAACCTTTTTTCATTTGATTTATGGGCTTATTTAGGTTAGTGTAAACATATGCTTATAGATGATGTAACAATTAGGGTAAGAGCGGGAAATGGAGGCAAGGGATGCGTTGCATTTCAAAAGAGTAGATTTGCCTTAGGTCCGACAGGAGGCTCCGGAGGAGAAGGAGGCAGTTTTTATTTTGTCGGAGTTTCTGATTTAAGCGCTTTAAAACAATTTCGTTTCAAGAAAGCGGTTCAAGCCGAAGACGGAGGAAATGGAAAAGGTGAGTTTGTTGATGGAGCTAATGGCAAAGATGTTATTTTTAAGGTTCCAGTTGGAACCGTAATTAATAATTTAGATAAAAATGAGAAGATTGAAATAGTTAAAATTGGAGAGCCAGTTTTAATGGCTAAAGGAGGAAAGGGAGGAAGAGGTAATTTTCTTTTTCGTTCTTCAACTAATACGACTCCGATGCAGTGCCAACCAGGAATTAAAGGAGAGGCTTATACCTTAAGGCTTGAATTAAAGATGATTGCTGATGTTGGTTTTATTGGTTTGCCTAATGTTGGTAAATCAAGCTTATTAAAAGAGCTAACCAATGCTAATCCTAAAGTAGCTAACTATCCTTTTACAACATTAGAACCTCATTTAGGAGTTTATTACGATTTGATATTAGCTGATATTCCTGGATTGATTGAAGGAGCTTCAGAAGGAAAAGGCCTAGGAATTAAGTTTTTAAGACATGTTGAAAGAACTAAAATACTATTTCATTTAATTTCAGCTGAATCAGAAGATTTCAAAAGAGACTACGAAACAATTAAAAAAGAATTAGAAGATTATAATCCCGAATTGTTAAACAAAGAAGAATATATTTTTATAACCAAGACTGATATGGTGGATAAAGATGTTTTAAAAGAAAGAATGAGTAAATGGAGAAAGAAAAAGATTCCTATTTCCATTTACGACTATGATAGTATTGAAAAAGTTAAAGAAATACTAAACGAGATAATGAAAAAAAAGTAACGGTGAGTCCGTTGCTTTTTTATTATAATTATTGTATAGATAATACAGTCAGTTCATTGAGAACTGAATAGGAGATTATCATGAAGAACCTTACGCTTATTAAAACGGATGATGTTTGCTGTTACTATCTGCCACACGAAGAGCTTGATGAAGAACTAAGAAAGCTTGTTCTAAAAGCATACGTGAACGGAGACGGAAAAGCTTTGCGAATGCTCAATGTTTTTCCTAAAAACCTTGTCTGGAGGTTTATCAGGAATAACATTGTGGAAATGTATCAACCAAGAATTGTGGCCTTGAACAATATTCCGCTAGATGAAAGGCCAGCTTATTTAGGAAGGCTTCTGATGGTGAGAAGGGTTGATAAGTTTCCCTTTGATTGTATTTTGTCAGGAGAAAACATTGTGTTTTCTAATGGCGATTTGCTTAATTTCGGGCAAGCAGTCGAGACTACCAAAGAGTGGGTTCAAGAGAAAGAACAATACAGTAATATTATTCCTGCCCATTTCGTTTTTGCTTTAAGACAGAATGCCCTTACTGTTTCCGATGTCCTTAGTGCTTATTTTTCACTGAAGGAATTGGAGTTGGTGTCTTTCAGAATTAATCTCGGAATCGAAATCGATGAAGAGAGTGGTAAGGTGATTCCTGTCTGGATAGGCGAGGGAATCAATTTCCAAACTGCCGAGATCAGAGAGAAAGGAGGAGGGTCGATCGAAAAAGATACTTCCTGTCTAGCAGAAAAAATTCTGCCCAAGACAGTATATAAAAAACAAGTCGGGGAATCGGGCTAATGCCTCCCCACTTTTTAATTAATAAGACATTGTCTTGTTTTTTTATACGTTTATGGTATATCTAAGTCAGTCAGTTCTTTGAGAGCTGAAAAAAGGAGAGCATTGTATGATTTTGACAAAAGTTGATGCTAAGTCAGATGATTTTGAAATTGTTTCTGATGGTAAAGTACAGACGCACATCCAACCGCTTCAAGAAAGAAAGAGAAAAGAACGCTTGGCAATTTATACCGACCGGATTTCGGCCGGTGACGAAAGATTGCCTTTTGGAATAGTCAAAAAAGGTAAAATACTCCTTTGGCTGACAGTATTTTTCAAGACAATGTTTTCAAACATTATCGAGAACGATATTATCAGTTATGACCAGGAGTACGCCATGGCCAGCGGTGGGATAAACAAAAACCGGCGCAAGTACAGAAATCGAGTTCTTTTCATTCGAGAAGTTACGCAGATTCCTGTCGAATGTATCGCAAGAGCATATCTTGCAGGATCTTTGTTTAAGGAGTATCAGAAGAGATGTCTCTTTACTCTTGGGTTTTTATTACCCAAAGATATGAAAGAGTACGACAAGCTTGGAACAGCTATCTTTACTCCAAGCATAAAGAATAAAGAAGGGCACGACGAGAACATTACTTACGATCAGCTAGTCGAATTTTTAAGAGCATGGCTGGCCGAAGAAGAGAACAAGTGTTTCAAGATTGATGCTCAAATCCTGGCCCAGCTTCTTCGTTCAACTACCTTGGCAATTTTCCATGCAGGATCCAGATTCCTTAATGAAAAGGATTTGATTCTTGCTGACTGGAAAGGAGAATTCGGACTCTACATCGATAAAAATGGCGAAACCATTCTTGTCTGGTCCGATGAGGGGATTACTCCTGATACTGCTCGCATCTGGCTGAAAGAATCTTATGGCGAAGGAAAGATTCCTGTCGGCCTAGATAAAGATGCAGTCAGAAACTGGATCAATGAACACGGAGGGGACAGAAATGTTCCTACTGAAATTCAAATGAAAACTGCAATAGGCTATATGTCCTTTGCAGAAAAAGTTCTTCCCAAAGAGTTTTTAGATAAAATACATATTGAGCCGAAATATTAATAAATAGGCTCTTTTTTTATTACCTTTAATATGTTAAATTGAGTATATGAAAAAGCCAGAACTAATGAGTCCGATTCGTGATTGGGCCAGTTTAGAAGCCTGCAAATCATATGCCAATGCAGTCTATTTTGGTGTTGATGAATTAAGTATGAGAGCGGCTTCCGGCATTAAAGTTTCTGAACTAGAAGCCTTTATAAAGAAGTGTCATTCTTACGGCATAAAAGGGTATTTAACGGTCAATTCTGTGGTATATAACCATGACATCAAAAAGGCCGAAAAGTTGCTTAAAAAGGCCAAAAAGGGGGGCGTAGACGCGGTTATTGTTTGGGACCCTGCGGTTATTCAGCTAGCTAGGAAAATAAAGATTCCTTTTATTGTTTCAACTCAAGCTAATATCTCTAATTACGAAGCTGCTTTATTTTATAAAAAGTTAGGCGCGAAGAGAATAGTTTTAGCTCGGGAGATGACTTTAAAGCAAATTAAAGAGTTAAAAAAGAAAGTTAAAATAGAGATTGAAGTTTTTGTTCACGGAGCAATGTGTATGGCTATTTCTGGCCGTTGTATTTTATCAGCCTACTTGTATGGCAAATCAGCTAATTGTGGAAGTTGTGCCCAACCTTGCAGAAAAGAGTGGACATTGTCAGATGAAGAAGGTAATGCAGTTTCCAATGAAGGAAAATATTTTATGAGCGCTAAAGATTTATGCATGATTGAATTCGTTCCAGAATTAATCAAGGCGGGAATAGATTCTTTTAAAATTGAAGGCAGAAGAAGAGATCCAAAATATATTGAAGTTGTTTCAAGATGCTATCGAGAAGCAATTGATGCATATTTTGATAAATCATTTACCAGTGAAAAAGTTAAAAAATGGAAAGAAGAATTATCTTCAGTTTACAATCGAGGATTTTCTACTGGTTTCTATTTTGGAACTCCAAGCAAAGAGGGAATCAGTTATGAAAAAGCTGATAATGTTTCTTTGGAAAAGAAAGTATTGGTTGGATATATTACTCATTATTATCCTAAAGTTAAATCAGGTTCGATAACATTAAATCACCTTGATTTAAAGGTGGGAGATAAGATTATTATTGAAGGAACCAATACGTATATTGAACAAAAAGTTGAGTCAATGCAGATTAAAAATAAAAGCATTGAAAAGGGAAAAAAAGGAGAAGAAGTGGCAATTGTTTTCAAAGATGTTGTTCGAAAAAATAATAAAGTATTTCTCTTAGAAAAGAGAAAAGTGTGATATAATAGAAATAATGGAAAAATCTAAAACATATATTTTTATAGATGAATCCGGAAAACCTGAAGTTTTTTCTTTTAAAGGAGTAAATTTAGTTGAAAAAGGGCAGGCAACTAAATTTTTGATTTTAGCTGCCATAAGAGTAGAAGATCAACTACTTCTTCAACAGAAAGTTGTAGATTTTAAAAGTAGCCTTTTAAAAAACAAAGAATTAACAAGGGTTTTTTCTTCAGCCTATGCCTTAGATTCTTTCCATGCTCAAAGTGATTATCCTCAAGTAAGAGAAAGATTCTATAATTTTATTAAAGAATTAAAAGATATCAAAATAGATGTTATTGTTGTTGAAAAATTAAAATGTTATCAACAGTTAAAAGAAAATCCGGGGAAAATGTATGGAGTCATGTCTGGACAATTATTAAAAAATATATGTCATCAAACTGACCAAACAGAAATAGTTTTTTCAAGAAAAGATAGTAAGTTAAAATTAAGAAAGGAACTAGAAATAGAGGTTGAAAGGATAAGATTAGATTATCTTGATAAACATCCACGATTAAATGCTGAATTAAGTCTTTCTTATCAGCACAATCCTCACTA
Source organism: Candidatus Pacearchaeota archaeon (assembly GCA_035404185.1). Classification (NCBI taxonomy): domain Archaea; kingdom Nanobdellati; species Candidatus Pacearchaeota archaeon. Next base: position 570,456 of record DAONGN010000001.1, on the reverse strand, counting down.
TACTCATGGTGGTTTGCAAATAGCAGATTATATAGCCTATGCAGTTTTTCAATTATTTGAAAATAATAACAGTATTTATTACGAAATTATCAAAGAGAAAATCGGAAAAATTCAAGATATTTGTAATAAAAAATACTTCACTCAGAGCAATCCGCTACAACTATCCACTTAAGGAAGTGCGAACTTCGCACGTTTCATTAAGCAGACTGCTCTGAATAAAGTACCTTAAGTATATTTTAATCAATTACAATGACTTGTCAAGGGTTTAAGAGTTTAAGCAAAAATCTAGCCAAAGCTAGATTTACGAATCTCGATCCCGAGTCCTCGGGCAGGACAATCATTTCTGATTGCACGTATATTATACATCACTAATAAAAAAGTCAATATGACAACCGAAACCATCACTTTAATAGCTTCATTATTTATAATCCTTGTTTTTACGTATATTCTTTTTCAGAAGTTAATGAATGAAAACGATAAAAGAAGTAAGATGTTGTTCGAAGAAGAAAGGAAGAGATTATTAGAACAGGTTGATCTTAAAAAAGAACTTATCAGTGAATCAATTCAACACAACAAAGATACGATTAAAGATTTGATTGAAAGAGTTCATCAAGAACTGGATAAGAGCAAAAAGCAGTTAGATGAAGTGGAAAAAGAAAGAATTGGAGAATTTAATACCTTAAGAACAGTATTAGAAGAATACAAGACAGTAACTGGCAGTTTAAAAGATTCAACCGAAGGGTTGAGAAATGTTTTGTCAAATAATCAATTAAGGGGAAAATACGGAGAAGAAATCGCTGAGAACCTGTTAAAGACAATCGGTTTTGTTAGAGGAGAAAACTATGAAGCTAATACAGCCCAAGATAATAATGCTAATAGACCTGATTTTACTATTTTCTTACCCGATAGAACTAAAATAAATATCGATGTTAAATTTCCTTTGAATAATTTCATCAAGTTTAATGATGAAGAAGATAAAGAAAAGAAAAAACAATTCAAAAAAGTTTTTGAGCAGGATGTTAAAAATAGAATAAAAGAAATATCAGGTAGAGAATATATTAATCCCGAAGAAGATACCGTTGATTTTGTTATTTTATTCGTTCCTAACGAAATGATTTTCAGCTTTATCTATGATCAAATGAACGAAACCTGGAACGACGCTATGGCAAAGAAAGTAGTGCTCGCTGGACCATTTAGTTTTACTGCTATCTTACGGATGGTTTTCCAATCATATAAGAGTTTTAAATATCAGGAGAATCTTCATGAAATCATAAAATTAATTAAGAAGTTTGAAATTGAATATAATAAATATAATGAAGAGGTTGATTCTTTGGGAAAGAAAATTAGGGCAGTTTCAACTCAGTTTGACGAAGTATCAATTACTAGAACTAAAAAACTATCAACAATAGTTGATAAAATAAAGAATGAGAATGTTATAACTAAAGAAGAAGTTAAGGTTATAGAAAACAAAGAATGAATTTATCTCTAATTGAAAAAAAATTAGAAAATCAACCTAAGTATAGGATTAAGCAGGTGCACAAACTGATTTTTCAAGACTTAATAGAAGATTGGGACAAGGCAAGTGTCCTGCCTTTATCTTTGCGCGAAGAATTAAAAAAAGATTGTCCTTTAGAAATCGAACACAAAATGTTTGATGAAGGAAATACAATCAAAGCTTTAATTGAATTATCAGATGGATTAAAAATTGAATCAGTTTTAATGAAGCATACTGATAATCGTTCGACGGTTTGTGTTTCTTCTCAGGTTGGTTGTCCCTTGGCGTGTTCTTTTTGTGCGACTGGAACGATGGGGTTAAAGAGAAATTTAACCGTTGAAGAAATAGTTCTTCAAGTTTTGTTGTTTATGAGAATTTGCAAAGTAACTAATATTGTTTTTATGGGAATGGGAGAACCGTTTTTGAACTATGATAATGTAATGTCAGCAATTCGTATTTTAAACAGTCCAGAGTATTTTAATATTGGAAGTCGCAAGATATCTATTTCGACTTCGGGAATAATTGAGGGAATAGAAAGATTTACCAACGAAGATTTGCAAGTAAATCTTTCTATTTCTTTACACGCTCCTAATGATGAATTGAGAAGTAAATTAATGCCAGTGAATAAAAAGTATCCTTTAAAAGATGTTCTAAGAGTTGTTGATGATTATATTTTAAAAAATAAAAGGAAAGTGATGTTTGAGTATTTAATGATAAAGGGAGAGAATGATTCTCTTGAATGTGCTAAAGAATTAGCAAAAATAATGAAAAAATCATTATACATGGTTAATTTAATAGTCTATAATCCAACGGGAAAGTTTAAAGCATCAGATTCTAAAACAATTAAAAAATTCAAAGATTATTTAGAAAAAGAGGGAATTTTTACTACCCAAAGATATGAATTTGGAAGGGGAATTAAGGCAGCTTGCGGACAATTGGCAACTAAAGCATAAAATTAACGGATGAGCGTTTTTGACAATAATTTATTATTTTGTTATTCTTTTCTTGCAAAAAACATAATGTTTTTGCAATAATTTTAATGTTATTTAACAACCTAAAGGAGTGATTTATTGTGATCAGTCGTTATACAAATGAGAGAATGGCAAAAATTTGGTCTGAGAACTACAAATTCACAACTTGGCTTAAAGTGGAGATAGCCGTTTTGAAGGCTCGCAAAGATTTGGGAGAATTTAAGTATAATATTCCTCATGTCGACAAGATAAAAATCAATTCGGATGAAATCAATCGTATTGAAAAAGAAATTACAAAGCACGATGTTGTTGCATTTTTGGAGTACATTTCTCCGCAATTTCCGGAAGAGCTTCGACCCTGGCTTCATCGAGGATTAACCTCTTACGATGTCGTTGATACGGCTCAAAGTCTTCAGCTCCGGGAAAGCATCAATCTTATCCAAGATGCTTTAACGGACTTAATGGAAATTGTTGAAGCGAAAGCCTTGGAAAACATCCATGCCGTACAAATCGGACGTACTCACGGAATTCATGCCGAACCGATAACTTTCGGGGTCAAGCTAATTAACTGGTATGCGGAACTGAAGAGACACAAAGAAAGACTGGAAAGTCTTAAAATCAGAGTTTCAGTCGGCAAAATCAGTGGTGCTGTCGGCATGTATACACTTGACCCAAAAGTCGAAGTGATAACCTGTGAAAAGCTTGGGCTCAAACCCATTATTGCGACACAGATTATTTCTCGCGATATCATTGCTGAATACATGGCGGTCCTTGGCTTAATTGCCGGAACAGTTTCTAAGATATCGGTCAGCATGCGTCTCATGGCTCAAACCGAGATCGGTGAGGTCATGGAATCGTTCAGCAAAGACCAAAAGGGGTCATCGGCCATGCCGCACAAAAAGAACCCTATCGGCTGGGAGAATCTGACCGGATTAATGCGCATTGTCTGCAGCAACGTTCAAGTTTCCTATGGCAATCTTTCTGACTGCTGGAACGAACGAAGCTTGGATAATTCTGGACCAGAGAGAGTGATTCTTCCCGACAGTTCGGCATTGGTCGAATATGGACTAAAAAGACTTGCTTCAATATTCCGGAAGATGAGGGTTTCCAAGGAAAGAATGAAGGAAAATCTCGAGTTGACCAAGGGTTTGATTTTTTCCCAGGAAGTGATGATGCTTGTTTCCGAAAAGAGTGGCCTGCCAAGAGAAAGAGCGCATACTCTTGTGAGGGATATTGCCCTTGAATGCTGGGAAACCAAAGAAGATTTCTACACCGCATTACTTCGGAACGAAGAGATTATGAAATTCATTAATCCCGATGAACTTCATGAGTGTTTCGATATTGAAAAAAAGATTCGATACACTAATCAAATCTTCAATCAGATAATAATTCTTTAATTTTTTTAAATGAGCAGAATATATATTCGGCTCTTTTGTTTTTTAGTTTGCCTAGTTTTAATAAATAGAATATAATATTTGTGATAATAATTCACATTACATTAAATGAAAAAATACAAAAGAATATTATTAAAGATTGGAGGGGAGTCGTTTGGCAAAGAAGATGGCAGAGGAGTTTCTTTGTCTTCGTATATGAAAATAGCCAAAGAGATTGTTGATATTAAAAAAAAGAATAATGTTGACTTATGTATTGTTATTGGAGGAGGAAATATTTTTAGGGGTCGTGAAATAGGAGAAGAACATTTTGACAAGGTGACGGCTGATTATATGGGAATGTTATCCACTATTATCAATGGATTGGGATTAGAAGAGGCCTTAGAGTCTTTGGGTGTTCCATCAAAATTAATGTCATCAATAGAAATGGATAAAGTTTGCGAGTCTTTTTCAAAAAAGAAAGCAATTGAATATTTAAATCAAGGAAAGATAGTTGTTTTTGCTGGAGGAACTGGTAATCCTTTTTTTACCACAGATACTTTAGCTGCTTTAAGATCTTGCGAGATTGATTGTGATTTAATTTTAAAAGCTACTAATGTTGATGGAGTATATAATAAAGACCCTAAAAAGTATTCCGATGCTAAGCTGTATGAAAATTTAACCTTTGAAGAGGCCTTAGAGAAGAAACTAAATGTTATGGATTTAACAGCTTTTGCTTTGTGTTTAGATAATCAAAAGCCGATTATTGTATTTAATATTAAAAAATTTAAAGATATTTCTAAAGCATTAAAAGGAGAAAAATTTGGAACATTTATAGGTTGATTGATAATTCTAAAATATGATTGTCTACTCTTTTTTTAAGTTTAATTCTTGTATAATAATTTTAATACAAAAATTTAAAATAAAATACCATGAAGATATCAAACAAAGCTTTTACTTTAATTGAAATATTAGTAGTCATTTCTATTATTGGAATTCTTTCTGGCATTGTTGTCGTCTCCTTGAATAAAGCAAATGATGCCGCCAATGACGCACTTAAAAAATCAGCTCTAGATCAATTAAGAATGAATTTGGCTTCTTATAAGGCAATGGAGGGATCATATCCAATAGTTGCAGATAGTGATAATTGTTTTATTGGTAGTTGTCCAGTTATTGATGATCAGCTTTCTTATTATCTTACAAAACCACTTCCTAGCGATTCAAATTATAAATACGTTTCAGATGATGGAAACTCTTTCGTTATTTCTTCAGTTCTTTCTACTGATTATGCATATATATATGACAGTGCAACAGATACTTATAGTTCAGCGACTGAAAAGGCAGTCAACGGTGTTTGTGGTTCTTCAAACGGTGCTAATTTAACTTCTGCTCCGATAGCTAATTTTTGTTCTACGGGAAACGCTTCTTCTGTCTCTGGTTCCGGTCCCTGGACTTGGACTTGTGCTGGATTAAATAAGGGATACACTCCTACTTGTACTGCTAACAAAATTGAAGACGGTGTTTGTGGAACTGCCAATGGTTCTAATTATTCTTCTGCTCCAAGTACCGATCTCTGCAACCCTGGAAACGCTTCTTCTGTCTCTGGTTCCGGTCCCTGGACTTGGACTTGTGCATCAACAAACGGAGGAGCAACTAGCGGAACCTGTACCGCTAACAAAATTGAAGACGGTGTTTGTGGAACTGCCAATGGTTCTAATTATTCTTCTGCTCCAAGTACCGATCTCTGCAACCCTGGAAACGCTTCTTCTGTCTCTGGTTCCGGTCCCTGGACTTGGACTTGTGCATCAACAAACGGAGGAGCAACTAGCGGAACCTGTACCGCTAATAAATCCCAAGATGGTGTCTGTGGTTCAGCTAATAGCACTAATTCATATATTGCTCCAAGTACCGATCTCTGCAACCCTGGAACTGCCTCATCTGTCTCTGGCTCTGGTCCCTGGACTTGGACTTGTGCTGGATTAAACGGAGGAACTACTTCTTCTACCTGTACCGCTAACAAAATTGAAGACGGTGTTTGTGGAACTGCCAATGGTTCGTATTACCCCTCTGCTCCGAGCAATAATCTCTGCAACCCTGGAACTGCCTCATCTGTCTCTGGCTCTGGTCCCTGGACTTGGACTTGTGCTGGATTAAACGGAGGAGCAACTAGCGGAACCTGTACTGCTAACAAAAGCGAAGATGGTGTTTGTGGAACTGCCGATGGTTCTAATTACTACACTGCTCCAAGTACCGATCTCTGCAACCCTGGAACTGCCTCATCTGTCTCTGGCTCTGGTCCCTGGACTTGGACTTGTGCATCAACAAACGGAGGAGCAACTAGCGGAACCTGTACCGCTAATAAATCCCAAGATGGTGTCTGTGGTTCAGCTAATAGCACTAATTCATATATTGCTCCAAGTACCGATCTCTGCAACCCTGGAACTGCCTCATCTGTCTCTGGCTCTGGTCCCTGGACTTGGACTTGTGCTGGATTAAACGGAGGAACTACTGCTAGTTGTGCTACAGTTTGGACTTGTACTCAATCGGTAGCCTTTACTTATAAATCTGGTAGTGTTACTTATGGAACAGTTTTATCTCCAACAGGTAAATGTTGGATGGATAGAAATCTTGGAGCCACTCAAGTTGCTACATCTAAGACTGACTCAAGCGCTTATGGAGATTTATTTGAATGGGGAAGATTAGATGATAGTCATCAGACTCGTACGAGTTCTACTACTAGTACCAAATCTTCTAGCAATACGCCTGGTAATAATAAGTTTATTACAAGTAGCGCTACTCCTTATGACTGGAGAAATCCTCAAAATACTAATCTTTGGCAAGGAGTTAGCGGAACTAATAATCCTTGTCCTACTGGTTGGCGCATACCAACGTTAACTGAATGGGGTTCTGAAATTAGTACTATTCCTTTGACGAACTATACTACTGCCTACAGTTCTGTCTTAAAGTTAACCGTAGGGGGCTACAGAAGTTACTCTGGTAGTCTTACTAGTACTGATGTCGGCACCAATGGCTATTATTGGAGCAGTACAACTAATAGCACCAAATCTTCATACGCAAAATTTACTAGCAGTGCTGCAACAACCAGTGGTACTCAATATCGAGGATATGGAATGTCTGTAAGGTGTATTAAGAATTGATCTTAAAAGACTCTAATAAAACGTTTCCGTAAATCTTATCGTTATTGGCACTTTTTGTTTTTAGAAGTATAATAAAAGCATGACATTATTTGTAAGACATCCTGTGAAGAATATAGGAAAGATGAACTCATATGAAAGACAGGTAAGTAAGTATAAAGAAGGCAAGCCTTCTCAGAAACTTAGGCAAGAAAGAAATAATAAGAAAATTAAAAAAATAATATGAATATTAAAAAAATATTAACAATTTGGTTTCCAAGAATATTAATGATTATTTTTGTTTCTTTCCTTGTTCTTTTGTCTTTCGATGTTTTTAGTATGGACGGATCATTGTTGGATAAAATAGGGGGATTTTTTATGCATAACATTCCAACTATTTTTCTTATTATTGTATTGTTTTATTCATGGAAAAAGCCAAGAACAGGAGGAATTATTTTTATCATTATGAGCATTATCTTTACTGTTTATTATGGGACTTATCATAGGTGGGATACTTTTGTTCTGATATCGCTTCCTTTGCTATTATCAGGAGTGCTTTTCTTATTTAACAAAGATGAACATAATTGAAGAGATTAAAAATTTTGTTGAAAAAGAGTCACTAAAATCAAATAGTAAATATGGCTACGAACCTTTTATTTTTCATTTTGTTCCTACAGTTAAATATGCCCTTGAGCTAGCTGAAGAATTGGGAGCTGATAAAGAGGTAGTTGAAATTGCTGCTTGGCTGCATGATATCGGTTCCGTTATTTATGGTAGGAAAGATCACCATATTACTGGAGCAAAGATTGCAGAAGAAAAATTAAAAGAATTAAATTATCCAATTGAAAAGATAGAGATGGTTAAGAATTGTATTTTAAATCATCGCGGTTCACAAAAAAATAATCCAACAAGTGTTGAAGAAAAGATAATTGCCGATGCGGATGCTTTAAGTAATTTTGATAATATTCCAGGAATATTTAAAGCCGCTTTTATCTATGAAAATTTGAATCAGATGGAAGCTAAAGAAGCAGTTAGAAAAAAACTTGAAAATAAATGGAATCAGCTCAATTTTGAGAATTCAAAGAAAATAATTAAGCCTAAATATGAGGCAATGTTGGTTCTTTTAAGTTAAGTAAAACTAATTTATAATGAATAAAGAAAACAATTTTGCTTTTATAGATAGTCAGAATTTAAATATAGGTATAAAAAATCTGGGATGGCTTTTAGATTTTAAAAAATTCAGAGTTTATTTAAAGGAAAAATACGGAGTTTCCGTTGCATATTTATTTATTGGATATGTTCCAGAGAATAGCAACATGTACGCCTCGCTTCAAAAGGCAGGATTTATATTAAAATTTAAGCCAGTTCTTCCAAATAAAGATGGATCACATAAAGGGAATATTGATGCTGATTTAGTTGTTCAGGCTATGATTGATTGTTTTGAAAATAATTTTGATAAGGCCGTCGTTGTTACGAGTGATGGAGATTTTTATTCTTTAGTTGGGTATTTATACGATCATAATCGCTTAAGGACGGTAATGAGCCCTCATTATAATAATTGTTCAACATTACTAAAAAAGACAGCCAAGGAAAAGGTAGTTTTTATGTATGATTTAAGGAAAAAATTAGAGTATAAAAGAAAAAGCACCGCTTAAGGACGAAACCATTAAGAGGTACTTTTTCATAAGAATTCTACAACCATATTATCATAGTTATAATTAAATTGTCAAGTAAAACATGTCAGAATACTACAAAAAATCGAATAATATTTTTAATCCTGAATCGAAAACACCATTTAAACTTAGTCGTTCAAAGATAGATTTGTTTATGGAGTGTCCACAGTGTTTCTATTTAGATAGGCGATTAGGAATAGGTAGACCCCCTGGGTTTCCTTTTACGTTGAACAGTGCGGTTGATTCATTGCTAAAAAAAGAATTTGATTTATATAGGAAAGAACAAACTGTTCATCCTTTTATAGAAGAATTCGGAATAGATGCGATTCCTTATAAACATAAAGATATTGATACTTGGAGGAATACTTTTAAAGGAATTGAATATTTGCATGAACCAACCAATCTTTTAATTACTGGAGCAATTGATGATATTTGGATTAATCCTAAGGGGGAAGTAATAATTGTTGATTACAAGGCAACATCTAAAACCAGCGAGGTTAATTTAGATGCTGAATGGCAGAGAGGATATAAGCGACAGATGGAAATATATCAATGGCTCTTTAGAAAGAATGGATTTGATGTTTCTCCGACGGGATATTTTGTTTATTGCAATGGAGATACGGGCAAGCCTTATTTTGATAAAAAATTAGAGTTTGATATTAAAGTTATTCCATATACCGGAGATGATTCTTGGATAGAGGGAGCGCTAATGGATATTAAAAAATGTTTAATGAGTGATAAGATTCCAGAAATGAATTCTGAGTGTGATTTTTGTAACTATAGAAAGAACGCCGTAATGGCAAAAATTAAGCACGAAAAAAAATAAAGGGAAGCACAATGGTAGGCTTCCCCCTGGGATACACATATTGGCATCCCATTAAATTTAGTTTTGATTGAGCTTTGTGCTCAATCATAGGAGATAATTTGCTACATTATTGCAGGATTTGAACCCGCACCATAGTGTAGCAACTTTTCATGGTGCTGCGATGAACCGGAATCGTGCTGTCCGGCACTGGTATTCGTCTGTCGAAAGAGACTCTTACAGTTCCTCTTATCAGAAGCGAGAGAGGGGACGTCTCACATAACAGAAATAAACCAGAGATCGCAGAGAGTTGGATGATTGCTACATTTAGCATAAGTTCATGCGCCTCTACCTTCTCCTAGGCCTCTTCAAAGAGACATATGTTCTTGAGGGGCCGATTTTTTATTACCATATTCATATAAAAATGTAAATAGCTTTAGTAAATAGCGGATTTTTTGTTTTTTTGATAGAATAGCAATATGGAACAAAAAGGTAAATCAGCAGTAAAGGAACTTTTGGAGAATAACATTCTTTCTATTTCTGCGTATTTGAAATTATTAAACGGAATACTTAATTCTTTTGAAGCAAGAATAGTGGGAGAGGTTTCGGAAGTTAAAATCAGCTCAGTTGGGCATGTTTATTTTTCTTTGAAGGATAAAAAAGACAAAAGTGTTTTATCTTGTGTTGTTTGGAATTATGATTATAAATTATGCGGAGTAGAATTAAAAGAAGGATTAGAAATTATCGCTAAAGGAATCCCCGATGTTTATCCTCCGACAGGAAGATTAAGTTTTAAGGCAAAAACAATACAGTTGATGGGAGAAGGGGAATTGAAAAAGGAATACGAGAAATTAAAAAAGAAATTGGAAGATGAAGGATTATTTGATTTAAATAAAAAAAAGGAAATTCCTTCTTTTGTTAAAAGGGTTGGTATTATTACTTCTAAGCAGGGAGCGGTTATTTCTGACTTTTTAAATAATTTAGGAAGGTTTGGCTTCCAAATCAAGTTTATCGACTCTCGAGTTGAAGGGTTGGAAGCGGTTAGAGACCTCCTAAATAGCGTTAAGACGATGAAGAAACAAGATATCGATGTTCTTGTCATTATGCGAGGAGGTGGCTCTTTGGAGTCGTTTTTAGCCTTTAATAATGAGATATTAATAAGGGAAATTGCTAGTCTTCCTTTTCCGGTAATCGCAGCTATCGGGCATGATAAAGATGTGCCATTATTATCTTTAGTGGCTGATAAAATGGTTTCAACTCCGACTGCAGCGGCTAACCTTTTAAATCAGTCTTGGCAGGAAGCAGAGTTAGAATTAAAAGCAATGGAAAGAGAAATTTTTAATTCTTTTTCTTCTTCTTTAAGAAGTTTAGAATACAAAATTAATAGTTTATTTTTAAAAATTAAAGACAAGTTAGAAAAAGTAATTTCTTTATTTAAAATGATTGAATTTAGAATTAAAACCGTAATTCCAAAAATACTTGAAAATGAGATTAGCAAAATGAAAGATAAATTGGGAAATATTGAAAAGACAATTAATCAAAATGATCCAGAAAGGAATTTAAAGTTAGGATATTGTATTGCGAATAGCAAAAAGGGAGTAATTAAAAACATTAATGATGTTAAAGTCGAAGATATTATTGATTTAAAAGTATATAACGGAATAATAAATACGCAAGTTAAAAAAACACAAAAAAATGAAGGAAAAAAATCTTAACCAAAGTCTTAAAAAATTATCTTTAATTGCCGAATGGTTCGAAAAACAGGAAGAAGTTGATGTTGAGGAAGGATTAGAAAAAGTAAAAGAAGCGGCTCTAATAATCAAAGAAGCTAAGAAACAATTCAAAGAAATTGAAAATGAATTTGAGGAGATTAAAAAAGAGATAGAAAAAGATTAGTTTGACGGATTTTTAAAACAAGAATAAAATGTAGATGGTTCTTCTGGTATAGTTGAACCTTTACATTTATTTATCATTTAATCGAGGTGATTATTTGAATGGTGATAAAAGATCCTTAGCAAAAGGATTTATTCCGAAAAAGTTAGAAAAAAATTTTACCAAAAAAAGGACTACTTATCATGATGGAAGAAGATCTTCAAGAAAAGAACCTCATCCAAGGCATAAAAATGGAAATGGGGTAGATCACGGCAAATGTCCAAGATGCATTATTATTCATGGGGAGAAAGACACGGAAGTAACAGAAATCGAAGAGCATCACGAGATTCCTCGGGAATATGGCGGTAGGAATGGGTCAATAAAGAAAGGATGTCCTGATTGCCATGTAGAAGTTCATCTTCTCTATGATAGATACAAAAGAATACTAATAATGCAAAACCTATTTGGCTTTGTTGAAATAAGCCAGCGTTATTTTAATGGAGAAGCATTGACTGAGGGCGATCTAATGGAGATTGCTTTGAGATCTACAAGAGTGGAAGTGGAAAATAAAAGAGAAAATTTATAATTGTCTCTTTTTTTATTTCCATGTATAATATGATTGTAATAATTAATAAAGAAAAAAATGAATATTCTAACAGATGATACTTTTGAGTCGGCAGTTAAGAATAATAAACCGGTATTGGTAGATATTTTCACTGAATGGTGTCCTCCTTGTAAAATGTTGGGACCAATTATTGAGAAACTTTCAGAAGAATATACAGGTAAGGTAGATTTTTACAAAATGGATTTGGATAAAAATCCTGTAACGGGGAACATGTTCGAGGTTGATCGAATTCCAACAGTTGTTTTGTTTATCAATGGAGAAGTTAAAGACAAGTTTATTGGCTTAAAACAAGAAGAAGAAATTAGAAGCTGGATAAATTTAAATATTTAAAATGGAAGAAAAAGATATTGAAATTTTAATAAAGAAAAGCGATGAATATGCTAAAAGTAAAGGATTTAAGCTTAATCCCAATAAGGCCATAGTTTCAGGAATTGTTAAGGGATTATTAATTCGCAAGGAAGGTTTCGGAGAAATATATTGTCCCTGCAGAAAAATGACAGGGGACAAGAAAGCAGATAAGAGAATAATTTGTCCTTGTATTTATCACGAGGAAGAGATTGAAAAGGATGGGCATTGTTTTTGTAACTTATTTGTAAAATAGAAAAACCACCGATTATTTCGGTGGTTTTGTTTTACTCATTAACTCTTCTAACGTAAGTTGAGCTTTCTGTATTTATTTCTATAATATCGTCTTCATTTACAAACAGTGGGGCATCTATTTTTCTTCCAGTCTCAAGAGTTACTAATTTAGTTCCTGACTGAGCTCGGTCTCCCTTAACGCCTGGTGGAACCTCAGTAACTTTTAATTGAACTTTGATGGGAATAATGACATTGATGATTTTGTCATTAAAGATAATTGTTTTTACTTCTTCGTTAGCTTTAAGGAATCCAGCTTTATCTCCAATTTGTTCTTCGGTTAATTCAAATCTTTTACCTTTAACGTCGCTAAAAGTGTATTTTCCTTTATTTCCAAAAATGAATTTAGCTTCTTGTTCTTCAACATCTGCTTCTTCAAAAGAATCTCTTGGTTGAGCACTTTTTGAAATGACAGCACCACTTATTAGGTTTTTTAATTTCATTTGAAGATAGGAATGGCCTCTTCCTTTGAAAGTGCTTAAGGCTTCTAATATTTCGTAAGGTTGATCATTGATAACAATAATTACACCTCTGTTTAATTCTGCGTATGATAACATTTGTTTTTTTTCTTTTAACTTATTATTTTTCGATTCTCCATTCTATCTTGTTTTCTTTGTCAGCGTATTCAAGCCATTCTCCTCCGTCATCAATGACGTACCATTTTCTTTTGGTTTGAGACCAAATCATTGGTTGGTTTCGATAATATGGTTTTTTAACAATTTCCTTGGGTTTTAATTTTCCCAATTCTAACCATTTTTTGAAAACGGTTTCAATTGAGTAATCAAGGTTACGGGACTTGGCCCAATTGGCAACTGTCGTCATGGCTTCTTTGGCTTTTTCTACTGAACCGGCAAGATCAAGCAATTCTTTGCCTGGCCTAGTAAATCTAGAATAGATTATCTTCTTCTTTTTAGCTGATTCTTTGATTTCGTCAAGAGAGAAGCCTTTGGTATAGAAAAAATGGTTGACGATTTGCTGAATGTCAGTCTCTTTCTCTTCTTTTGTTTTTTTGTTAATTTTCATATCTTAACTTATCTTTTTTAATACTTCAGAATAGAAGTTTTTTACTTTGTTTAATTCCTTTTCGCCCATTTCGGTAATTTTGTAAACCCTTCTTCTTTCTTCTGGTTCACTTTTAACAAAGCCTTGTTCTTCTAAACGATAGAGGACGCGGTAGGGAGTTATGTTTCCTGGTTTAAAGCCAAAGTCCTTTTCAATTGAAGTATGTAAATCCCAAGCATAGTTGGAATGCTTTTTTAGAGTAGCCAAGATATAGATCCAAAGATTTTCTTTGGTGTTTGATTTGGTTAGTCTTTCAAAGGGTGTCATATACTTCTTAAGTATTGTCAGTTTTTTCTTTCAATGGCGATATGTGTTTTGTTATCCATAATTTAATATCGTCCAAAACTTTTTCCATTTCGTTATTTGGAGATTTTGCCACATAAAGAGTCATGTCAACTATTTCTTGCTTGCTAGCATTTATCTGTTTGTCGTTGATATATAGAAAAACTATTAACGATGCTGCCGAGATTCTTTTATTACCATTTCTAAACGGGTGGTTTTTATTGATTCCATAAAATAGTATAGTCGCTTTATCTATTAACGTCGGATACAGTTCGATTCCTTCAAAGGTTTGTCGAGGTAAGTTAATGGCAGATTCAAGCAGATTTGAATGGTCTTCAAAACACGCGATAGGGTCATTCTTCGTATCAAAAACATTTAGAGCCAGTCTGTGGCACATACTTTGCATTAATTCCATATCCAAATATTTTACAGACATAGAGATTAATTTAGAGTTCTATCGTATTCAGCTAATTTTTTAAATACTTCGCCATATTCGCGTACAGCAAAATCGGTACCTTTAATTACCTTTGTTCTAAGTAATTCTTTTTCTTTATTATCTTCGTCTTTTTTAGAAGATTTAATAAAGAGTGTTTTTATTTCTTTGAGTAATTTCACGTTTTTATTATATCAAACAATTATCTTTTAGTGCAATAGATAATCCAATTTATGACATTTTAATGAGAAGTAGTCAATAGTGACTATTAATAATCTTATTGACAAACTATTTTACCAGTGTAAAATAGAATCAAATATAATTAACATAATAGTTTAAGTAATAAATATGGCAAAAAAATCTGTAAAGCCAGCTAAATCAACTGAAAAGAAGAAAGAAATTAGAATTGCTATTGCTGGATTAGGTAACTGTGCAAGTTCTTTGGTTCAAGGTATTTATTATTACAAAGACATTAAAAATGATGATGAAGTGGTTCCAGGATTAATGCATAATGTTTTAGGAGGATACAAAATATCAGACATCAAGATAGTAGCTTGTTTTGATATTGATAAAAGAAAAGTTGGAAAAGATGTTGCTCAAGCTATTTTTGAAAAACCAAACTGTACTAAAACTTTTTGTCACGATGTTCCAAAAACAGGAGTCATTGTTAAAATGGGAAATATTTTAGATGGAGTTGCTACTCATATGAAAGACTATCCTGAAGATCAGACTTTTTTGCCTTCAGACAAAAAGGCAGTTGATGTAGTTGAAGAATTAAAAAAATCAAAAGCAGATGTTTTAGTTAACTATATGCCTGTTGGCTCACAGAAAGCAGTTGAATTCTATGCCCAAGCAGCTTTGGATGCTGGTGTAGCTCTTGTCAATTGTATGCCTGTATTTATTTGTTCTGATCCTAAATGGGAAAAGAAATTTAGAGACAAGGGAATTCCTTGTATTGGAGACGATATTAAATCACAAATCGGAGCAACTATTACTCACCGAGTTTTATCTCACTTATTTGCAGAAAGAGGAGTTACAATTGATCGTTCATATCAATTAAACGTTGGAGGAAATACAGACTTCTTAAATATGTATGGAGAAAGAGCTAGATTGAAAACTAAAAAGATTTCAAAGACCGAAGCAGTTGAATCTCAATTAGCTAAGAGATTGAGCTATGATAATTTACACGTTGGTCCATCAGACTGGGTTCCTTTCTTGAAGGATAACAAAGTTTGTTTCATTCGTATGGAAGGAAGGAAGTTTGGTAATGTGCCAGTAGAATTGGAGTTAAGATTATCAGTAGAAGATTCTCCTAACTCAGCTGGTTGTGTTATCGATGCTATCAGATTATTAAAGATTGGTTTGGATAGGGGAATTGGTGGAACACTATTATCTTCTTCTGCTTACTTCATGAAACACCCCATGACTCAATTCACTGATGAAAAAGCCAGAGAAATGATTGAAGAATTTATTGCTAATAAAAGAGAAAGGTAATATAATAAAATAAAAAACTATGGAACCAAACAAAAGATTCATCAATTCAGTTACTGAAGGCAATCTATGGACATTCATTCTTTCTTTAGGTAAGGAAGTTGAAGTTAAAGAAGAAGATGTTTCAAGATTGATTTTCGAGAAGTTCGGTTTTCTTCCTAATGAGTTAATGGTTAAAAGTGTTTTATTTAGATTAAAGAGTGATAAATATGTTAGTCGTGAAAGAAATGCTGGCAAGAAGGCCTACAAAACTACTGAAAAAGGATTGAAAGAATTAGAAGCAATGAAAGCCTATTCTTCAAATTTAATACAGAAACTATAACAGCTTTTTAGCTGTTTTAGTTTTAATAAATAATAAATAATTATTAAAAATATGTTAGATACAAAAAGACATTGGTTTAAAGATTTAGAAAAATTGGTTGGTAAGATTTTTGGTGCTTTACCATTGACTCCTAATCAATACACCTATCTTTCAGGAATTTTTGCTTTAGTTGGATTATGGTACATGATTAAGGAGAATCTAATTTGGGCAATTGTATTTTTCTTAGTTGCGGCTGGTTTGGATTTTATTGATGGAGCGGTAGCTAGAGCTAAAAATATGTCGAGTAAAGTTGGAGCATATTTGGATACTGTTTTTGATAGATATGTCGAAGGTATTATTTTCTTTGGAATGTTTTTCTTAGCTCTTCCAACATTTATAATCCCTGGACAGGCTTGGGTATATCTAGCAATCTTTGGTTCAGTGGTTACAACTTATGTTAAGGCAGCGGCTAAAGAAAAAGATTTAGTTAATCAGGAACTGAAAGGGGGATTATTATCAAGAGGGGAGAGATTAATTTTAATTTTCATTGCTTTGATTTTAGGAGTTATTTATCCTAACTATTTGTATATGACTTACGTTGTGGCGGTAATTGCCATTTTAGCAAACTTTACTGCGCTTCAAAGATTCCACTCAGCAATCTCGATAAATAAACAATAAAGAGAGCACCCTCGAAAGAGGGTGTTTTTTGTATAAAAAAAGAATGAACAAATAAAAGGCTGTTCATTCGAAGACCGAGAGATTGTTGAGGTCGACCAGAGTCGGACCACAAAATATTTCGGTATACGGGGCGGTTACTTGCTTGGTCAGCAATTTGATTGCCAACTCGGCAGCTTTTGCTCCTTGTTCGCGGGGATGCTGGATGAGAGCACAGATTATGTCTCTCGATCTGATGCCGGCTGCGGTCTCTGGGTTAAGATCCATGGCGACGATACCAAGGACTTTTTCAGGGAATTCCTTTTTTACTTTCTGGGCGAAGGAAGTTCCGACTGGACCGAGAGTGACGAAGACTGCAGATTCCATTGCTTGACAGATAACATGAGAATTTTTCTCATTGTTAATGTCAATTTCGCAGACAGTGATATTGACCGGCTTGGCTATATCCTTGATGCCCGCAATTCTCAGGTCGTATCCGTAGTGCATAGGCTTATCGCGTGGCACGTAAATGCAGCTGGGCTTTGAGTAGCGAGACAGTAACGCTTTTGCTGCCATTTTGCCAGCGTCGACTTCATTCATGCCTACGTATCCACGTAGGTTTTTGAGTCGCTCCTTTGCATTGATATCCGGAGGGACGTTTATTGCAACGATGAACCCTTCATATGCTTCGAGCATTTTGAGAAGTCGTTCTTCGTATTCTCCCTGCTGAGGGGTCAGAGGAAGAACCATCGCTCCTGGATTTTTTGCTTTTGATTTCGGTACCGTCTGTAGGTATTCCTCAATGTCGCTGTAATTCTCGTGAAGAGAGTGAATAAGACAGGAAATTGAAGAATTATACTCGACATAATTTCCAAATCCTTCGGCAATTTGCCTCCAGACTGAAGAATGTTTTTGGGCCGGATCAATTCGGCTGTGCGTAGTCAGTATGATCAAGTCTTCTCTGAGTTTCATGACTCACCTCAGCAAACTTTTAGTTGAAGGTTGCTGGTTATAATATGGTATAAATTGGGGATTACGTCAATATTGACAAATAGTATAGATATATTGTATAATAATATTATGTTTCTTAGCTAAATTACTAGGAAACGTAACAGTATTTTGAGATTACTATTGGAGTTGATTATGATGCAAAATGTCAACAACGCAAAGAAAAAGATTAAGATCGCGGTTATCGGAGTCGGAAACTGTTTTTCATCCCTTTTTCAGGGAATTCACTATTACAAAACAGTGAAAGATGATAGCCGAGTAGTGGATGGCTTGATGCACAACACCATTGGTGGATACACGATTTCAGACATTGAAGTTGTGACTGCCTTTGATGTAGACAAGAGAAAAGTCGGCAAAGATGTGAGTCAGGCTATTTTCGAAAAGCCTAACTGCACAAAAGTTTTTTGCCCGAATATTCCATTGTCAGGAGTAACCGTCAAAATGGGCCCAGTGCTCGATGGCGTTGCTCCTCATATGGTTAATTATCCACCGGACCAAACTTTCGTCGTCTCAGACGAAGAGTCGGTTGATGTGGCTGCAGAGCTTATCAAATCGGGTGCGCAAATATTGATTTGTTACCTCCCGGTTGGCAGTCAGAAAGCTGTCGAGTATTATGCGGAAGCCGCACTCAAGGCAAATTGTGCTTTCATCAACTGCATGCCTATATTCATTGTTTCTGACAATGTCTGGGAAAGCAGATTCAAGGAAGCCGGACTGCCTTGTATCGGTGACGATGTAAAATCCCAAGTGGGATCGACTATTGTCCACCGTTCTCTCGTCGATCTTTTTGTAAAGAGAGGGATTCGTATTACGGAGACCTATCAGGATAATATCGGTGGCAACACAGATTTCTTAAATATGTTGCTAAAAATAAGAAACATCACAAAGGTAATTTCCAAGGGAGAGGCCATTCAATGTCTCTTAAGAGAGAGGTTGTCTAAAAGCAAGTTTTATGCTGGACCAAGTGGATATAACTATGCTCTGAAGGACAACAAGATTGCCGATATCAGCATCAAGGGGAATCAATTCGGAGATGTTCCGATGAGCCTTGAACTCAAACTGTCGGTAGAAGACTCTCCTAATTCAGCCGGATGTATCATTGATGCTATCAGGATTCTGCGGATTGCTCTTGATCGAGGTCTGAGCGGAGCCATTTTGCCCGCCTGTTCCTACTTCATGAAGCATCCACCCCAGCAAGTGAATGATGACAAGGCTCGCGAAGAGATGGAGAAATTCATTTCCGATGGTTGCCGAAACATCATGATTGCTCCTTCCCGAACAAAAGACTTTGCCAATTCTGGCGAAGACTATTCCGAAGTATGGACTTCGATTTGTCAGGAAGCCAAGCAGCAAGCAAACGATGCGGGAATTC
This sequence comes from Candidatus Pacearchaeota archaeon, assembly GCA_035404185.1. NCBI lineage: Archaea > Nanobdellati > Candidatus Pacearchaeota archaeon. Next base: position 551,275 of record DAONGN010000001.1, on the reverse strand, counting down.
ATCTGGAAGTAACATCTCTGGAAGACAGCTACGATGATACCAATGAGCTTATCAAACTCATCGAGAAGGCAACTGCCAGACTGCACAGCTTTGGTCCCGGATACGAGAAGAATCTATTCCTTTCCTTCTGTATAACAGAACGGAATTTCAAAGGAAAGATAATCAACATTCTCAAAGCTTACCCAGAGATCAATCTCTACGGAATCAATGTTCCTCCGGACAAGGAATACGCGTCTGCACTGCCCAACATTTGTGGCTATGTAGGAATGGACGAATTTGTTCTGGGCCAGGAACTTTTCCAGGAGTTGGTATCAAGAGTGGACATTTCCCGAGTGGTCGTTTTACGACAAAAGGAATCCCACTATGGATACGATTTGAGAATTGAGGGAATCAAAAAACTTGCTTGTCAGAAAGACATTGAAGTAGTGGTTTGCAAACACACGGATCATGAAACAATGAAGAAGGCAATTCTTTCAGGAAGCACCGGAGTAATTACTTTCGGTAACCGTGGAACAGAACAAGTTTTTGCTCTTGATATCAATGACATTATCGTTCCGGTAGTGACCGTTGATTCAAACAAGAAGATCAAAAAATCTTCAGTCAATAGCAATAAGCACATTCTAGCCAGCTATCTACAGGAAGGACTCTATGGTCATTTCCTTTGCGGAGAAAATTATACAATAAGTCCTATAAAATCAACAGCATAGGCAGGAGACACCAAGTTCTCCTTTTTTTATTGCCTTAAAATAAAACATAATGTATTATTGGAGTATAATATTAAAATTAAGAAAATGAACAAAGAAGATATAAAGGGAATAATATTTGATTTAGATGGTGTGTTGTTTGATAGTGAATACTATCAATGGCAAGGTTGGGTTGAACCATTAAGAGAATATGGGATAGAATTAACCAAAGAGATGTATTTTAAGTACGCAGGAAAGAATGGAAAACAGATTGATGAAGAATTAATCAAAGATTTTAATTTGAATATTGAAATTGGAACGCTTTTAAAGGCAAAACAACCTTTAATCGGAAAATGGTTTAGCGAAGCAGCTATGCCTTTAATGCCTTATGCCAAAGAGGCAGCTGAATATTTTGCAAACAATTCTCGATTTAAAGTCGCATTGTGTTCAGGAGGAGATACAGAAGAAATCATCACAAAACTAGAAAAGAATGATTTTATTAAGTATTTCTCAGTTATTGCTGCGGGAAGTGATGTCGCAAGAAGTAAGCCATGGCCCGATATTTATTTATATGCAGCAGAAAAGTTAGGATTGAAACCAGAAGAGTGTTTAGCCTTCGAAGATACTCAATATGGATTGCAATCTGCTAAATCAGCTGGCGTTAATTGTTTTGTTATCCCTAATGAATATTCAGAAAAACAAGACTTTTCAAAAGCCGATAAGGTTGTTTCTTCATTAAAAGAGGTGGTTGAATTTTTTAATAATTAAATTAATAAAAATATGCCAACATGGTTAATTTACGGCTTGATTAGTTCTCTTTTTTTTGGAACCTACGCCGTTATTTCAAAAGTAGTCACTTCAGAAAAATATTTAAAGATTCAACCTGCTAATGCTTCATTGTTAATGTTTGCGGGAATAATGTTGGTGTTTCTTTTATTTTTTTTAATTAAAACAGAAAATCTAAGTTTCTTAATGAAGACTGCTGGTTTTGTAATAATGGGAATTATAATCATTTACGTTATTTTAGCTTTAAAAGAAACAGGAGTTATGATTACTCCTGCAGTTTTAATATTAGGATTTTTATCGGGTGCCCTTTGGGCAATAGGCATGATTTTTACCTTTTTGGCTTTTTCTACTGGAGTAGAAGCAGCCAAATTAGTTCCTATTTATAATACAAATACATTGATTGCAGTCTTTTTGGGAATAGCAATATTGCATGAGCTTCCAGCTCCTGACGCAAGAATTAAGGTGGTCACTGGAGCGGCTTTAATTGTTATTGGTAGTATATTGGTGAGTAAATAATATCGGTATTGACGGAGAATAATCGAATATCACGTTTCTCAATAAAAAAAGAGCCGGATAATGGTTTATCCATGTCCGGTTTTTATGAAATACTTTCGAAAGCATCAAATGCTGGGATAAAAATGAGTAGCACTACCATAAATAAAAGAAGATAATTCTTTGTGGTGAGTCCTGTTATCGTCAATATCCCTGCTATGATTACTAATGGGATAAATATAGCATCTGAACGATCCATAACATTCCTCCTACATTTATTATAATAATATTTGGTAAAATGTCAAGGGTTAGTAGTTTGACAAAACACTATAATTGTTTATATTAGTCTTATTCTGGTTTAATGATTAATTGTAATCAGAACATTATTGTTGTTTGAAAAGGAGAATCATGATGAAAGAAGACATTATTGGTCTTATCGTTGACCTTGATGGTGTGCTCTTTGACAGTGAGTATTACCAATGGCAAGGATGGGTTATACCACTACGAGAGTTTGGTATTGAACTCACCAAGGAAATTTATTTCGGATACGCTGGTAAAAGCGGTAAACAAATCGATCAGGAATTGATCAGGGATTTCAATCTCAATGTTGAGATAGGATATCTCTGGGAGAAAAAGAAAAAGCTACTCGAAAAATGGTTTAGCGAAAAAGCTATGCCTCTACTGCCATATGCTCGGGAGATAGTCGAGCACTTTATTGCTAACCATCAGTTCAGGGTGATGCTTTGTTCGGGCGGAGACAGGGAAGAAGTCGCAATGAAATTAATGATGAACGACTTCTTAAAGTATTTCCCAAACTTCGTAGCTGGCAATGATGTTGCAAGAAGTAAGCCTTGGCCAGATACATATATTCTTGCCACAGAGAAGCTCGGGCTTAGGCCTGATCAATGCTGGGCAATTGAAGATACTGAGTACGGGTTAGAAGCAGCAAAGGGTGCTGGAATACATTGTTTCGCTATTCCGAACGAGTATTCAGTCAAACAAAACTTTTCCAAGGCCGATGGAATATTTTCTTCCTTAAAAGACGTTATCGACTTTTTCGATAATTAAATGATTCAAGGTAAATAAATGACGTAATCCGCACAGGGTTACGTCTATTTTTTTAGAATTCCTATTTTAGATAGTAAAGGAGTAATGATATAAATCAATGGAGATTTTTTCCCATTGATTTTTGTTTGCTTATTTAATATAGATTGCTTTAAATCTTCTTCTGTGGTTCCATTGAATTCAGTGTATGTATAGCCAATAGCTTTATAATAATGGGAATCACCGCCAGCAGTCATTCCTAGATTGTATTGTTTTGCAAATTCCATTGCTTTGGTGTCAGGACTAGTTCCTGGCTTTCTTCCGTTGAAGACTTCAATCGCATCAACCAAATCAAGATATTTAGTAATATCGTCTTTGAATCCTTCAGCTCCATGAAAAGGATGGGGAATAATTACTAATCCTCCTTGCTTCTTTATCTCTTCCATGACCCATCTTGGGTCTTTTTTGTATCCGTCAATTTGTTGTTTTAAGAATAATCCCAAAACATCTCCTTTGGTTGTTTTCATTTCTTCTCCAAGAATAATAAGGAAATTGTGTTTTTTTCCTAGTTTGATTGCTTCGGCCCAGCCTTTAGTGTTTTCATGGTCGGTAATCGCTATTCCATCAAGGCCGACTTCTTTAGCATAGGTGATTATTTTTTCTAAACTCGAAGAAGCATCGTAGGAATATTTAGTATGGCAGTGTAAATCTATTTTCATGGTTTTATTATACACAATATACTTATTTTGACAAAGAGTTTAAATTTAGATACGATGCTTTTATAACAGTTATTTTCAAACATTCTTGGGAGATCGTTTGATGACAAGAGATCAAGAAAAAAAGAAAGGAACTTTCTCCAAGCTGGTTTATCCAGATTGGGCATTTCGAGCACTGAAGGATGACCCCCTTTTCATTGAAATAGGAAGGAATCAAATCAAACATCGGTACAAACGTATTGAGGTTTGTTGCACGACTGCTGATCAGCAAGAAAGATTAATCACATTACTCGGAAAGAGTATCTCTTCCGAAACACTTAAGGAGGTGAGTCAGCTTGCTTCCTCCTGATCTCGTAGTAGATAATTTTCCTTTGGGCATGTATCAAAAAATGTCTAAAGACGAAGAGCGGTGTCTCAGAGACAACAGAGTGGAAATTTCATTCTGTGGAGATCATGTTCGATTCACTTTCCCGAATCAAGAAGTTCTTAATCGTTTCCGTCGGAGAAATCTTGAGATTTCTCCTTCTTTTTTTATATATTGCCCACTAATGCATAAAGTGATATTCTTTAAATATGCAAAAGAGAATATTCATCAGTATCGGATTACCAGAAAAAGTTAAAAATAAGCTTGTAGAATATCAAGAAGAGCTTGCCCATTCTTTTACTAATTTTAACGATTTTTGTCCGATTAAATGGAGTAAGAAGTACAATCTACATATTACTTTGTTTTTTATAGGATATATTGAAATAGAGGAATTGGTTCCGATGTTTAATACAATTGAAAAGATAGCTGAAAATCATGGTTCTTTCGTGGTTGACTTAAAGAGTATTTCTTATGGACCCAAAGAAGATTCTCCGAAAATGATTTGGGCAAGAGGAGAAAAATCAATAGAATTGGAAAATTTACAAGCCGATTTAGAAAAAGAATTATTTAATGTTAGAAAGCCAGAAAATGGATTTACTCCACACATCACTTTGGGCAAAGTAATCCAGTGGCAGTTTAATAGAATCGAACCAGAAGAGAGACCAGATATTTTTAAAGACATTTCCTTGTCTTTTCCTGTAAATTCAATTGAGATTATGGAAAGTAATTTAGGAAGAGGAGGAGCTGATTATGCAATATTAAAATCAATTCCATTAAAATAATATGAAAATACATTTTATTGGCATCGGAGGAATAGGAGTTTCTGCATTAGCACAATACTATTTGGAAAAAGGAAACGAGGTTTCTGGTTCTGACGTTGCTTCGTCTTCAATTACCGATGACCTTATCAAAAAAGGAGCAAAGATTGTTATTGGTCCCAACGTAGCAGAAAATATCAAAGAGTATGATTTGGTTATTCATAGTCCAGCTGTAAAAGAAAGCAATCCAGAAATAGTTGAGGCGGAATTAAAAGGGATTAAGATTTTAAGCTATCCTCAAGCCCTAGGAGAATTAACTAAAAATTATTTTACCATCGCTGTTTCTGGAACTCATGGAAAAAGCACTACGACCGCAATGATTGCGTTAATTTTGATTGAAGCCGGATTTGATCCGACTGTTGTTGTCGGAACTAAATTGAAAGAATTTGGAGATTCTAATTTCAGAATGGGCAAATCTAATTATTTAGTAATAGAGGCTTGCGAGCACGAAGAATCTTTTTTAAACTATTGGCCAAAGATAGCCGTTGTATTAAATATTGAAGAAGACCATCTTGATTACTATACGAATATAGAGAATATTAAAAAAGCTTTTAATGAATTTGTTTCTCACTTGGGTGATAATGGTATTTTAGTTAAGCAAAAAGAAACGGAAATACAATTTGATAAAAATACAATTGAATTTTCTTTAAAGGAAGAAAGATGTGTCAGAAAATTAAGAGAAATAATCAAGATTCCAGGCGATCACAATATATTAGATGCTTTAGCGGCTCTAAAGGTAGCTAGAATATTAAAAATACCAGACGAAATATCTTTTAGTGCTTTATCTAAATATATGGGTGCGTGGAGGAGATTTGAAGAAACACAGTTTCCTGGTTTTGTTTTGATTGATGACTATGGACACCATCCAACAGAGATACTAGCGACCCTAAAAGGAGCGAGACAGAAATATCCGAATAAAATTATCTATTGTGTTTTTCAACCGCATCAATATCAGAGAACCTTTTTACTATTCGATGATTTTGTTAAAGTTTTCAAAGAAATCATTAATACAAAACTAGTTGATAAGCTGTTCTTGATTGACATTTATGATGTAGCAGGAAGGGAAGGAGGTGATTTAAAAGAAAAGGTTAGTTCAGAGAAATTAGCAGCTGCTGTGCCGAATGCCATCTATACTTCTAATGAAGAATTATTTGATAAACTTAAAGGAGGAGAAGTAATAATATTTATGGGAGCAGGGAACATCTATGATTTAAGTCAGGACTTTAAGGATAAGAATAGAATTTGTTCTTAATATGGAATTAAATAGTATTAAAGAAAATCTTATCAGCGTCATATTAGAAGCAGGAGAAATCCTTAAAAAATATTTCTATTCTAATGATTTAGTTTCTTATCAAAAAGAAGGAGTTGATTTTACCACCGAAGCAGATAGGGAAGTGGATTCTTTTTTGATTAAGAAATTAAAAGAAATATATCCGCAAATAGAATTTTTAACAGAAGAAACTGCTCCGAATGATTATGTTTTATTCAAAAATAAAGATAATCTTTGGGTTATAGATCCCTTAGACGGGACAACTAATTTTTCCAGAAAAAATTCTAATTTTGCTATTTCAATAGCATTAGTAAGTAAAGGTCAGCCAGTATTAGGAGTTGTTTATCTTCCTATCTCAGATAAATTGTATTCTGCTCAAATAGACGAAGACGGAGCATTTTTAAATAAGAAACCTATTTCTGTTTCTTCTATTAGTAAGTTAAAAGAAGCAACGATTGCTTGTGATTGGTCTTGGGACTTAGAAAAAAGAAAAGATGTTGTTAAATGGTTAAACAATATTAATGCTTCTTTTAGACAAATCAAATCACTGGGTAGTGCTTCATCTGATTTAGCGAGCCTTGCGGAAGGAAAAATAGATGCCTATATTCATTCTGGAGTTAAGCCTTGGGATGTTACTGCTGTGGTTTTAATAATAGAAAAAGCCGGTGGGGTAATCACTGATGCTAAAGGAAACAAATGGAATATTTTTAATCCAGAAATAATTGCAACAAATAAAATTATACACGGAGAAGTTATTAAATTAATAAATAAGTAGTTTTCTCTTGAAAATAATGCCATATCAAGTATAATATATGTATATGGAAACACTTTGGACAATATTTATAGTTTTATCTGTTATTACACTTATTTTATGGTGTGTTTTAGGTGGAGACAAAGAAGAGTAATCTTCTTTTTATTTTATAAAAGGTAAAAAAGAAAAAAATGAAAAGGATTCTTATTATTGAGGACGAGAAAATTCTTTCTGACATGTATAAGTTCAAACTTAGCAAAGAGGGATTTGAAGTTATTTCAGCAATTGAGGTTGATGAAGCTATTGAATTGGCAAAAAAGCAAATACCAGACTTAGTTGTTTTAGATATGCTTCTACCCAAAGAAAGCGGAGTCAATTATTTAATTAAAATTAAAAAGATAGATAATTTAAAATTAATTCCCGTCTTAGTCCTTACTAATTTTGATGATAATCAGACTAGAGCTCAGGCTTTCGAAAATGGAGCTAAGGATTATTTAATAAAATCTAATCACGATCCCAAGGAAATAGTAACAAGAATAAAAGAATTGTTAAATCAATGATAGACACACCACTTTCAATATATTTAATTATTCCAAGTAGTATTTTTATTTTATTAGTTGGAACTTTTATATTTTTTAAAAATAGAGGAAAAGTAAATTTTTTATTCTTCCTTATGAGTTTAGCTCAATTTATGTGGGCTTTCGGAACTTTTATTGTTTGGCAGGGAAATGCTTGGGGTATAGTAAATCAAAGCGTATTATTAAATAAAGTATTTGTTTTGGCTGTATTTTTAATTCCAACTTTTTTGTATCATTTTACAATTGAATTTTGTAAAATAAAAAGTCAGAAGATTATATTGTATTTCTCTTATGCATTTTCTTTATTTTTAATCTTTGTAGTCGATGTTAATTCAGTTATTAATGGAGTATTTTTTTACAAATGGGGTAATTGGAGTATAGCGAGTATTATCCATTACGCCTTTTCTTTTTTTATAATTTTCTTGTTGTCGATGTCCTTGTATAATCTTTTTAAGGCTTGGCAAGATAGAACCGATGAAAGCATTAAAAAAGACACGATTCTCTATCTTCTTTTAGGGATTGCTATTTTTGGCCTTGTTTTTATTGACTTTCTTCCCATTTATGGAATTAATATCTATCCTTTATTTTATTTGACTATTCCTATTTATGCTCTTATAATGGCATATGTCCTGATAGAAAAGAATCCTCTAGCTTCAATGATTACAACCGATATATTAGTAGCAACACTTTTGACCTTACTTTCATCATTGTTAATTTTTCCAGATTTAGAGGTAACTTTTATTGAAAAGTCTGTTATTTTTATTTTAATTTGTGTTTTGTCTTTCCTTACTTTAAAGTATACTCATCAATTAAATGAGGAGAAGATTATTTTTAAAGAAACAATAGAAGATAGGACTAAGGAGTTAGAAAAGACCAATGCTCAATTAAGAGAAGCGAAAGAATCATCTGAAGAGGCTAATATTATCTTGGAAAGAAGAGTAAAAGAAAGAACGCGCGAATTGCAAGGACTAAACGATAGTTTGGAAAAAGTAGTAAGTGATAGAACTAGGGAATTAGAAAGAAAAACCAAGCAGTTAGAAGAAAAGTTAGTTGAATTAGAGCAGTTTAGCGATGTTTTTGTAAATAGAGAAAATAAAATGGTTGAATTAAAGGATAGAATAAGAGAATTAGAAGAAAAATTAAATAAATAAACATGGAAAGAGCTTTAATAGGAAAAATATCTGAATACGAGAATAAACAGGCGGTGATTAAGGGCCGAGTTTTTAATATTAGAAATCTAGGGAATATAGTATTTTTAATAGTTCAAGATTACACTGGAACAATACAGGTTGTTGTTGATAAAAGCATTGAAGTTAAAACAGGAGATGCGGTTGTAATTACAGGGTTAGTTAAAAAAGATGTTAGAGCTAAGAGTGGATTTGAAATTAAAGGAGAAAAATTAGAAGTTGTTTCTGAAAACATTGAAGATTTACCAATTGACTTGAGTAAAGAAGATATTAATTTAAACTTAACAACACTATTAGACTATCGTCCCTTGTCATTAAGGCACCCTAAAGTTCAAGCTATTTTTAAATTATATGATCTTTTATTAAAGAGTTATGAGAGAGTGATGAGAGAAGACGACTTTACCGAAATTAAAACTCCAAAAATATTAGGAACAGCCACCGAAGGAGGTGCTAATTTTTTTAAAGTAAAGTATTTTGATAAAGAAGCAACATTGGCTCAAAGTCCTCAATTTTATAAACAAATCATGGTTGGAGTACTAGAAAGAGTTTTTGAGGTTGGTTCTGTCTTTAGAGCTGAGCCTCACTTTACAACCAGACACGTTAATGAATATATCGGACTTGATGCTGAAATGGGTTTCATTTCCAACTTTTACGATGTTGCAAAAACATTGAATAAAGTTTTAAAACAAATGTTTTTGGAATTAGAAAAAGAAGGAAAGCCTTATTTAGATTTATACAATATTGAATTGTCAAAAGTTCCTGATGAAATTCCTTGTATTAAACTTTCAGAAATCAAGAAGATAATTAAAGAAGAATACGGGCATGAAGTTTCCGAAGGAACAGATATTGATCCTAAAGGCGAAGAATTGGCAGGGAAGTATGCTAAAGAAAAATTCAATTCAGATTTTATTTTTATAACTCACTATCCTTGGAGCGATCGACCTTTTTATACTATGCCTGACCCAATAAATCCAGAAGAGACTTGCGGTTTCGATTTACTTTATAAGGGACTTGAAATTGCGACAGGAGGGCAGAGAATACACAAATACGAGGATTTGATGGCTAATATGAAGAAGAAGGGCATTAAGCCCAAAGGAATGGAATTTTATTTAGATGTTTTTAAATATGCTATTCCTCCGCACGGAGGATGGGGAATGGGCTCAGAAAGAATTATAAAACAGATGTTAAATTTAGAAAGTATAAAAGAAGCCATTTTATTCCCTAGAGACGTTAAAAGATTAATTCCTTAAAGTGCATGAAGAGAGAAAATATATTCTTTTTATTAAGTCTTTTTTTTCTATTTTTATTGTTTTTTATAATCAATTATTATTCTAAAGATGTTTTGAACAAAACGTCTAATTTGTTTTTTTTAAAACAAACCGATAGTTCTTTATTGAGACCATTAAGTAAAGAAAAGATTGCTGATTTGTATTTGAATTCCAATAATTTTTTGTCAGTTTTTTTTAATTTAGATGAAAACAAAGAAATTGTTTTAGCAGAAAAGAAGAGTAGCGAAGTGATACCAATAGCTTCTTTAACTAAATTAATGACCGCGGTTGTTTCTTTAGAGAATTATAATTTAGATGATTTAGTAGATATCAGTTCTTTTGCTGTTTCAACTAATGGGACTATGGGGGGATTAAAGGTTAATGAAAAAATAACAGTTAGAGATTTATTATATGTTACCTTGATTGAATCAAGTAATGATGGGGCTGAGGCTTTAGCTGAAAAAATGGGTCGTACAGAATTTATTTACAGAATGAATAAAAAAGCCAGTGAGATAGGTATGACAAATACCAGATTTTATAATCCAACCGGACTAGATATCTTTACTGATGATTCAGCGAAGGAATTATTAGAAACCAATGTTTCAACCCCGGAAGATTTAGAGAAATTAGTCGTATATATTCTCAAGAATCAATCTTTGATACCTCAAATATTATCTTTATCGGAAAAAAAGATTGTTAGTAGTAGCGGAGTTGTTCATAACTTAGAAAACACCAATATTCTTTTGAAAGAAAATGCAGGATATCTTTGGGGTAAAACAGGATATACAAAAGAGGCTAACGGGTGTATTATATTAATATTGAACAACTATTCAGCTGTTAATTCGGGTTACATTATTAATGTAATTACTGGGGCAGATGATAGGTTTAAAGAAGCTAGAAAATTAGAAGAATGGCTTCATACTTCATTTATTTGGTAAACTATGTCTTTATTTACTTTTAATGCGATAAAAATAATGTCTCTAGCTTTCACGGCTTCGATTATTGCCGTAATCGTAGCTGGATTTTTGATTACTTTTTTATACAAAATAGAATTTTGGAAAAAGAAACCGAGAGAAAAAACAATTGATGGACAAGAGGCATCAGTTTTTTTAGCTTTTCACAAGGAAAAAGAAGTAAATACTCCTCGTGGGGGTGGAATAATCATTTGGGCAACAGTATTAATATTGTTAGGAATTGTTTTTTTAGCTGGTAAAATTTTTGATGTTTGGTGGATAGATAAATTTAATTTTTTGTCTCGTGAAGAAACTTGGATTCCTTTATTTGCTTTAGTTACTGCCTCTTTGATTGGATTAATAGATGATATCTCTGTTGTTTACGGAAAAGGAAAGTATATTGGTGGGGGATTAAAATTTAAGACAAGATTATTGTTAGTAACTATTATTGGTTTAGTGGGAGGATCTTGGATGTATTATAAGCTAGGATGGGACTTTATACATATTCCTTTATTGGGAGATTTTCCGCATGGATTTGATTGGCATATTGGTGTTTATTTTATTCTTTTGTACGTTATTGTCAGTTTGGCTTCTTGGGCTTCGGGAGTAGTTGATGGATTAGATGGATTAGCTGGAGGAGTTTATAGCTCTATTTTTGGAGCTTTTGCCGTTATTGCATTCTCTGAAGGTTTAGTTGATTTATCAGCCTTTTGTATGGTGATTCTCGGGACTTTATTTGCTTTTTTATGGTTTAATATTCCTCCGGCTAAATTCTATATGGGTGAAACTGGAATTTTAGGATTAGCTATGACTTTGACGGCGATTGCTTTTTTGACTGATTCGGTAGCTGTTTTGCCAATTATTTGTGGAGTATTAGTGATTGAAACGGGTTCAGTTATTATTCAGCTACTTTCTAAAAAATTTAGAGGAAAAAAGATTTGGCAATCAACGCCGATCCATCATCATTTGGAAGCAATTGGCTGGAAATCTTATCAAATTACGATGAGGTTTTGGATTATTAGTATTATTTGTGCAGTATTAGGAGTTTCAATTCAATTATTAAAATGACATTTAAAGAATTAAGAAAAAAATATCCAGAATTCGTATACGAAAGTTATGCTTGGGAATTAAGGGGAAATGATTTTCACCTTTCTTTTTGTTTTAAGAATGGAGAAATAGAATTTAATCCGTCAGTTGTTATTAAAGATATTTCAGTGAGGAAGATTGATAAGCATGTTTTGGATAATTTAGTTTTCAATTTGGGAATGATTGAAATGTTTTCCTATTGGAAAGCAACTTGTTCAAAAAAGATAATTGTTAAAGCTGGTAAGTTAGACAAAAAGCAGATTGATTGGTTTAAGGATATTTTATTAAATGGAATGGGTCAGTTTTTCTATGAAAACAAAATTGATTTTACTGTTCCTGATTTTATAGAAATTGTTTCCGAGGGAAAACTTTTAACCAAAAAAGGAAAGGTAACTAAGAATGGAATTTTGATTCCGATTGGGGGAGGTAAAGATTCAGCGGTAACTTTAGAATTAATGAAGAAATTTAAAAAAGAAGTTGATTGTTTTGCGTTGAATCCTAATTCTAATATTCAAGAAATGTTTAAGGCTTCTGGGTATAGCAAGATGATCGTTTGCGAAAGAAAGATTGAAGACAGACTATTGGAATTAAATAGGCAGGGATATTTGAATGGACACACTCCTTTTATAGCTTATTTGTCCTTTTTGACTGTTTTAGTTTCTGTTTTATTTAATAAAAAGTATATTGTTTTTTCCAATGAAGATAGTTCTAATGAAGGAAATGTTAAATGGCTGGGACGAGAGATAAATCATCAGTATTCTAAAACTTATGATTTTGAAAAGAAATTCAGGAAATATTATTCTGATTATTTAGTTGAGAGTTTGGAGTATTTCAGCATTTTAAGACTAATGTATGAGTTGCAGATTGCTCGCATCTTTTCATATATGAAGAATTACTTTCCAATATTTTTGAGTTGCAATGAATCGCAGAAAACATATTCAGGAACAAAAAAGAAAACAGGGAAGTGGTGCGGTGAGTGTTCTAAATGCTTGTTTGTCTATATGATTCTTTATCCTTTTCTTCCCGAAGAAGAATTACTTTCTATCTTCAATGAAGATTTGTTTGGAAAAAAAGAATTAATACCAATCTTAAAAGAATTAATAGGGGAAAAGGAGGTTAAGCCTTTTGAATGTGTGGGAACTAGAAAAGAAGCCTTGGTTGCAATGTATTTGGCATACAAAAAAAATCCTGAGAGACCAACCTTGTTGAAATATTTTGAAAAAGAAATTTTACCCAAACACAAAGACTGGGAGACTATGTCTTTAGAGGTAATGGATTATTGGAATAAAAAGAACTTTATTCCGGAGTATTTTAAAGATCAAACAGGTCTCTAGGTTGGAAATACGGGGATAATTGTATTTGACATATAGACAATAACATTGTATAGTATTAATATACATTGAAATTTTTTTGGGAGTCAGTTGTGGTTTAAATGACAAAAAGAAAGGCTGTTGTTATAGAGGGTTTTTCTGGAAGAAACATTGAAGATGTCGCCGGAAAGCTTTTTGCCAAACTCGAAGAGTTAAATCTTGAGGTGGTTCCTGTAGAGCATATGCCCTATAAAGGAATTGCCAAAAGATTATGGCATGCGCAGACAATTGAAAGATTTGCCGAACAAGCTTATTCAACAATCAAGACTCTTACTAATGAAGATTTTCTCATTCTGTACAGCATGGGGAATCTTGTTGGTAGATATGCCATCGAAAAGATTGGCATAAAAGGAAGTCCGACTGTTATTCTTGCCGGAGGTCCTCATCTTGGATGTAGTTGGAGATACGCGCCACTATTCATGGTGCCGTGCATTCGGCAAATGCTACCGGGAAGCTCATTTTTGAAGAAGATTGGTCTTCCAAAGAATGATTTTTATTACTACCTTGTTGCCACAAAAGACAAAAAGGTATCAGTAAAATCAGCTTGTCCAGTAGAGACGGACCGGGTTCGTCATTTTACTTGCGGTCATAGATTATTCGATCATCGTCCTTGTCTCGAGTACTTTGATGAGATCGTAGACTATGAAACAATTCAGATCGCAATAAAATAACAAACAGGTCTTTTTTTTATACTTTAAATATGTTAAATTATATCTAATGAAAATTAACTCTTTAGAAAAGAAAAAGGTTTTAATTTTAGGAATAGGCAGGGAAGGTGCCGATTCTTTTGTTTTTCTAAGGAAAAAGTTTCCTAAAAAGAAATTATTTGTTGCGGATAAGAAAAAGTGTGAAGAAATGGATTTGAAAACAAGGAAATTATTGAATGATAAAAATATTGAATTATTTTTGGGAGATGATTATTTAAAAAGTATTAAAGGTTTTGATATTATTTTAAAATCTCCAGGAATATCGTTATCTAGTATCAAGAAATATCTAAGTAAAAAAACTAAAGTAACGGGACAGACAGAATTATTTTTTGATAATTGTCCAGGGATGATTATCGGAGTAACTGGAACCAAAGGCAAAAGTACCACCTCTTCCTTAATATATTCAGTTTTAAAGGAGGCAGGATTCAAAGCTTATCTAGTGGGAAATATTGAAACTCCATCATTATCATTTCTTTTGAGTGCTAAAAAGAATGATATTTTTGTCTATGAATTATCTTCTCATCAGTTGCAGAACCTAGAAGCAAGTCCACATATAGCAGTATTTTTAAATATCTATCCTGAGCACTTAGATTATTATAAGAATTTTAAAGAATACTTTTTAGCAAAAACAAATATTGTTAAATACCAGAAGAAAAACGATTATTTTATTTTTAATTCTAAGATTAAGGAAATAAAAGATTTGTCTGCTAAAGCTAAATCAAAAAAGATTGAAATTAACCCAATTGATTTTTCTAAATTTTTAAAAGACAATCAAGGATTTTTAGAGATTACTCATATTGATAATTTGATAGCAGTTTTAAACGTAGCGAAAATATTAAAAATTAAAGAAGAAAAAATTATCAAGGCTTTTAAAAAGTTTAAAAGACCAGAACATAGATTAGAGTTTGTTTGTGAAAAGAAGGGAATTAGATTCTATGACGATTCGATTGCTACAATTCCTGAAGCAACAATTTTTGCTTTAGATTCTTTGGGATATGATGTTGAGACTTTAATTGTTGGAGGTTTTGATCGGGGAATTAAATTTGATAAATTAGCTGATAGGATTATCAAAAGTAATGTTAAGAATTTAATTTTACTTCCTGGTTCAGGAGAAAAGATTTTGAAAGAAATTAAAAAAAAGAAAAAAAAGGTAAGACATTTTATTTTCGATAACATGAAAGATGTGGTCAATAAATGTTTTCAAATAACATCTAAGAATAAGATATGTCTTTTATCTCCTGCTTCGCCTAGTTTCGGAATATTTAGAGATTACAAAGAAAGAGGAGATTTATTTAAAAAATACATTAAAGACTTTAAATGATAAAAGAAAAAAAGAAATTTGATTTAAGTCTTTTGGTGATAATAATCCTTTTGATTGTGATGGGAATTTTAGCTTTGGCTACCTCTTCGACTCCTTTGTCTTTAAAATTAACTAACAATCCCAATTTTTATTTATTTCACCAATTATTGTGGGGATTATTGCCAGGATTGATTCTGGCTTTTGTTGCTTTTAAGATTCCTCTATACGGAATTAAAAAATGGAGTTTTCTTATTTTTATCGTTTCTTTCATTTTAACGCTTTTAGTTTTTGTTCCAGGACTAAGCACAACTCAATTGGGTGCCACTAGATGGCTTAATTTGGGTTTTACGAGCATTCAACCATCAGAGTTAATGAAGTTAGCCTGTATAATCTACTTGGCCGTTATATTGAATAGTGAGAAGGCGAGAAATAAGTTTACTGCTTTTATTATTCTTTTGATTTTAGTTTGTGGAGTTTTATTTTTTCAAAAAGATATGGGAACCTTAATTGTTCTTTTTTCCACCATGATGATAATGTTTTTCTGTTCAAGAACTCCATTTAAGCAAACATTAATAATTGGTTTTAGTGCAATTTTAGGATTTATCGGTTTAATAATTTCTGAACCCTATAGATTGCAAAGAATTACATCTTTTCTCCATCCAGAAAATGATACATTAGGAGCAGGATATCATATTAACCAGGCTTTGATCTCGGTTGGTTCGGGGGGGATAACTGGTTCTGGTTTAGGATTAAGTGTCCAAAAATTTGGTTTTGTTCCTCAATCAATTTCTGATTCTATCTTTGCTATTTTTGCCGAAGAAACTGGTTTTATTGGTTGCGCTGTTTTAATTGCTTTATTTTTTGCTTTTTTTGTTGCTTCTTCTTCTTTAGGAAAAAAACTTAATGACGAATATTTAAGATTAATGGCAATTGGCATTGGATCGTGGTTTATAATCCAAACCTTACTTAATATTGGAGCAATGATAGGGGTAGTTCCTTTAACAGGGATTCCTTTACCATTTATTAGTTATGGTGGTTCTCATTTAATAATAGAATTAATAGCTTGTGGATTTTTGTTAAATATTTCTAAATACGTTAAGAATTAATTTTTGTTTTACAAAGAAACGCTAAATTGTTATAATAGTTTTATATAAAAATTAAAAGACCGATATATGCATAATAAAGATTCCGTTAAGATAGAGATCGCAACTGTTCCTAAAGTTTCAGAAATAGAAATTGTCAAAAAACCAAATCTTCCAGTTAGGTGTGATAGATATGAAAATTGTTCATGGCCTTATGTTTTATCTCTGCCATTCATGTGGCTCATTACTATCTATGTGATGATTAAGAAATGGGTTTATAAAATACTTGGACTTGGTTTGCCAAAAACAAATTCTATTTTCTTTGATGGATTAGGAAAGGAAAGTAGAAAAGTAAAAGATTATGCAACAACCTGGAGGGCAATGGATATAGTATACAATCATCCATTTACTCAAAAATGGACTTTCAGGGGTGCTATCGATGAGTTTTATTGGTTTGGATTGAACTGTCAGGGTCTTCGTAATAGGCTTAAGCTTATTAAAGACGAACTAAGAAAAGCTATTTTAAAAGTAGATGACGGTGGAGAGATAAGGCTTGTATCGTTAGCTTGCGGTTCAGCAGAATCAGTAATTGAAATTATAGCTGAAGCTAAAGCTAAAAATAAAATCATTAAAGCAAAATTTGTAGATATAGATGGTGACGCTCTTGAAAGAGCTAAAAACCTAGCTAAGCATTATGGAGTAGAAAACCAGATAGAAATGCACAAAGGAAGCATATACGACGTAATTGAATCATCTCGTGAATTTAAACCGCAAATAGTTGAAATGATGGGATTTTTAGATTATATTAGCCAAGAAGAAGCTATTTCTTTATTAACTAAAATTAGATCGATATTAGAGTTAAATGGTTATTTGATAACCTGTAATATCTGTCCGAATATAGAGCAACATTTCTTGAAATGGGTTATAAACTGGCCAATGGTCTACCGTAATCCAAAAGATTTGAGTGATATTGCCGAAAAATCAGGATTTAAAGATTATCGATTAATTTATGAACCGTTGAAAGTTCACGAGTTATTAATCGCTAAGAAAAATTAAACAATAAGTAAAAATGGTAAAGGTGTTATTTTATAAAATTAAAGAGATATGACTTTTTATGCCGTAGCAGCTTTAATTAATGCCATTACGAGTTTAACGCTCGGGTCTTTGATATTTTTCAAAAATCGTAAAAATATAACTAACTATACATTCGTTTTATTAAGTGGGGCCGTATTCTTTTGGTCAATTTTTTATTTTTTATGGCAGATATCAACTGATTATAATACCGCTTTACTCTATACAAGATTGCTTTCTGTTGGTTCAATATTTATTCCCGTGTTTTATTTGCACTGGGTTTTATCGTTTTTAGAGATTAAAGAACTCAAAGCTAAAATAGTTTTATGGTTTGGCTATGCAATAACTTTTGTATTTCTAGTTTTTTCTTTTTCTCCAATATTCATAAAAGATGTAGAAAAAATATTGGTTTTCAATTTTTGGCCTAAAGCTGGTTGGCTCTATACAGTATACCTTTTAGTTGCATATGGAGGATTGGTGGGTTATGGATTAATTGAACTAATCAGAAGTTATTCACGCTCAAATAGTCTTAGGCAATATCAAATAAAATATATAATAACGGGAACCATTATTGGTTTTTTGGGTGGAGCAACTAATTTTTTCCTTTGGTATGATGTAAAAATATTACCATTTGGAAACATCGTTACCTCTCTTTATGTTTTTATTTTATTTTATGCCATGATCAGATATCGTTTAATGGATATTAGAATTGTTATTCAGAAAATATTTATTTATTTCGTAGTTGCTGTTTTTACCTATATTGCTTTTTACGCTATTATTGGTTTTTATGGATATACTTTTGGCGGGGTTTTTAATGGTGCTTCATATGCTTTTGGTATTATATTGGCTCCATTATTTGCTTGGTTTTTTTATGCTGTAGATAGGGGAGTAAGAGTTTTTGCCAATAAATATCTTTTTGTTTCATTATATAATTATCAGGAAACAATAAATAAATTAATTGACGAATTAAATAATTACATTGATTTGGATAAGATTGTTGGGTTAATAGTAGATACTATTAAAAACACCATGCAACTAGATAGGGCTGGTGTTTTGTTGGTAAATAAAGAAACATTACCGATAAAATATCAAATTGCTAAGGTTATTGGATTTAACGAAAAAAATGGAATTTCTTTAGTGCAGGACAATTTTTTAACTAAGTATCTTACAAAAATTCAAAAACCATTAGTAAGCGATGAATTAATAATGCTTTCTAGTGAAATGGATGAAAAAAACAAAAAAAGTTTTCTTAGACTCTATGACCACATGGAAAAAATAGAAGCTGCATTGTGTCTGCCTCTTATGGCTAATAAAAAATTAATCGGTATTATTGTTCTCGGATCAAAGATTTCTGGTGATGCTTATACTAATGAAGATTTAAGGCTGTTGGATATTTTATCAAAACAAGCTGGTGTTGCGATAGAAAATGCTAGACAATACAAACAAATTCAAGAGTTTGGAGAGACATTAAAAAATAAAGTTGATGAACAAACAAAAGACATTGAAACAAAAAATGAATATTTGCAAGAGTTGCTCAATATGAAATCTGATTTTCTAAGAGTAGTTAATCATCAATTGAATACCCCGTTATCAATAATGAGAGGCTATTTTTCAATGATGAAAGATGGCGATTATACGCCAGAGAAAGCTCTTCCTGTTATTGAAACTGGATTAGATAGGATTATTAACACCGTATCTGCTTTTTGGGATGCTTACAAACTAGAGGGAGAGAAGATGAAAATGGAGCCGCAAAAAACCGATATTGCGGCTTTGATAGACAATATGGTAAAGGAAAAGAGGAAACTGAAAAATGCTAAAGACAGAAAATTAAAATTAGAAATTGAAAAGCCTAATTTTGAAATTCCTGAAGTTTGGTGTGATTTCCAAAAAATAACCCATGTTATTTCTAATCTTTTAGACAACGCTGTCAATTATACATACGAAGGCAAAATCACGGTTTCTTATGAACTAGATGATAATTTTTTAAAGATAAACGTAAAAGATACTGGATCTGGAATATCCGAAGAAGACCGTAATAAAGTTTTCCAGAAGTTTTCAAGAGGAGCTAACGCTTTAAAAATGAACCCTAATGGGTCAGGAATCGGATTATATATTGCTAAAAAGATTGTTGAGGGAAATGGAGGAGAATTGTCTTTTTACAGTGAAGGAGAAAATAAAGGAACTACTTTTAGCTTTACGATTCCAATACATGAAGACAAAACAAAGGTTGAAGAAGAATTGGTTAGTAAGCCAAATAAAATAGAAATATTTTAAAAATATGAACAAGATACTTTTTATCGATGACGAAAAAGCATTAATAGATATGTATCATTATATTTTTGAAAAAAATGGATATAAATTTATAACAACTTTTGATATACAGGAAGCTTTAAAGATGACTGAATTAGAAAAACCAGATATTATATTATTAGATATAATTATTCCAAAGTCAGGAAATGCTGTGGCGGAACAAGGATATGATTATTTGAAGAAAGTTAAAAGCAATTCAAAAACTAAAGATATTCCAGTTATAGTCTTTAGCAACCTTGACACTCCTCAAGATCGTAAAAGATATAAAGAAATGGGAGCGTTTGCTTTCATATTTAAACGTGATTGTAGTCCCAAAGAAGTTTTAGATTTTATAAATCAAATTTTAGGACAATTGAATAAAAAATAAAATAGCTAAAATTAGAATAGACAGGCACTTGTTAAAAAGTCCAAAAATGATATATTTAATGTATGAAAAGAATATTATTTACAGGCGGAGGGACAGGTGGACACATTTTTCCCATTATTGCTATTGCTGAAGAAATGAGGAAAAGAGGTTCTAATTTTAAATTGGAATATATTGGGCCATCTGATTTTACTTCTAAGACCTTTTTACCCCAAGCAAAGATTGAAGCACATTATATTTCTTCTGGAAAACTAAGAAGGTATTTTTCTATTAAGTCTTTTTTTTCTAATCTGTTTGATTTATTTATCGGTATTCCTTTTGGAATTTTTCAGGCTTTTATAATAATGTTTTTTATAGCTCCCGATGTTATTGTAAGCAAGGGAGGATTTGGTTCTATTCCTGTTGTTATTGCGGGATTTATTTTAAGAATTCCAATTTTTATGCACGAATCGGATGTTGTGGGTGGCTTAGCTAATAAAATAGGAGGTAAACTTTCAGAAAAAATATTTGTTTCTTTTCCTGCCTCAGAAATTGAAGATTTTCCTAAAGACAAAATGATTGAAAGTGGTAATCCCGTAAGGAGCACTTTAGTTCTTGGGAATAAAGAAGAGGCTAAAGTTAAATTCAATTTGATAGGTGAAAAACCAGTAGTGTTGATTTTGGGGGGATCGCAGGGAAGCGAAAAAATAAATGAAGTTATTTTGGGCGTTTTAGTTGATGTACTTCAGGATTTTGAAATTATTCATCAGACGGGGATGACAGGCTACAAAAGAGTAAAAAATGAAGCCATGGCAATGATTGATGAAAAATTATTGAAATATTATCATCCATATTTTTTTCTGGACGAGAGAGAGTTAGCTCTTGCATATGCTGTTTCTGAATGTGTGGTAGCAAGATCAGGAGCAGGAACAATTTTTGAAATAGCTTTATTAAAAAAACCTAGCATTTTAATACCTCTTCCTGGTTCAGCTCAAAATCATCAAGTTAGAAATGCCTATTCTTACGCTAAAAACGGAGCTTGCTTGGTTTTAGAAGAGGGAAATTTTACTCCTCATTTCTTTTTTGAAAAATTAAAAGAAGTTCTCAAAGAAGACAAAGAATTAATGTCAAAAGCAGCAGAATTATTTTCTAAACCATATGCGGCGGTTATTGTAGCTAGATATGTATTAGATTTCATAGAATAAGTATGATAGCTAAAAAAGAAGAAAAAAGAATAAGAACAAGATTTGCTCCGTCTCCAACTGGACATCTTCACATTGGAACAATTAGAACTGCTTTATTTCCTTTTCTTTTTGCAAGAAAAAATAAAGGAACATTTATTTTGAGAATAGAAGATACTGATTTAGAGAGGTCAAAAAAAGAATGGGAAGATGAATTATTAATGGGTCTAAATTGGATGGGAATTAATTGGGATGAGGGTCCAGTTGTTAATTCTTTAGATTACATTGGAGGGCATTCTCCATATAGACAGAGCGAAAGGACAAAGATATATAGAAAGTATTTAGAACAAATGTTGAAAGATGGTCACGCTTATTATTGTTTTTGTTCAAAAGAAGAAGTAGAGGCCCAAAAACAATATTTAATGTCTATTGGTGAATCTCCAGTTTACAGAGGAGCTTGTAGAGATTTACCTAAAGAAACAGTTGAAAAGTATTTAAAAGAAGGGAAACCATCAGTTATTCGTTTTAGAACTCCTGTCGACACTAAGGTTTCTTTTAATGATTTAATTAGAGGAGAAATTGAAGTGAGCACAGAAACGATGGGTGACTTTGTTTTAGCTAAAGATTTAGATACAGCTTTATTTAATTTTACCTGTGCGGTCGATGATGTTGAAATGGAAATTACTCATGTTATTCGTGGGGAAGACCATATTCCCAATACTCCTAAGCAGATTTTAATTATTCGTGCTTTAGGATTTGAAGAGCCTAAGTATGCCCACCTATCATTAATATTAGGAACAGATAAAAAGAAACTTTCTAAGAGAACTAGCAAAACGTCATTGATTGATTATAAAGATGATGGTTATTTACCAGAGGCGATATTAAATTTCATTGCTTTTCTAGGATGGAATCCAGGAACAGAAAAAGAAATTTATTCACTTAACGAATTGATTGCTGATTTTTCAATAGAAAAAATACAAAAGTCAGCTGCTATTTTTAATGTTGATAAGCTGGATTGGCTTAATGGTTTCTATATTCGCAAAAAGTCTCTTTACGACTTGACCAGAGAATGTATTCCTTATTTAATTAAAGCCAACTTAATCAAAGAAATTGCTGTTGAAAAGTATTTAGTTGTTGAAACTAATGAAGAGACACACCTTGAAGAAATTGAAAAGATGGTTGCTCTATATCATGAGAGACTTAAAAAACTTTCAGAAATTGTAGAATTAATCGATTTTTGTTTTTTAAAAGAATTAGATTATTCCGCTGAATTATTAAAATGGAAAGAAATGAGCAATCAAGAAATCATTGACTCATTAAATAAGTCAAAAGAAATTATTACTGCGCTTGAGTTTAATCAAGAAAATTTAGAAAAAGAACTAATGGAAGAGGCGAATAAGCTTACAAATAGGGGTAATTTATTGTGGCCATTAAGAGTGGCTCTATCTGGGAAAAATAATTCAGCTGGACCGATGGAAATAGCTTTTGTTTTGGGAAAAGAGAAGACAATTATGAGAATAGAACAAGCAATTAAAAAATTAAAATAATATGTTTAAAAGAATTTTTTCTCTTGTTTTAATAATATCTTTTTTTTCAATAGGATTTTGTTTTGCTTTTGATAAAGATTCAGTAAAGAATATTTGGAATGATTGTGTTCCTAAAATATCTGAATATTGGGGCATAACTTTAAATTGGATTAATAATGATATGGAACCGTGGGTAGAAAAAAATATTGGAGTAAAAACAAAAGAAGAATTTAAAAAAGAATTTAGCGAAGCAATAAAAGAGGTTCCTGCTACTATTAATGCTATTTGGAATAAAGCAAAAGAGCTGTTTTGATTATTTGCTCAAAAGCAAAGAGTGGTATATATTTAAACATATGATATCAGAAGAAGAAATAAGAAAAATTGCCAAACTTTCATACTTAGAAATAAAAGATGAAGAAATAGATGAAATCAGAGAAAAATTTTCTTCTATTTTAGAATACGTAAAAAAGCTTCAAGAGCTTGATGTTTCAGACATTACTGAAACCGCTAATCTTTCTAAAAATGAAAATGTATTTAGAGGAGACATTGCAAAAGAAAAAGATGTTGAAGACTTATTAAAAGCTTTATCAAGAAAGAAAGATAATTATATGCAAGTTAAGAAGATTCTTTATAATGAAGATTGATTTAACAAAACTAACAATAATAGAAGCGAGTAAGGGACTAAAGAATGGAGATTTTACTTCAGTTGAATTAACGAAGGCTTTTTTGAATAAAATTAAGGAGAAAAATGAGGAGGTTAAGGCTTTTATCACTATTACCGAAGAAATGGCCTTAAAACAAGCAGAAAAGGCTGATAAAATGATTAAGATTGGGGAAATATACCCCTTAACTGGCATTCCTTGCGCTATTAAAGATAATATTTTAATTAAAAATATTAAATGCACAGCAGGTTCTAAATTCTTAGAAGATTATATCGCAACATATAATGCTACGGTAATTGAAAAATTGGAAAAGATGGGCGTAGTGTTTTTAGGAAAAACCAATCTTGATGAATTTGCTATGGGTTCTTCTTGTGAGAATTCAGCGTTTTTTCCTACTAAAAATCCTCGTGACTTAGAAAGAGTTCCTGGAGGCTCTTCTGGTGGTTCGGCGGCGGCAGTAGCTGCTGATCTGTGTGTCTATGCTTTGGGCTCGGATACAGGTGGTTCAATCAGGCAACCAGCTTCTTTTTGTGGCATTACTGGGTTAAAACCAACTTACGGAACTGTTTCAAGATATGGATTAATTGCCTATGCCTCTTCTTTAGATCAAATCGGACCGCTAACCAAGAACGTTGATGACGCAAAAATTGTTTTTGATGCAATAAAAGGAAGTGATCCGATGGATTCAACTAGTATTAATTCAGATAAAGAAAATAATTTGGCTAAATTAAAAATTGGAGTTCCTAAAGAATATTTTGCTAAAGGATTAGATGGGGAAGTAGAGAAAGCAATTAAAGAAGCTATTGATATTTATAAAGAGTTGGGAGCGGAAATTATAGAGATTAGTTTACCGATGAGTGAATATGCTTTAGCCTGTTATTATATTATTGCTCCAGCAGAAGCTAGTGCAAACTTAGCTCGTTTTGATGGATTAAGATACGGAAAGACAATTAAAGATGAAGAAGCAGAAAAGATAATCGATATTTATTTAAAAAATAGGACTGAAGGATTTGGAAAGGAAGTTAAGAAAAGAATCATGCTTGGAACCTATACGTTATCTTCTGGATATTATGACGCCTATTACAAAAGAGCTTTAAAGGTTAGAACATTAATCAGACAAGATTTTGAAAAAGCTTTTGAAAAAGTTGATGCAATTATCGGACCAACATCTCCTTGTTTGCCCTTTAAAATAGGGGAAAAATCAGATGATCCAATGTCGATGTATTTAGCAGACATTTATACTGTTTCTGTTAATTTAGCTGGACTTCCAGCAATATCTATTCCTTGCGGAAAATCTCAGTCAGGATTACCAATAGGGATGCATTTAATTGGAGTTCCATTTCAAGAAGAAAAATTATTAAGCATTGCTTCGTTATTTGAGAAAAAATATGACAATAAATGATATTACTTTATTTTTTGAGTCAACAGATTTGTCACAATTCTTACTTCCTTTTAAGATAGTTGCCTTAACTCTTTCTGCTATTTTTATATATTTTATTGCATATTATAATATTAAAGATGGAACACTTATTAATGATACGAAAAGAAGGATGATGGATTTTTTAAGTTTTCAGAAATTTGCTCCGCCAAAATCATTTTCAAATAGAGCAAAAGAAATATCTGCTCTTTTGGATAATAAAAATTACAAGAGAGCTATTTTACAAACGGAAGTTTTATTCTACGAGTTATTAAAAAGATTTGGATATAAAGGAAAAAATCTTTTGGAAATGGTTGAAGACGAGGATACTCCCAATAGAGAAAGTCTAAAAAGATTAGCAGAAATAGCCGAAGAGGTAAGAAAAAAAACTAGATATGTGCCTGATATTGATGAATTGGATAGACTATATTCAACCTTTGAAGATTCTTTAATTAAATTAGGTGTTATAACCGAAGAGGTTGAGGATTAATTGACTAATATTTATTTTTTGCTAATATTCAACCACCACTATTATGTGGGAGGTGAATTGTGAATACGGTAATGGTAAAAAGGATTCCAAGCCATTTATCTTTTTCCGACGTTGGTCATGTCATCGTCGTTGATTATAATGTTTCGATTAAAGCTCTTTTGAAAAAAGGAAACTACACTCAAGTTCATCCAGAAATTAACGAGGAGAATTTTCCTACTCTAAAGGGAGGGAAAAAAGAAATCATTGTTAAAATTATCAAATTAAACCGGAGGCCAGAAATTGGCTATTCAGAATTTGAAAAGGAAATGGCTGTTATTTACGAAAACGGATACGAAGCTGTTAATTTACAGGAACTTCTTACTGCGTTTCGTTATATCGAAAACCGATCATCAATTTTAGCTCTCGGGTCAATAATCGATATTGACGACAGTCTAATGTCTCCATTCGTTAGAAAGGGGGGATATCAAGGAAATATTATTGGACTTGAACCAGTCTAAAATTTTTTAAACCGAAAAGTATTTTACTGAATAGGTTTTTTTATTTTGCTTCCTCTTGATTTTATCCTACTTTTTGGTAGTATACTTTATATAGCGGTTTAGAGGAGTAGTACCTCGCCAGTCTCATAAGCTGGAGACCCTAGTGCAATTCTAGGAACCGCAACATTTTTGTTTGAAACGCATGGAGCCAGGCCAGAGTAGCTCAGTGGTAGAGCACTCGTTTCATAAGCGAGTTGTCATGGGTTCGATCCCCATCCCTGGCACAAAAATAAATATATGGGCCCGTAGCGAAATTGGTTATCGCGCCTCCCTGTCACGGAGGAGACTGCCGGTTCGAGTCCGGTCGAGCCCGCAAATTTAACTTTATTTTTAAGGTTCGAATCCTATCACCCGAGCAAATTCAAGACCGACTTTTGTCGGTTTTTCGTTTGCATGATATAATAAATTTAATAAAATAATATTTTAAAATATGAAAATAAAAGAGCCAAGATTTTTAATATTAGGATTAGTATCTTTTGCAACCGGTGCTTTTGTTATGCATATTATAGAAACTTTTTTTCGCTAGAGTCTAAAAATAAAAAGGTTCCAAGTTCGTTCCACCTCCCGAGCTGTTATGAAACCGACTTTTGTCGGTTTTTTGTTTTGTGGTATAATCTTTTTAAGATAGATAAATAACAAAATATGAATAATTTTGAGACAATACCCGACTTTGAAAACTTAGACTCAAATGGTAATCCTTTAAAGGAAAATATTGAAGATAAAAAAGAAACGATTGAGAGGGCGTCGGAAGAAAAAACAGATACGAAAAAAGAAAATAGTGATTATTTAGAAAAGAGAGAAAACCTACAGGAAGGACGTGCTTATGAAAAACGGGCACTTGATTTGTCTTTCTTCCACTCTACACATTTTCCTAATTTTTTAAAAATTTTAGATAAAGGTGCCATTTCTTCTGGCTATAGTTTAATAAAGGAGGGATTAAAGCCTGGAAGTGATTTTGAAGCAAAAACAGGTGGAATGTCTGGCGCATTAGAGAAATTAAAAAAAGATGATAAAGAGATTTCTTATAATGGGATTTTTTTTGCCGTGGGAGGAATACCCGAAGAAGGATCAGGTCTTTATTATTCGGACGCTTGTCCTGTTAGCTTTCTTCTTGATCGTAAAGGTCTAAAGCATTATGCTTTCGGGACAACCCATGAGGGAGCTGGCGATGCTATTATTAGCAACAAAAATCCGGAACGACCCACAAAAATTAATTTGTCGCATCTGTCAGCCGTGTTTCTTCCTGAAGATGTTTATTTTAATAATGAAGGAAAAATAATTAAACCGCCTTCGGAAAGATTTTCGCACATATCTTTTGCAGAAAATTTTAATAATAATTTTAAAAGAATTGAAAAAGATGTGGAAAAATATCAAGATCTTGTTAAAAAAATTAAAGATTTAGGATTTAAAAAAGACGTCGAAGATGAAATAAAAAATATTTATCTTACTGCTTTAAAAAATGCTCATCATACTTTAGATGAGGAATTATTAAAATATAACGATTCTAGTACTTCGACATCACAAGATGTTAAGTCTCTAGAACGTTATAAAAATCAGATAGAATGGGGAGGATTTTCTGGACTTTTATCTTTAGATAGTAGCTCTATCCAAGCAATTAATAGACACGATCAACATAGATTATCATCCGATGGAATTAATGCCAATCTTGGTAACTGGATTATATTATTAGAGGATATGCAAAAATATGCAAAGTTACAAAATCGAAAAATTGTCGCAAAAGATTTTGCTGTAACTTTAATTGAAAACCTTCCTTCTCTATTGGTTGGTTTTTGTAAAGAGGACCAAGATAGAAGTAAAAGATATTATGAGCAAAATAAAGAAAAAGTTAACGCGCTAGTGGAAGATATTAATAAACGTTTAAATCTTAAGGGCTCTGATGCAATAAATCCTTTAGATTTCGAAACTATTAAAGGAAGATTTTTTTATTCTGGACGAAGCGGTTTGTATGATTTTATAGATCGACAGAATGATTGGGAGGAATATGAAAAAAAAGGAAAAGATAACGGATATCAAACTTCTAGAGATTTTATAATTAATCTTATTTCAAAAAAAGGAGGAATTATTAAGGAAAATAATGGAGAATTGTTAATAGATAATTATGAAAAAGAAAATCTTCCTCCCAAAATAGTATTTTTTAGCGGCGATTTAGCAGACACGGTCAATAAATATACTTCTGATAATTATAGGTTAAAACTTCCAAGTCATAAATTACCATACGATGAGAGTCCAACTTCAAGCAACAAAACCAGAATAGATGCAGCCAAAGCTATAAATAAAATGTTAGAAAATTTGACCAAAAAGGAACGGGCTAATTATCACTATATTGGTAATGTTCCTACAACATTTTGGAATACAGAAGTTTATTCACGCACTATTGGTCATTCAAAACTAAAAAAGATTCATAAAAATAGACAAGGATAATTAATGGTAGTTATGTTTAAAAAGGTTCCAAGTTCGTTCCACTTACCGATGAAATGGCTAAAAATAGAAAAAAGATATATTCTAATTCAAGGTTTTGGTTCCAATTCTATCTAGAGTCAAATATTTGAATAAAAAAAGATGTTAATTTAATATAACATCATCAGCCTTTTAGGCCTTCAAAACGAGCAGTACAATTACCTGAATGCTTTGGTCGGAAGATTGCAATATATCCAAAGGTTTGTCCATAACCAGCTGTATGTGGCACCAGAGACACGTATTCCATGTCTGGGTGCTCTGTGATAATCGTAGAGATGCTTTGCGCTACATACAACTCATCATCAAAAGAAGACCCGAAAGATACATAAGAATGGATTACAAAAACTCCATTTCCAACCTCAACCACCTCTCCGTTAGAACTTTCAGCCGCCTGTACACAGACTGTAATTGAAATAATTACAAGCATGCAAATTAATATAGCTCTGGCATTAATTTTCAAAGAGTATCCCTCCTGGGATTAAGAATAACGTATAATAACATAAGGATTATGTCAAATAAATTCTAGACTTAAAAAGGTTTCAAGTTCGTCCCACTTACCGAGCAAATTTTTTATATTTTAATTAGATTTTTTGGTTAAAATTTTAAATTTGACAATTTTCAATACTAGATATATCTTTTAAGAAATCGCCATATCTGGCGAGAAAGAACCTTTAATTTTAAATATGTGAGGAGAGTTTAATGAAAAAGACAGATTTATTTGAAGAGGACATGGAAAGATTTATGACCATTGACCAGATAAGAGATCTGACTGGTTACGATATCACAGCAATTACTAATGGTATGCCTGAATCATTATACAAAAACCCAAAAGGAGATGTCGTAGTAGTTCAACTGTGCGAGCTTAAAAATTATCTACTTAATATCAAAAGAATTGCAGATAATCTTTTAGGATTTTCTCCTCCAAGGGATAAACCTAAAGGTACACGTTATGATGGTTGGTTTAACGCAAAAGAGGCTGCAAAATTATTGAATTGCGACGATTGGAGAGCTGTCGTTGATTTGGTTAAGAAAAAGAAAATCAACGGAATATTATCTGGAAGGGGTTGTTACGTCGATCCCAAAAGTATCGGAGAATTTTTAACCAAAAAATCGACAGAAACAATACCCGATATTGGTGTGTCGATTTCTCCGCCCGTCATTGCTTTTCAAAACAAAGGTGGAAACGATGAAGCTAAAAAAACACATCTAATTGTCAAAAATGATGAAGTTAAGAACAATTTGATTAATGATGAAAATCCCATTGAAACATCTAACAATCTACCAGTAGAAGTATTCGAAAAACCTGCGCAACAGGCCGAAACCGAAATCAGAACTTCTCTTGAAGAACCTAATCCCTCGATAAGTCGTGAAACCGTAACGATAAAAAAGAAACGCGAGGGATGCCTTATTGGCGATGTAGCAGAAGCTCTGAAGGTAAGTCCGATTACCGTAAGGAAATGGATTACAGACACTAAGAATACTGGATTAAAATGTGTACACATAGAAAGAGATGATTTTATTTCTCCCGAAAGCTTATCGGCCTTCCTACTTAAACAAAGAAATACAACAGTACTTTATGAAGAAAAAAGATTACCGAATGCGAATCGCATCAAGTCTCCGGTATAATTAAAAAAGGATATATCCTTTTTTTATTTATGTTTATATTTAAGAAATAATAATATTTTCTTGTTTGTTCCGTAGTTTCTGTTAAATTATTGGCACTTTTTGTTTTTAGAAGTATAATAAAAACATGAAAGAATGGATAAAAATATTAATCATTATGGTCTGTCTTATTACTGGACCATTTCTATTTTCTTTGTTGATTGAAGAAGAACCAAAAGTTGTGTCTGTTAATAATGGTCTAGTTGCCAAAATAAAAAGAACCATTGATACTTCTAATTGGGGAGAATACATTAATGCTCAGTTGGGATTTTCAATAAAAATTCCTCCCGAAACTCAATGCATTGATAGATGCGGAGGTAGTAAAGATCCACTTGTTCCTGTTAAAGTTTTTCAAGACAATAATAACAACGCGGTATATATTACACCCGAATATTATTATGATTACAGAAAAGAAAAATGTGAAAAAATAGAAGCATCTCTTGCCTCGTTGCAAGCTCAAGGCAAAACCGTTAAACCTTTCCTTGCTTGGAAAATCGATGTAATAAAAGTGGATAATCTTGAGGATATTAAAAAATTCATTAAAGATTATTATCCAGAAAATTGTATTTTCGGAGATCAAAAAATAAACGATAACGGTACTTACGATATTAGTATTATTGGAAATGATTGGGCGAACGGTGAAATAGTCAATTCAACCTGTCCCTATGAAATGCATTATAAAATATTATATTCTCCTGAAAAGAAAAAACTAATATCAGTAAAACTTCCTATCGATTATGATTTTTTCATATACAATGATTCTCCTGGAGGTTTAGATGACTATGGTCAAGAAATGATAAAAAGTCTAAAATTCGAATAATTATATTTTAATATATACAAGTATGATGTTAATAAAAAAAGAAGAAGCAAATAAGAAAAAAAACTCTAATCTTTGCACTGTTTGGGAGTATGAATATCCTGATAAAAACTCTAGTTTTGCTACAGCATTAATAAATGGACGCTATCCTGAAGAAAAAAGATCAGTTAACTTGAAATGCGATCAAGTTTATTATGTTATCTCTGGCAACGGAACAATTCACTCGGAGGGAGGAGATTTTAATATTAATCCAGGAGATTTATATTATTTTGATAAAGGAGAAAAATACTGGATTCAAGGAACAAATCTTTTTGTAGTTATATCTAATACGCCTAAGTGGGAGTATGAACAATATGCAACTGTTGATTAATTTATTTTAAAATATTTTTATGAAAAGTAAAAAAATTTTGATAAGTATTTTATTCGTTCTAGTCGTTATAGTCTGTTATTTTTTTTATCAATTTTATTTTTTACCAAAAACGATAAAATCAGCGGTTCCTACCGAGATACCTTTTTATAATATTTATTATGTTTATTCAATTAATTCTAAGTCGCCAGTTAGTGTTTTGTGGGGGACAAAAGAATTAGGAGCATCAAGTCTTGGCCCTGAAATTGTCAAAGACATGAAAAAAATTAAAGAAATGGGGTTTGACGGAGTAAAAATTTCCTATCATTTTAAAGAAAATAACTATATTTCCGATAGAATTGTTTTAAAGATTACTGAACAAGGACTTCAGCCAATCGGTATTCTAATGGGCCATAACACTAAACCAACCGATAGAGCCTTTACTTATGAAGAAATGGAAGAATGGGAAACATTTGTTCAAGAAACAGTGAGAAATAATAAAGATAGGGTTTATTATTGGGAAGTTTGGAATGAACCTGATATTGATATGTTCCGTTATGGCACACCAGAAGAATACCTGAATCTTCTCAAAACAACATATACTATTATTAAAAAAGAAAATCCTCAAGCTAAGATTATAGCCACTCTAGATGCTGTCGGTCTTGACCAAAGTGTTGGTGATTTTACAGAAAAATTATTAGCTTTGGGAGGAGGTGATTATTTTGATATTATGAGTTTTTATCCATATAATGGTAATCCTTATATAAAAGAAGATCTTTTTTATAATAGAATTCAAAAACAAAAAGAATTAGTGGGTAGATATAATAATCGTTGGCCATTAATGATTTCGGAAATTGGTCAGCCAGCTAGTCAGGTTAGCGAAGAAGAGCAGTCGAGACTTGCTAAAATTGTTTTTGAAGAATGTTCCAAAGATAAAATTCCTCTTGTCTGGCTTTATTATTCGGATGCTCTACTATTTAAAGGAGCTCAGCTGGGCGATGGTTCTGGGTGGGGATTAATCAGAGATGATGATACGATTCGTCCTATA
Source organism: Candidatus Pacearchaeota archaeon (assembly GCA_035404185.1). Lineage (NCBI taxonomy): Archaea > Nanobdellati > Candidatus Pacearchaeota archaeon. Next base: position 518,933 of record DAONGN010000001.1, on the reverse strand, counting down.
TTTGATACCATAACCAATCTTATAAAATAGGCACTAACGAAGTTTTAAAAAACAAAAAATTCCTTGCCTTTTGTTAATATTTTTGGTATTAAATATATATCACGTCCTCGTAGCTCAATAGGACAGAGCGACAGACTTCTAATCTGTAGGTTGTGCGTTCGATTCGCACCGAGGACACACATTTTCAGTGGTATGGGTAGCAATGGACTCCATATGGGCCCGCACATTGACATTATCAATATTCCGATTTAAAATAAATTAATGCCAATTGTCCAATGTAAAATTTGTAAAAAAGATTTTTACTCAAAACCAAACTGGTTAAAACGCGGATGGGGTAAATTTTGCTCTCCTGAGTGTCAACACGAAGCACAACGAAAAGGAGAATTTGTTCATTGTGAAATTTGTGGAAAAGAGGTTTGGAGAAAGCCACAAAAAATTAAACATTCTAAGAGCGGAAAATATTTTTGTTGTAAGGCGCATCAAACTCTTTGGAGAAATCAGTTATTTTCAGGAGAAAAGCATTGGAATTGGAAAAATGGAGAAAACATAAAATACAAATCGTTATTAATAAAAAATGGAGTAAAACCTATTTGTGAAATATGTAAATGTGAAGATGTGAGAATACTCGCAGTTCATCATTTAGATAAAAATCATAAAAATAATAATTTTGATAATCTGGTATTTCTATGCCACAATTGTCATCATTTGGTTCATCATCATAAAGTTAAGATTCCGTAATATTTCATGGTGGCTATGGTGTAATAGTAGCACAACATCCTGTGGAGATGTTTGCACGGGTGCAAATCCCGTTAGTCACCCACTAAATTAGTAATCAAATGTTGTTGCTTTTTCTTCTATTTTAAGGTAAAATAAGACATATAAAAGATAGGTTTTTCTATACAAAAAACATGGCAAAAGAAAAAGAAAGCTCATATAGCGCTAAAGATATTTACGTTTTAGAGGGACTTGATCCAGTAAGAAAAAGACCAGGAATGTATATCGGGTCAACTGGTCCGCAGGGTCTTCATCATTTAATCTACGAAGTTGTAGATAATTCTTTGGATGAAGCAATGGGAGGATATTGTAATAAAATCGAAGTCTATCTTTTACCGAATAACCAAGTTAAGGTTATTGATAATGGAAGAGGTATTCCGGTTGATATTCATGAAAAGACTAAGAAATCAGCTCTAGAAACCATTATGACTACTTTGCATGCCGGAGGTAAGTTTGGAGGAGACGCTTACAAGATTTCTGGAGGTTTGCACGGAGTAGGTGTTTCTGTGGTTTGTGCTTTATCAATTAAGATGCGTGCTGAAGTTTGTCGTGAAGGAAAAAAATATGCTCAAGATTACAAACAAGGAAAACCAGTTGTTGCAGTCAAGAAAATTGGTGACTGCAGAAAGAATGGAACAACAATTATCTTTGAACCAGATCCAGAAATATTCAAAGAAATTGTTTTTGATAGGAAAAAACTATTAGCTCACTTTAGACAGCAAGCATATTTGACTAAAGGAATTAGAATTGATTTTTATGATGAAAGGGAAAAGGATAATCCTTTTGAATACCACTTCTTTTTTGAGGGAGGAATTGTTTCTTATTTGAAATACATGAATAAGGGAACAAAAGCTGTTCATGCAAATCCCTTTTATGGCTCAGGAGAAAAAGAAGGAGTCGCAGTGGAAGCATCTTTTCAATATTCTGATGATTACGAAATCAAAGAAGAGAGTTTTGCTAATAATATATTTACGACAGAAGGAGGAACTCATTTAACTGGTTTTAGGGCAGCTCTAACAAGATTAATAAATGATTATGCTAGAAAAGGAGGTTTTTTAAAAGAGTCTGAACCTAATTTAAGTGGAGATGATATTAGAGAAGGATTAACAGCCGTTGTTTCTGTTAAAATTCGTGAGACTCAATTTGAAGGACAAACCAAGACTAAATTAGGCAATCCTGAAGGAAGAACTGCTACCGAAGCAGTTGTGGCTGAAGCTTTACAAGATTATTTAGAGAGATATCCTCAAGATGCAAAAATTATTATTGAAAAAGCTGTTTTGTCGTTTAAGGCTAGAAAAGCAGCCAAAGCAGCTAAAGAGACTATTTTAAGAAAAGGTGTTTTAGATGGAATGTCATTGCCAGGAAAATTATCTGATTGTACTTCTAGGAATCCTGAAGAATCAGAAATATATATTGTCGAGGGAGAATCTGCTGGAGGTTCATCCCGACAAGCTAGAAACAGAAAGAATCAAGCCATTCTTCCATTGAGAGGAAAGATTTTGAATATTGAGAGAGTAAGATTAGATAAAATGTTAGCTTCAGAAGAAGTTAAAAATTTGATTATTGCTCTAGGAACTGCTATTGCTGATGATTTTGATATTGAAAAATTAAGATATCACCGTATTATTCTTATGTGTGATGCTGATTCTGATGGAAATCACATCAATACTCTTTTGATGACTTTGTTTTTCAGACACTTCAGACCAATTATTGATCGAGGATTTTTGTATTTAGCTCAACCTCCTTTATTTAAAATACAAATAGGAAAGGAGTCTAAATATTATTATACCGATGAAGACAAAGAGGATGCATTGAAGAAGTTAAAACCAGATACAAAATATAGTATTCAAAGATATAAAGGTTTGGGAGAAATGAATCCAGAACAGTTATGGGAAACAACTATGGATCCAGAAAAGAGAATATTATTAAGGATAACTATAGAAGATGCTGTTGAGGCAGATAGAACCTTTGATATGTTAATGGGTAAAGAAGTTGCTCCAAGAAAGAGATTCATCCAAACTTCAGCTAGGAGTGTGAAAAACTTAGATGTATAATTAAAAGCAGGGCATTGTCCCTGTTTTTGGTTATATTGACATTCTATTATTTTGTATTATATTCATTATTGGAGTAAAAATGTCATCGATAGTTGGTTTGCTTATTTCGTTAACAATTGGAATTGTGCTTGCATTCATTGGATCAGCCGTGATGGCATTAAGTTTAATTACTGACCATCCTGTAAAATCCATTGGAGAAATTGTGACAAGAGCCATAGTATTTGTCTTCGGACTTGCTATTACCTTAATTGGAGTTCTTGCCATTCTTGTTCATTGATCCTGAACGACCCACCAAGCGGTCGTTTTTTATACTCTAATTGACAATTATGTCTCTTTTTGGTAATCTAACCATATATGAAATCTGAAAATAAAGTATCAAATTTCTTTGGTAGTACTTGGTCTGAAACGAAAAAAATTACTTGGCCAACCAGACAAGAAACTATTAAATACACAATAACAGTTATCGGTATTTGTATAATCGTAGCTGGATTTTTGGGTTTGTGCGATTTATTATACATCTATTTAATGGAGCATTTCATATTTTAATATATTATGTCAAAACAACAAATTACAAATGAAAGAAGATGGTATGTCTTGCATACATATTCTGGATATGAAGATGCAGTGGCAAAAAGCTTGACCCAGAGAATAGAATCTTTAGGAATGGAAGAAAAGATTTTTAATGTCATGGTTCCTAAAGAAAAGAAAATTAAGATTAGGAATGGAAAAAAGAAAACCGTAGAAGAAAAAATTTATCCTGGATATGTACTAGTTGAAATGATCGTTACGGATGATTCATGGTACGTAGTCAGAAATACACCTAATGTAACTGGTTTCGTTGGCTCAGGAACTGTTCCATTGCCAGTATCGTTAGATGAGATGTTATCTTTGAAAAAAAGAGTTGAAGTTGAAGAACCTAAATACAAGATTGATTTCAAGAAAGGTGATGCAGTCAAAATTATTGACGGACCATTCAAAGATTCTGACGGAAAGGTTTCAGGGATAGATAAAGAAAAGGGAAAGGTTAAAGTGTTAATTAATATGTTCGGCAGAGATACTCCGCTAGAACTAGAATCATTACAAATTAAAAAGATTTAAGTATATGGCAAAGAAAGTTAAAGCTATCGTAAAATTACATATTCAGGCTGGAAAAGCCACTCCTGCGCCTCCAGTAGGTCCAGCTTTGGCATCTCAAGGCGTAAACATCGGTGAATTTTGTTCTAAATTTAATGAGGCAACCAGAGATAAAGGAAACTTCAAGATTCCAGTAGACATTACTGTTTATGAAGACAGAACTTATTCCATGATCATGAAACAGCCTCCAGCTCCACAGCTAATTAAAGCTAAGATTGGATTGGAGAAAGGATCTGGCGAAGCTAATAAGAAAAAAGTTGGTAAGATTACCAGAGCTCAATTGGTAGAGGTTGCTCAACAGAAAATGCAAGACATGAATACTAATGATATTGATCAAGCTGTAAAGACACTAACTGGTACAGCTAAATCATTAGGAATAGAAGTTATTGATTAAACAATAAATGATTTTATCAGATAGAGACATTAAAAAACTGATAGAAGAAAATAAGATTCAGATTACCCCGAAGCCAAACCTTGAAGAGCAATTAGGTTCGGCTTCTTTGGATTTGCGCCTTGGTGATGAATTTGCTGTTTTTGAACACACCAAAAAAGCCTTCATTGATACTAAAGATCCAGAAAGTTTTAAAGGGATGACTCGACCAGTTAAGATTCCAGAAGGGGAAGCCTTTGTTTTTCATCCAGGCGAATTTGTTTTAGGAGTAACCATGGAAGAAGTATTTTTACCTGATGAGGTAGCAGCTAGAATTGATGGCCGATCATCTTTAGGAAGATTAGGTATTGTCATTCACTCAACTGCTGGACACATTGATCCGGGATTTAAAGGAAAGATTGTTCTGGAAATGGAAAACATTGGTATGATTCCCGTATTACTATATCCTGGAACAAGAATTTGTCAATTAGTATTTGAACCATTATCTTCTCCAACCACTAATCCATATCACTTAAAAAAGAATGCTAAATATGTTAATGCCCAGCATCCTCAAGAAAGTAAACTAGAAACAACTTAAATAAATTAAATGGAAACAAAAGGAAAATTTATCGTAATAGAAGGAATTGAGGGCTGCGGAAAAGGAACTCAGACAAAATTTTTGTCTGATTTTTTATCGCAAAAAGGATACGATATAATATACAAGAAATATCCTGAATACGGTTTTCCAATTGGTGATTTGCTTGATCAGTGGCTCCACAAGAAATTTGAATTGAATGTTGAAAGTCAGGTTCTTCTTTTTATCGCTGACTTTATGAAAGATAAACAGCTTTTGGAAAATAGTTTAAAAAGTGGTAAGATAGTAATTGCTGATAGATATTTTGCTGGAACTCTTATTTATCAGCACATTAATGGTTTTAATTGTAAAAAAACCTTAGAATTATTTAAATTTTTTGATCTTAAAAAGCCAGATTTAGTTATTTATATTAAAATATCACCAGAAGAATCATTTAAGAGAAAGATAAAGCAGAAAGGAATAGATAATTTGGACAGGCATGAAAAAGATAAAGAATTTTTGAATTCTCTTTATCAAAAATACGAACAATTCAGTAAGAATAATGTTTTTTGCGAGTGGACAGTAATTGATGGAGAGAAAAAACCTGAAGAAGTTTTTAAAAATATACTAGAGGTAATAAATAAAAAGTTGGGAATATGAAAATAAATCAATATATTGATCATACTAATATCAGAAAAGAATCTAAAAAAGAAGATATTATTAAAACTTGTAATGAAGCGAAAGAATATCAATTTCGTGGAGTTTGTATTAGGCCTAATTTTGTTAAATTGGTAGCTAATGAATTAAGTGGAACAGGAATTAAAACAGTAGTCTTGATTGATGATCCAATTGGAGACAGCACTCATGAAGAAAGATTGAAGATTGCTAAAAAGGCTGTTTTAGATGGAGTTGATGATTTAGATATTGTAATTAACGTTGTTGATGTAAAACATGAGAAATGGGGAAAGATTGAAAAAGATTTGAAAGTTATTTGTAAATTACACGACACTAAGGTAATTATTGCTTCAGGCATGTTAACTGATAAAGAAATTGCTAAAGTTTCTTCAATTGTTAAAAAAGCAGGAGCGATCTGCGTTAAAACAGCCACTGACAAAGATCCACTAGAAAACAGGGAAATATCTGAGAAGGCTAGACACTTAAAGATAATGAGAGAGAATGCTCCAGGATTATTAATTAAGGCCTCGGGTAACATTAAAACATTAAAGGACGTTAAGGAGATGATAAAAGCAGGAGCTGATATTATCGGTTCTTCTAGTGGAGTTTCAATAATGAAAGAATTAAAAAAGTAATATGTACAAAACAACGATTGGATTAGAAATACATTTTGAATCAAAGACAAAATCAAAAATGTTTTGTTCTTGTGCTAATAATCCTGATGAAAAAATTCCTAATAAGAATATTTGTCCTATTTGTATGGGCCATCCAGGAACATTGCCGGTAATTAATGAAGAAGCAATTAATAATATTATTTTAACTGGTTTAGCTTTGCATTGTGAAATACAAAATCATTCCAAGTTTGATAGAAAGAGCTATTTCTATCCTGATTTACCAAAAGGTTATCAAATATCTCAATTTGATTTACCAATATGTAAAAATGGATACTTAGATATTTATTTAGATAACGGAAGCACTAAAAGAATTAGAATTAATAGGGTTCACATGGAAGAAGATACAGGAAGGCTCAACCATGCAGCAGATGGTTCAAGCTTGGTTGATTTTAATCGTGCTGGGGTTCCTTTGATGGAATTAGTAACTGAGCCTGATATTAATTCCGCTGAAGAAGCCAAGAAATTTGCTCAAGAACTACAATTGATTCTAAGATATATTAATGTTTCTGATGCTGATATGGAGAAAGGACAGATGAGATGCGAAGTAAATATTTCTATTAGTAAAACTGAACAATTAGGAACTAAAGTAGAAATTAAAAATCTTAATTCTTTTAAAGTAGTTGAAAAATCAATTGAATTTGAAATTAAAAGACAAGCTGAATTACTGAATGAGGGAAAGAAGGTTGTTCAAGAAACAAGAGGATGGCACGATACTAAACAAATTACTATGGAGCAAAGAGGTAAAGAAGATGCTTTTGAGTATAGGTATTTTCCAGAACCAGATTTGCCACCTTTGAATATTTCTTCTGAAATGATTGATAGGATAGAGGGAAGATTGCCAGAGTTACCAGAGGGAAAAAGAATTAGATTTAGAGAAGAATACTGTTTGGATGATAAATCAATTGAGTTTTATATTAGAGATGAATCAATTTCTCATTATTTTGAAAAAGTTGTTTCTGAATTAAAAACCTGGAGAGAAGACAGAAAATGTAAAAGTGATTTTATCAATTCAGTTAAAATTTGTTCTAACTATATTTCAACTGATTTCCAAGCCATTATTAAGAATGATTTAATGATGAAGGAATACGATTCCGTTAAATTAGAGAAAAAGATTACTGCAGAAAACTTTGCTGAATTAATTTGCATGATTACAGAAGGTGATATTTCAAGTAGTATCGCCAAAATATTGCTATTAGAGATGTATAATACTCAAGGAGATCCATCTGATATACTAGAAAAGAAAGGATTAAAACAAATAAATGATTTTGGAGAAATAGATACTATTATTTCTAATGTTTTATCTAAAAATACTAAAGCGGTTGAAGATTATAAAAAAGGAAAACAAAATAGTTTTACATTTTTAATTGGTCAGATTATGGCTATGTCAAAAGGAAAGGCAAATCCGCAGACGGTAGGGGACATATTAAAAAAGAAATTAGATGATTAGTTCGAATCCTTTTGCCCCTACAAATTAGGAAGCCTTATTCTGTAAGGCTTTTTATTGTGACCGCGACAGGACACAGGAACTTTTTATATATTTCTATGGTTTTTAAAAAACCGTCGTATGTGTGTGCACATTACCACATGCCATTGACTAAATACAATTATTATTGTATTATATAAACATCTCAAAAGAAATTTTATTCTTATTGATCATTGACAATGGAGGATTCTCTATGAAAAAAGTACCTGTAATCTTCGCTGTTTGTACCGAATGTGGAAAAAACAGATTGATTTTCAGTATAGAATCTGGAAAACCAATTTGCAAAACTTGTTACCGAAAAAATCGAAAGGAGGCTTGCTCTGAATGTGGAAAAATAAAACTAGTTGCTCTTCGCACAGAAGACAACAAGCCAGTTTGTCTTAATTGTTGTATGGATTTAGAAAAAACCTATCTTGACTATTGCTCCGAGTGCGGGAAAATAGGCAGAATAGTAAATCGTAAGGACGGTAAATCAATTTGTACCTCTTGCCACAGTAAACATCGTTATCACGACCTCTCTCTACATGAAGTTTGCTCTGAGTGCGGGAGAAAAAGGCCGGTAGCTGCTCGTGATAATGATAGCAAGCCGATTTGTGGAAATTGCTTCCACAAAAATCACTCTAATCGTGAAATCTGCTCTGAGTGCGGGAGAAAAAGGCCGGTAGCCTATCGCGACAAATCTGGTTTAATTCTTTGCAGTATTTGTTACGGAAAAAAACACCGACACGACACTTCCAAACATAAAATCTGTTCTGAATGTGGAAGAACAAGATTGGTAGTTGCCTATAATAATCTTGGCGAACCGATCTGTGATTGTTGCTATTCGAAAAACCGCGAAAATGACTCTTCTAAATACGAAGTTTGTTCTAATTGCGGAAAATTAAAAAGCGTACACGCTCGAACTAGCGACAATAGGCCAATTTGTAAAAACTGCGATGCCAAGAACAGATACCGACATAGAAAATCATTAGCCCAATCCGCTTAATTACATTTTTACTTATGCGGATTTTTATATATAATTCAACCTTAAAAAGATTCCAAGTTCGTCCCAGCGCCCCTGTATTTGACAGAATATTTAATATTTTACATAATTAAAAAGGTCAAAATGGAAATCACTGATGGGCCAAACAAAGAAAGCCTTTTAAAGGCTTTCGGGGAACGCCAGCGAATTATCGTAATGCTGGAAGGAAAAAACCAACCATTAATCATTAATCGGTTGGAATACGAAGATGGAAGCGGAAACTCTTTCAACTTCGTAACAAAAAGGGGAGCTACTGGGAACTACAATACCCAAACCAAACAGGGTACATTTAGTCCTCCCAAAAACTAGTTGTCTATTTAGAAAAAAATAAATAGACATGAACAAAGGGGTTGATATTTTATCCTAAGGATAGCTTATCGCCCCGTCTTTTTTTATATATAATTTAACATTACAATGGTTCTAACGTCCTCCACGAGCCCCTGCAAAATTAAACCGACTCTTTTGTCGGTTTTTTCTTTATATGATATGATATTTTTAAGATTAATAAATCAATAAACATGAATATAAATCAAAAAGGATTTGCTCCTATTATAATTGCTTTAATAATTTTAATTTTAGTTGGAATCGGAGGAACTGGTTATTATTTAATAAATAAACAATTAACAAAACAAACAGCTTGCACCGAAGAAACAAAAATTTGTTCCGATGGATCATTAGTTGAGCGATCCGGTCCTAATTGTGAATTCGCAAATTGTCCAGAAGCAAAAGCAGATGAAATGATAAATTGGAAAACATACACAAAAAACGAATACGGTTTTGAGATAAAATATCCTTCTGACTGGGAATCTCCATTTAAAGGATGGGATAGTGTAGATTTTGGAGCTGGAAAATCAGTAGATAGTAATAATTACTGTGCAGTAAGTATAATTAGCCAATCAGGATCTAATGAATCTGAAATAGCAGATTTATTAAAAAGAGGATATGTAAAAACTCACATAGAAATAGATGGTGTGGATAGTGTTAGATTAACTAGGAATCCATCAGGAGCAGGATTAACAGAAGCGGTATATTTTGAGTCTAATGATAAAAGTTTTCGTATCGGTCGCAATAGGGGACTTGGCAATACAATAGAACAAGATTGTATTAAAAATTTTAATCAAATACTTTTTACTTTTAAATTTATCTCTACATCCTCTAATAGTGTTATTTATAAAAAAGACTTTAATGGTTCTGATTTAACTGGAAGGTTATATAAATCTGAAGATAATGGAAAGACCTGGAAAGAAATACTAAAACAATATAAGGGAGAAATTATCTATGCGGTTGACCCTAAAGATTCTAACATTATCTATGCAGGTGATGTTTCGGGCAATATGATGGCAGATGATATGGATATTGATTTATTAAAATCAACGGATGCCGGTGAAAATTGGATAGATATTTCAAAAGGAATTATTAATCAAGTAGATATTCTTTTTGGAATAAAGTCTTTGTCAATTGATCCTAATAATTCAAATATTATTAATGTACTAATAGAAACAAATAATACTAATAAAGTAAATTTTAAATCTTTAGATGGAGGGAATACTTGGACTAAATAAAACAGATTTAATTGTTTAATCTTTTCTTTTTTCTTTTTTATTGTTAAAATAGATTTAATAAAAAATTAAAATAATGAATAGAAAAGCTTTCACATTAATCGAAGTATTAGTCGTAATAGCAATTATTGGAATTCTTTCCAGTATTGTTATCGTTAACTTGAATTGGGCTATTGATTCAGCCAATGACACTAAAAGAAAAGTAGACATTGATACGGTAAGAAAGGCTATCGTTTATTACAAAACTCAAAACTCTACTGGGGAGTATCCTATTCAAGAAGATGAATGCAATATTGGTCCAGTTGGTACCACCAATAGATGTACGGTTCTCGCCTCAGCTCTTGCTCCGATACTTCCTAATCTTCCTGTCGATACTGTCTCTGGAGGATATTATACTTATATTTCAGACGGAACTGATTTTACTGTTAATTCGACTTTGTCTAATTCAACAACTTATTCGTATACTGCTTCAACTGGATTTAGCATAGAGGCTTCTTCGTATGAAAGTACTTGTGCGGCAGCTAGTAACGCTGATGTAACTTGTACAGAAGGGATAATCAGTTCTACTGAGGCATACTGCAAATGTGTTTTGACTGGAACAACAACGGGAACAACTTCTTGGACTGTTCCTAGCGGAGTTACTTCAGTTAGATATCTTGTAGTTGGTGGTGGAGGAGGAGGCGGTTACTACCTTGGCGGAGGTGGTGGTGGCGGCGGTTTTCTCACAGGCAATATTTCAGTCTCTGGTTCAGCTTCTATAATTGTTGGAGCCGGTGGTACCTCTGATAATAACGGAGAAAGTTCCACATTTTCAAGTATTACGGCAAGTGGTGGTGGTGCTGGTGGAGCTAATTCTGATGATGGAAGTATTGGTGGTTCTGGTGGTGGCGGAGGTTCTGATGGAGACACTCAAAGGTATGCTGGTGATGCTATCTCTGGACAAGGATATGCAGGAGGAGACGGAGAAGTAACTTGGGGTGGTAGTGAACAAGCTGGAGGAGGAGGTGGTGGTGCTGGTGGAGTAGGATCTGCTGGAGATTATGAAAGTGGAGGTGATGGTGGAATAGGACTACAATCTGATATAACTGGATCCTCAATTTATTATGCTGGCGGCGGTGGCGGAATGGTTGGTTTCAATGCTATCCATATTGCAGTGGGTGGAAATGGTGGTGGGGCTAATGGAACAATAACTTATAATAACGGTTTAAATGGAACAGATGGTTTTGGTGGGGGTGGTGGTGGAGGTGCTGGTCCTGGATATATTGGAGGAACTGGTGGCTCTGGTGTTGTTATTTTCCGATATACGCACCCATAAAATTGATAATAAAGATATATGAATAAAAATTTTATTGTTTGTATGATGTGTCTAGGGATGTTATTATCTATCACGGGTTTTGTTTTAGCGACAGATAGTACTAATTATCCAGTTCTTTCTTGCACTAACGGAGTTAATGGTTGTAATGCACAAATTTTAGTTGGTGATAGGTTTTCTATTTCTCTGGATGGCAATGCAAGCACTGGATATCAATGGAATTTAAGTTACGATACATCATTTCTTAATCTCGATTCTTCCAACTCAGTATCGCTTTGTCCTCCAGTATCTAGTGAAGGTATTGATATGATAGGGGTTGGATGCGGACAGACAACAAGTTATAATTTTAGTGCTCTAAAAACAGGAACAGTTAAAATTACTGCAACCTACAGTAGACCGTGGGAGTCAATCCAACCTGCACAAATAAATTATTATAATATTAATATTTCTGCAGTTTCTATTAATGGTGTCTGTGGTTCTGCTAATGGAATGACTTTTTCCAGTATTCCGACAATCAATCTTTGTTTGACTGGAACAGCTTCAAATATTACTGGTTCTGGTCCTTGGTTTTGGAGTTGTACTGGATCCATGACTTCAAGTTGTTCTGCTTTAGCGCAACCAAATAATAATTTAAAAATTGGATCATTGACTCTGGATAAACCATTAAGTCAGATGAATAGAAATGAACTACTTATAGTTTTAATTAGATTTTTACAGACGCTATATGGAAGTATTAATATAGCAAAATAGTTATTAAATTTTGTAACAATTTTCGTTTACACTTTTTACTTTTCCATATATAATATACTTAACAAAAGGTCGTTAATTAAATTTAATTCAAAAATATGATTATTGGAATTATCATTGTAATTATCGGTTTGGCCTTTTTATTACAAAGTTTAGGCATTATTACTATAAGTGTTTGGCAATTTGTTTGGCCATGTCTTTTAATAGCTGTCGGACTAGGAATTATTTGTAAAGAAAGAGGGAAGTGCTGCTGTGGAGAAAATCACGAAAAACCACAAAAATAAAATTAAAATGAGCCTTAGGGCTCTTTTTAAATTGTGGCTGGGAGGCAACTCTCAAGAAGGTTTTTCCAAATGCTATACCCATTTAATATTTTTATCTTTTTTAAACCAGGTCATTTGTCTTTTAGCAAACTTAATGGTGTTTGTTTTTATTTTTTCAATAGTATTTTCAAGACTTTCTTTTTTATTAAAATAATCTTCCCACTCACGATAACCAATAGTTTGCATAGAAGGGATACTGAAACTATATTTTTTAAATAATTTCTTTACTTCTTTTTCTAGTCCTTGTTTAATCATTTTATCAACTCTTTTTCTAGTCCTCTTCTCTAGTTCTTTCTTATCAATTCTAATTCCGATTTGAAGAATGTCATATGCGGACTCTTTTTTTCTTTCCTTAAAGAAAGATTCTTTTAAAAATAAAGAAACTTCGATAGCTCTGATTAATCTTCTTTTATTATTACTATCTATTTTTTTTACTCCCTCTTTGTCTAAATCTTTATACATTTCAAATAATTCTTCGGTAGTTTTCTTTTCTAATCTTTTTCTTAATTTTTCGTCAGCTTTAATTTGTGGAAATTCAAGGTTTTCAACTATCGATTTAATATATAATCCAGTTCCGCCAACCAAAATGGGAAGTTTTCCTCTTTCTATAATCTCATCAATCTTTTTAATAGCTTCTTGTTTAAATAGAGCAGCATTAAAATCTTCATTAGGAGAAATAATATCAATTAAGTGATGAGGAATTCCTTTTAAATCTTTCGGCTTAGCTGTTCCAATATCCATTCCTTTATATATTGTTCTTGAATCAGCATTAACTATTTCTCCATTAAATTTTTTAGCTAAATTAATCGCTAAATCTGTTTTTCCGCTTGCAGTAGGACCCAAGACAACAACTAATTTTGGTTTAATTAAAATTCCTTCAAAATTCCAAGCCGTAGCTTTTATTATTTTAACTTTAACAAATTTCCCTGATAAATCTTCATTTGATTTAAATCTTATCGCTTTGTTTTGATCGGTCCTGCCATTACAATAATCACTCTCTTTTTCTAGAACTAAAACATCCACTTCTTTGTTTAATAATTTTTGATTATTTTTTAAAGCAGTCTCTTTCAATATTTTATTTAAAGACAAAGCTCTTCTTGTCTTATCTTTCTTTAAAACGTTATCTTTTAATTTTTCGCAAGAAAAAGATTGAGGACGTGGAGAATATTTAGAAATAAAAGCTAAATCAAATTGAACTTCTCTCATTAATTTTTCACTGTTTTTAAATTGCTTTTCTGTTTCATCAGGAAAGCCAACAATGATGTCGGTTGAAATACTAATATTGTTATTGAAAACTTTCTTTATTTTTTTAATCAAAGCTAAATACTTTTCTCTGGTATATGGTCGATTCATCTTTTTTAAGATAGTATTGTCTCCTGATTGAACTGGCAAATTAAGATAGGGAACAAACTTACTGCTTTTTTTTAAAGTCTTAATCAGTTCATCGGAAAAATCTTTAGGGTGAGGACTGGTAAAACGCAACCAAAACTTTTCCGGAATTTTATCAATTTCTTTTATCAATTTACTAAAATTAACTCCCTTGGAATTATAACTATTGACATTTTCTCCTAAAAGCCAAATTTCCTTATATCCTTTAGTAACTAAATTATTAACTTCTTTTAATATATCTTTGTAATTTCTGGAAATAAGCCTTCCACGAGTAAAGGGAACAGCACAGTAAGTACAAAAGTTATCACAACCATTAGAAATTGGAACAAGGGCCTGTATTTTATTTGTATACTTGGGAATTATTTTCAAGTAATCAGATTTTTTCACTTCTATTTCTTTTTCTTTTAGCAATTCTGGCCATTTGTCTAGGTATTCTTTGTCTAATATAAAATCAAAAATCTCAGCTAATTTGGTTCGTTCTGGTTTCAAAATACAGCCAGTCAGAATGGTTTTAAAGCCCTTATTCTTCGTTTTAAGGGCAGTAAATTGAGGAATTAGTCCGTAAACTCGATCAACCGCAGGTTGCCTTACAGAACACATGTTTATTACAACCAAATCAGCCTCTTTCAGATTAAAGGTTTCTTCGTAATTCAAGCCTTCTAAGACAGAAGCTATTCTTTCTGAATCAGATCTATTCATTTGGCAACCAAAAGTAATAATATGATATTTCATATGTAAATACTACACAAGTTTAGGTTTTTGTTCAATATTATTTTATATACTCTGTTCCACATTCTTTATTGTAGAATTTCCATTCATCACACTCTTTCCCTTCACCAAAAATACAAACCCCGTATTGACTTCCATCATCGTTACTTCTCATCTCTAATGTATATCCTTGCTGTGTACAAAAAACTGAAGCGGGATTGGCAACTTCGCTTGTCTCTTTTTGACATTCTCCTTTATATTTAATGTTTACTCCCGCTGCCTTACTAAAACATTCATTACTGTATGTTTTTTTATTTACTCCGCAAACTGGATCCCAAAGTGCAGTACAGACAACCTTCTCATTATCTTGATTGCTTGTTTCGCAAGATTTTTGACAAATATTTTGGCCACTCTTAGAACAAACCTTATATTCAGGACAGCATGTTTTTCCTTCAGTAAGAACCTTTCCTTCCATAATACAAGTTCCACATTTTCCTTTATAGGCAACATCTACTCCAACTTTTTTTGCTTCACAAATATTACCATAATCTTTATTATCTTTCCCACAGACTGGATTAACAACATCAAGACAGGTTATACCGCCTTCGCTATATCTATTTGCTATTTGCGATTGTATGTCATCAACTATTTTTTTGGCATCTGAAGAAATATTTAAAGAAAATAGACCATTCAATATTCCGTTGTAATCAATATTATCGTTATTTAATATACTTTTTCCATATTCTATCAATTTAGCCTTGTCTTCTTCAGAAATATTGCCTAAACTATTAAAAATGTCTTGGTTATCGGCAACTAATTTTTGAACATATTCTTCAGATATTAAATCTTTGTATTCAATTTTTGTTTGTAACTCTGAAAGATAATCATTTAATTTATTTTTATCGTCTTCACTTAAACTGGTATCGCTCAACCTCTTTTGTATAATTTTATTCTGTACCTCAATTATTGATTTTTTAGCTTGTTCTGGCACGATGCTTTCCACTCTTTTTAACACTTCGAGAACGTTTGTAGTTCCTGATTTGTCATTATTAAAAGCTTCTTCTAGGGCATCTTTGAATTTTCCTAAAGAACCTAACTCCAAAGAAGTCTTAGTTAAACTATTAAGAGCTTTTTCTTTTGTTTCAAAAACTTTTTGAGATGAATCTGTTTGTTTTTCCGTTATTTGATCTAGAAATTTTTGTTGATTAAAAGTTTGAATAGTTACTTTTTTTAAAAAAAGATTACTACTCTCGCTATCTTGTTTTAAGGTTGCAACATAGTCTTTTAAATCGTTAAGTGAATTAGTATAGTTAGATAGGGCATTATCTAAATTTTCTTTATCGGCTGATAGTTTATCAGCTTCAATTAATTTCTCACTGGCAATTTTTAATTTTAATTCAGCTTTTTTGGTTGGGTTGAAAGTTATTAAAAGTTGAACTCCTCTTCCTAGTTCTTTTAAGAAATAAAGAGGACTTGTTGGAAGAACGGTTGGCTCAGCAACATTTAAATCCTTAGCTGTAATAGTTGTTTCTTCGGCCAAAACAGCAGAAAAAAAAGAAAAAGTTATAATTATTGTAAGAAGTAAAAATACTATTTTTTTCATACTTTATTATTTACTTAATTAAATTAATTATTAAGTTTTTTAATAAATTCTTCAATTGATATTTCTCCTAAATCTATTTTCCCACGCTGTCTTACGCTAATAGTATTATTTCCTTTTTCTACATCTCCGACAACTAAAACGTAGGGAACTTTTTCCATTTCTGCATTTCTTATCTTTTTTCCGATAGTTTCATTATTGTCGTCTATCTTTATTCTGTATTCTTTTAGTTTTTCTGCAACGGCTTTAGCATATTCACGGTGAGATTCTCCAACGGGAAGAATTTTAATCTGAACAGGAGCTAACCAAAAGGGGAATGCTCCAGCATAATGTTCAATCAAAATACCCATAAATCTTTCGAAAGAACCCATGATTGTTCTATGAATCAAAACTGGATTTTTTTCGTTTCCATCTGAATCTGCATATACGCAATTAAACTTTAAGGGCATTTGAAAATCTAATTGAATGGTAGCGCATTGCCATGTTCTTCCTAAACAATCTTTCAGCTGAAAATCAATTTTAGGGCCGTAAAAAGCTCCGTCTTTTTCTTTAAGACCGTAGTTATTTTTTCCATAGACATCGTTTAGAATTTTCTTTAAATCATTTTCTGCTTTTTCCCAAATATTAGGATCACCCATAAAGCTATCGGGACGAGTAGAGAGAAAAGCTTTATATTCTAATCCGAATTTATTATATATTTTATTAACTAAAGCGATAACATTCTTTATTTCTTCTTCAATTTGATCTTCTCTAATAAAAATATGCGCATCATCTTGAACAAATTGTTGAACGCGGAATAGTCCTCCCAGCTGACCCGACTTTTCACGCCTAGTTATTAACCCAGGTTCAGCATATCTTAAGGGGAAGTCTCTATATGACTTAGGAGAATTATTATAAATAATAATTGCCCCAGGACAATCCATTGGACGAAGAGCGTATTGTGTTTGGTCTCCTTCAGTATGAGTAAAATACATATCGTCCTTATAGTGATCCCAATGGCCTGATTTTTTCCAAATAGAAACATCCATCATTGATGGACAAATAACCATTTCGTAATCAAATTCTTTCTGAGAATCTATCCATAATTTTTTAAGTTCATTGTAAACAATGGTACCTTTTGGATGGAAAAATGGCATACCAGGAGCAACCTCATGAAAAGAAAATAAATCTAACTCTCTGCCTAATTTCCTGTGGTCTCTTTTTTCTGCTTCTTCAAGCATCTTTAGGTATTCATTTAATTTTTCTTCAGTTTCAAAAGCTAAACCATATATTCTAGTTAACATATTGTTTTTTTCGTCGCCTCTCCAATAAGCTCCTGCTAATTTTTGCAATTTAAATGCTTTAGTATTAATCTCTTTAGTTGACTTAATATGAGGTCCCTTACATAAATCAATAAAATCTCCTGAAGTATAAATAGAAACTTTTTCTTCTGGAATTTCTTCAATCAATTCTAATTTGTAGGACTGGTCTTTAAATAATTCCTTAGCTTCTTTTTTAGTAATATCTTTTTTAATAAAAGAAATATCCTTTTTAATAATCTCTTTCATTTTCTTTTCTATCTTCGGCAAATCTTCCTCCTTAAAATTAGCTTCGATGTCATAATAAAAACCATTTTCTATGGCTGGACCAATACCAAATTTAGCATTAGGGAATAACTCTTTAACGCTAGCGGCTAAGATGTGCGATAATGAATGTTTTATTTTTTCTAATTCCATATATTTATAATTATGCTTCTAATATTTCTTCAACTTCATTGGCAATTACTTTGGGCATTCCGTCTTTCGTATCCGTTTTACCCGTAATTGACACTATTTTATTTTCTACAAAGGCGTAGGGATTTTTTTCTATCATTGAAGGAAAGACCACTACTTCAATCGTATCCGTCAAGTCTTGCACCTTAATGAACATCATCGGATCTCCTTTTTTCGTCATTATTTTTTTAATACTCGAAATGATTCCTCCAATCGTGACCGTTTCTCCGTTAATGATATATTTTTCAAATGGATTTCGGCTACCTGCTGCCGTACCATTAAGATCTCCAATAATTTTTCTAATTGACGTCGTTTGTTGTTCTAGTAATCCTCTGTACTTTTCTAGTGGATGGCCAGAAATATATAATCCTAATAATTCTTTTTCCCACATCAATTTTTCATATTCATTAGCTGGTTCTACATTATCTAATGTTATTCCGTTTGAAAAACTAACGGAGGTTGTATTATCAAACAAACCTCTCTGTCCACTCTCCTTTATCTTTTGGTTTTTCTTGGACCAGTCTAATAGTTTTTCTAAATTAGAAAGAATTTGATTTCTTTCTTTTAAAGTATCAAAAGCTCCGGCTCTAGTTAAACTTTCCAATGATTTTTTATTTAAAACTTTGGCATCAACTCTGGAAATAAAATCTTCAATTGTTTTAAAGTGTCCGTTATTTTTTCTTTCATTAACAATTAATTCTACGATATTATAGCCCACATTTTTAACGGCTGATAATCCGAATCTAATTTGGTTCTTTTCTGGAACCACACTGAAATTGCTAAAACTTTCATTAATGTCTGGAGGCAAAACTTCAATCTTCATTTTTTTACATTCTTCAATTAGAATTGAAATTCTATCCAAATCAGAACTTTCTGAAGTCAGCAAAGCAGCCATATATTCAACAGGATAATTAGCTTTCAAGTAAGCTGTTTGATAAGCAATAATGGCATAACAAGCAGCGTGGGATTTATTAAAAGAATATCTAGCAAAAGGTTCAATCCAATGCCACAACTCAACCGCAATTCTTTCATCGATATTATTCTTCTTCATTCCATTAACAAACTTGTCTTTTTGCTCCATTAAAAGCTTTTCAATCTTTTTACCAATAGCTTTTCTCAAAATATCTGCTTCAGCTAAAGTAAAACCAGCTAAATCTTGAGCGATACGCATAATTTGTTCTTGATATACGGGAATACCATAAGTATTTTCAAGAATCGGTTTCAATAATGGATGCATGTATTTAACTTCCTTCCTTTGGTGTTTACCGTTAATATATTCAGGAATATGTTGCATCGGACCAGGACGATACAAAGCAACTAAAGCAATGATGTCTTCAATTTCGGTTGGTTTTAATTGTTTAACGTATCTACGCATTCCATCAGATTCTAATTGAAACACTCCAATACAGTCTCCATCTTGCAATAATTTAAAAGTTTTAGGATCGTCTAATGGAATTCTATCCATATCAACATTAATTCCGCGGACAGCGTAAATTCTTTTTAAAGTTTCCTCAATGATGGTTAAGTTTTTTAATCCCAAAAAATCCATTTTTAATAGTCCCATTGATTCAACAGAGTGCATTTCATATTGAGTGACAATCGATTCTCCGCCTTGAGTTGGATGTTGAGTCGGCACCGAATCGTCTAGGGGATTTCTGGCAATTACAACTCCACAAGCATGAGTTGAAGCATGTCTGGCGCAGCCTTCAATTTTTAATGCCAAATCAATTAGTCTTTCAGCTTCAGTATCTGATTCATATAAAGATTTAAATTCATCTATTTTTTCTAATGAATCCTTCAAATCAAAACCTAAAGGAATCATTTTTGCGATTTTATCGCAATAAGAATATTGATAGCCTAAAGCTCTGCCCACATCTCTAATTGAAGCTTTAGCAGCCATAGTTCCAAAGGTAATAATTTGTGCAACTCTATTTCGTCCATATTTTTCAGCAACGTAATTAATAACTTCATCTCTTCTTTTGTCAGTAAAATCTAAATCGATATCAGGAGGAGAAATTCTGTCTGGATTTAAAAACCTTTGGAAGTACAAGTTATACTTTAATGGATCAACGTTGGTAATATTGGAAAGATAGGCGACAATTGAACCTCCAGCTGAGCCTCTACCTGGCCCAACGACAATTCTATTATTCTTAGCCCAGTTAACAAAATCCTGAACAATTAAAAAATATCCTGAAAAGCCAGTTCGGTTAATAACCGACAACTCATATTCCATTCTCTCGATTACTTCTTTTAGTTTATCATCTTTAATATCTTCAATCTTTATTTCTTTTCCTTTTAAAACTTTTTCAATAATATCTTTTAATTCGGGAGAATGAATATCGTACTTTTTTTCAATTCCCAAATAACATAATTCTTTTAAATAACTTTCTGTATTTTTTCCTTCTGGAACATCAAAAGAGGGAAGTTTGAATTCTCCTAATTTTAATTCCAGATTACAAGCCTCAACTATTTTTTGAGTATTACTAATTGCTTCAGGAACATCTTTAAAAGCTTCTACCATTTCATCAGTGCTTCTGATTGAAAAATCATCTCCAAGCATGGATAGTCTTTCTTTGTCATTAATATCAGCTCCAGTATTAATCAACATTAAAATATCTTGAGCTTCAGCATCATCTCTGTTGACATAGTGGGAATCATTGGTGGCAATAAAAGGAATTCCTGTTTTTTTGCTCAACTCTATTATCATTTGATTAGCCCTTGCTTGTTCAGGAATGCCGGGATGATATTGAAGTTCTAAATAGAAATTACCTTTGCCAAATATCTTTTCATATTTTAAAGCCATTTCTTCAGCCTCTTCCTTTTTATTAGAAAGTAATAGTTGAGGAATTCTACCCTGCAAACATGCAGATGTCGCTAAAAGACCATCAGAATACCTTTCTAATAATTCCAAGTCTACACGAGGTTTATAATAAAAACCTCTTAAGTGAGCTTCGGTTACTATTTTTACTAAATTTTTATATCCTTGTTCATTTCTTACTAAGAGAATCAAATGAAAACGTTTACCATCTAGATTAGGAGTCCTATCTTCCATGTCTCTAATTGATTCATAAACTTCGCAACCAATAATAGGCTTAATTCCTTTAGCTTTAGCTTTTTCATAGAATTCAATTGCTCCATACATTGTTCCATGGTCAGTTAAAGCAACTGAATCCATGCCAAGTTCTTTGACCTTATCAATAATGTCATCTATTTTCGCTAATCCATCCAAAAGAGAATAATGCGAATGCAAGTGCAAATGTGTAAACTTCTTATTCATTTATCTTTAATTCATTAAATAATCTTTTTTCCTCCTATCCTTGTCTTTGTCGTATCAATGGAATCTCTGTTACTTTTCGTTCCCGTTAAAACAAGATTACTTCCAATATTAGCTTCTTCTAAGTCAATCATTCCTTCAGTTTTCATTTTTCCTAAATTAAGATTTCCTCCAACGTTAGCAGTATCAAAAAAAGCATCTCCTCTTACCATCATGTCATCATAATTAGCTGAGGCAATTTCTGCATTTTCTAAAATTACATCTCCAAATATTTCTGTCTTGGTTAATGATAGAAAACCAGCAGTGATTAGCCCTCTAGCATTAATATTTCCTCCAATTTTAGCACCAACTAAATTTATAGCGCCATTAATTTGAGTATTTTCAAAAATTAAATCATTTTTTATATCTGCTTTGCCTAGATACAAAGAGCCATTAATTACTGCTCCTTTTAAATTAAGATCTCCAATGATAACTACCTCACCCAAAAAGACTGGACCAAGTATTTTTGCATTTTCTAAGTTTAATCCAAATTTAATCTTGTTAATGATAAGATTGAAATCAGCTAAGGTTTTGTTACTAAAATCGACTGGCCTATTTTCTCTTTCGGCTATATTAATCTCATTAATTATTTCTAATTGACCGATAACTTCTTGATTATTGTTTTTGCTATTTAATATAACCATATGTTAATATATATAATATATCTTAATAATATCCCATATTTGATTATGATTCAAGAAGAAAAGAGGTTATGGAAAAAGGGGTATAAATATATAGTGGGAATCGATGAGGCTGGAAGAGGACCTTTGGCTGGTCCAGTTGTATCTGGAGCCGTTTTAATTCTCTCAAAAAACTTTAAAGAGGTAAAGAAAATCAAATCAGTAAAAGATTCAAAAAAGTTAACTGAAAAAAAGAGGGGGGAGGTTTACACTAATTTAATTAATAATTCTAAGTTAAAATGGGGAATCGGGATTGTTTCTGAAAAGGTAATTGACAAGATTAATATTTTAGAGGCTACTAAGCTTTCAATGATTAAGGCAATTAAAAATTTAGAAAAGAAGAATAAAATTAAAATTGATTATATTATTCTTGATGGAAAGATAAAAATTAACTTAAGTGTTGCTCAAGAATCAATTATTAAAGCTGACGATAAGATATTTTTAGTTTCAGCTGCTAGTATTATTGCAAAGGTAACCAGAGATAGATTAATGATTAAGTATGATGCATTATATCCTGCGTACAATTTTAAAAAACATAAAGGGTATGGAACAAAGGAACACTTGAAAAATATTAAAAATAATGGAGCCTGCAAGATACATAGAAAAAGCTTTGCTCCGATTAATCAAATAAAGTAGATAGAAAAAACTCAATGGTTCGAATCCTTTCTCCCCTGCAAATTTAGGAAGCCTTATTCTATAAGGCTTTTTAGATAACCGCAAAATCACTTTAGAACCTTTTGGTTAGTTTCTTGAACTCGCCAGCCGCTACTATTGACATAATAAATATACTATGTTATAGTATTAATATGGTAGACACAGAGGGAGTGATGACCTATGCAGAAATGCAGAAGGTTGCAGATGAGAGACTGGAAAAAATTCTTGGCTCGTTAGAGGAACCTCTGACAACCGAGAAGATTGATGCCGCTATGAAAGCAGCTGGCATCGACTGGATCGCACACAGGACCTTTGAGGTCGGTGATCCCGAGGACATGATTATCATGTCCAAAGACTGCTTTGTGGGCTATCGTGCCCACATCGAAAATCCAGGAGGTTATTATTACCTCCCGGTCGAGAGAAATGATCTCTCGTGCGTGCATGAACTTGATGAAAACAAGTTCTGCATAAAGTGCTCTCGGGCACTCTGGAACTGAAGCTCTATAGCTTCCGGAGAAAATGAGGACTCCGACATCAAAGCCTCTTTTTTCATACCCAATTTAACCTCAAAAATGTTCCAAGTTCGTCCCATCACTACTTAATTGTAACATATTCTCCTGAATTTTGGTTCTAACGTCCTCCACGAGCCCCTACGTTTTTAAAACCTTTATTGGCTTTTCTGTTTTGAAGAGATATAATGATTTCAAGATAATATATTTATAATAAATAATGAATATAACTATTGCCCTAATGATTTCTCTCTTTTTGTTGTTTATTTTTTATTATCTTTTTAAGAAAACTAGCTGGGTGGATTGGTTTATCACATTCTTAATAATCTTCTTAATCGGTCTGGCATTAGTTGATATGTTTTGGATTAATTATTTTTTACTTATAACATATGTTATTCTTTTTAAAATGGTACTAGATATCATTAAGTTTTTTATAAAAAAAGATGAAAACAGTAGAAGCATTATTAAAAAACATATTCTAATAAATTTTACTTTCATATTTATTTTTTTAACTCTTTCACTATTCCAGCCTAAAATTTCTAATCCGGCTGAAAACACTAGAAATCATACTTTATTTAATCCGATAAAATAATTCTTATTGTCTAATTATAGTTCTAACGTCCTCCACGAGCCCCTACAAATAAATTTTAAATAATGTTTTTATATAAAACAACGCGCATAATAAATTGTATTTGCGCGTTACAAGAGATGATGAATGGGAGGCGATATAGTTGGAGCAGCTTCCGATCGCTTCTCATCATAAATCTCAGGGTGCCGCCATAAGGCAGCAATAATGTTGTTCTCACTATGTTTGACGTCGTGGTATGCCGCTTTTGGAGGCAAGTCTTAAGTGTCTTTCACAGCTTCCTCTTTGAGCAAATTTGGTTTACCAGTCCGTACCTCTAGTCGCTGCTTGCCTATCCTTCCGAGCGTAGCTCGTAGCTTTTTGCCATGTTGCACCTTTCCGGGTGAACTTTTGTGCGAGAAACCATCATTTTAAATTCCGGTAACCCGCTCCAGGAACATTGAAACGTGTTGCTAGAGCGAGCTACAAGAGAATATAAAGAACCGTGCCCTTATTTTATATAATACACTTTAATTTGTCAAATAATATAAATTATGATTCAAGATTAGCTTTTTTATACATAATTTAATACCAAACTGGTTCTAACGTCCTCCACGAGCCCCTGCAAAATTAAACCGACACTTTTGTCGGTTTTTTGTTTGTGGTATAATTGCTTCAAGTAAACATATGAATAAAAACAAAAAGATAATTTTTATAATAGTTATTTTATTATTAGTAATTAGTAGTTGTGGCTATTATTTTTATAATAAAAATCAACAATTAATAAAAAAAGAAAACAATAATATTACTGATCAAGTAAAAAAAATAAATCTAGAAGATTGGGAGATTAAAAATATTCTATCTGATAATAATACAGAAAAACTAATATTAATTAATAGATCTACTGGTGATCAAAAAATTCTCTTCGATCATGTTTATAATCTTAGAAAAGCTGTCTGTGAAAAATTTAATGATATTGGTAATCTTTTGTGTAGTGATGGAGTAATCGGTCTTACGGGCTATCCCGATAAAGGAACAGAAATATACTTCTATTTAAGTTATGAATATGGCGGACCAATATTTGCTATAGATATTAATTCTATGGAAATAAGGAAAATAAAAGAAAGCAGTATGCGTTTACATTTTGCGCCAACCGGAGATAAAGCGGTTTATACCGAATCAATTAATCAAATCCGTAACTTTGGAAATATTATTTCTTTAGTTTGTTTTAATAATGACACAACAAAACAGTTAATTATATTAAAAAATGGAGAAATTCTTAATGAATTTCCTCCAGAACTAGAAGACGGCGTTAATATTAATTGGCTTAATGAAGGCGAGATAGAGTATAATGTTTATAATCTAAACTCGGAACAAAAATTAGATACCTTCCTAGATAATAACTTTAATAGAATTGAGAAGTTAGTTGTTCCTGATTGTTAAGTATAGTTAATTTAACCTCAAAAATGTTCCGACAACATCCCAGCGCCCCTGCAAATCCCTAGCGCCTTATTGGCGCTTTTTATTTTTAGAGATATAATAAAAATATGGATATAAGAATAAAAAAAGTTGAGACCAATAAAGAAATTATAGATGCTCAAGAAGTGCGACGTAAGGTTTTTATAGAAGAACAAGGAATAGATTCTGAATTAGATATTGATGGAAAGGATGAATCATCTGAACATATCATCATTTATTTAAACAATGAACCAATAGCAACGCTCAGAATTAGATATTTAGATGAGAAAATAGCAAAAATAGAAAGAACATCTGTGTTAAAAAAATGCAGAGGAATTGGTTTTGGTAAAAAAATAATGGATTTTACTCTTTCTTATTTGCAAGAAAAAAAGCAAAAAGAAATAAAACTTTATTCACAAGAAAATGCTAGTGGATTTTATGAAAAGCTAGGATTTAAAAAAAGAGGAGAAATCTTTGAAGAGGTTGGAATACCACACATTGAAATGTTTTTATATATTAAAGATTTTGACGGATGGAATGCAAAGAAAAAAGAATTAGATAAGAAAAATAAATCTTTGTACTATTATGAAAGAGAAATCTGGTGGTGTTCCTTAGGAATAAATATTGGATACGAAACAGATGGTAAAAATGACGAGTTCGAAAGGCCTGTTTTAATATTAAAAACTTTTGGTAATGGAACGTTTTGGATGCTACCTTTAACAAGCAAAATTAAGGAAAATCCCTATTATTATAAATGCACACTAGAGGGAAAAGAAGAAACATCTTGCGTGGTTCTGTCTCAAGTTAAATTAATAAGTGAAAAAAGACTTATAAGGAAAATGACTATGTTACCTAAGGAAGATTTTCAAAAAATAAAAGAAGAAATAATAAGATTTTTATAAAGAAAACGACCCACCACTAGGGAGGGTCTCGGAGGCCTAAGCCTTTTATGAATTAATAATATTCTATATTACCGATATTGTCAATAGTTTATATAACATAGTTACCTATAAAGCTATATAAAGAATGGCTAAAGACAAGATTGTAAAGCAAGGTAATTGATATAGTCTAAAAAATATAATTATTAAAAACAAACATGATATTTAATTCATTTAAATCTGTAATTGCTAATTTTCCATCTAATCTTTTATTTTTTATTGGTTTAGTTTTTTTATTAGCTGGGATATGCGCAACTATACTATTTATGAATGGCTATCTTGGTATAGCATTTGCGCTGATAGCAGATAGTATTTTTAGTCTTGGAGATCCTGCTGGTCAGGGATATTTACTTTATTCTTTGTTATACATTTTCACAATGATTATTTCTTATGGATTATCTATAATTTCATTAATAACAGTTTTTGTTTTAATGAATTCATCTAAAAAAAGTTTTGAAAAAGAATCTATTCTTAATAATATTATTTATTTTTTAAGTTTTTTTATAGTTATATTGTTATCGTGTTTTTTAATTTTTATTATCTACAGGTTATTTTTAGTGTAAAAAATATTATCAAAAAAGGTTCTGATAACGTCCTAGCGCTACTGATAACATTTTTAATTCCAAAAGATATATACTAATAGTGATTTTAGTTCGAATCCTATCTGAACGCAATCATGGACACAATTTCTCAAAAGGTATACTATTTTTCTGGAAGAGCAAAAGCTCTTTACCAACCTAATGGTGACTGATTATGATAAAGGAAAGGATTATTGACTGCATCAAAAAAAGTACCGATGAAAAACTGCACCACATCGACAAAAAATTCATCGGAACTATTTATTACAGCGATGTAATGGATATCGTTTTGTTCTACCTTAGTCTTTATCTCAAAGACAAAGGTATTAAACGAATGAGCACTTCTGACTTCTATAACATGTCGGAAGTAATCTGGAACAAGTGGAGCAGGGAAAAGAAAAACAAAAGGTTTTCCCATCTCTGCGGAGCATACTGTGCTGGCCCAGGACCAATGGGAGGAACAGCTAGTTCAGCAGAAATGTATCTTCGCTATTACACCAAGTTCATCTGTTTTGAAGATATTCAAGAATTCTTCAGTTGCTCGAAGGAGACTCACTGCGGGTGGAACCATTACCGGGATAATCAAGTAATCCCGAAAACGCTACCTAAATGGAGAAGATTGAATAACTTCAAAAAGATTAGCCAAGTTTTTGAACTCGCAGAAATAATCTGCCGAGAGATTGAAAACTATGAAGCGGAGAAATAACCTCCTCTTTTTTTATATATTTTGACAAAAATATTTAAAAATGTATAATAGCTATATAGATTTAAAGATAAGAATATGGCAGTACCAAAACAAAGACACAATTCATCAAGGAAAAATAGAAGAAGGGGGAATATTTTCATTAAAGCCCCTGTTTTAGTTAAATGTCCTAAATGTGGAAAACCTGTTTTACCTCACACTCTTTGCGGTTATTGCGGATACTACAAGGGAACTGAACTTGTAAACGTAATGGCTAAATTAGAGAAAAAAGAACAAAAAAAGAGACAAAAGGAAATAGGAGAAACTAAAGCCTCAGAATCTAAAAAAGAAGAAAAGAAATAATATGGCCTCAAGGCACCTGTCAAGATCTGTTGCAATGCAAAGCTTGTATGAATGGGACTTTCATGGAAAGGTTAATAATGATTTGGAAAAAATAACCGAAAAGAACATTGAAGAATTCGGTAAGGGCCTTGAAAGCTATGATTTTATTTGGACTTTAGTTAATGGAGTCAAAGAAAACCTTGAAGTTATTGATAAAATTATTGAAAAAACTGCTCCAGAATGGCCGATTAATCAAATAAACATTCTCGATAGAAATGTTTTAAGAATCGGCATTTTTGAACTTCTTTATGAAAATAAGGATGAGGTTCCTCCCAAGGTTGCTATCAATGAATCAATTGAATTAGCTAAGAATTTCGGAGGAGAAAATTCTAGAAAATTCATTAATGGAGTTTTGGGAACAGTATATAGAGAAATCGTTGGAGAAGAGGAAGAAAATAAAGGAGAAAACGACAATGAAGAAGAATAACATGAAAGATTTTTCTGTTCTGGAAAAATCATTAAACTTTTCTTTTAAGAATAAAGATTTATTAATTCAGGCTTTTTGTCATCGATCATACTTAAACGAAAATCCTGATTTTTATTTATCTCACAATGAAAGATTGGAATTTTTAGGAGATGCGGTCTTAGAATTAATAACCACTGACTATCTTTTTAGAAGCTATCCTGATAAGCCAGAAGGTGAAATGACGGGTTGGAGAGCTTCTCTAGTTAATGCAAACATCCTCTCGGATACAGCTAAGGAAATAGGATTTGAAAATTTTCTTTTGCTGTCATCGGGAGAAGAAAAAGAAAAAGGCAAAGCCAGAAAGTATATTTTAAGCGATACCTTTGAGGCCTTTATCGGTGCTCTTTATTTAGACCAGGGATATGAAGCGACTAAGCTTTTCATTGAAAAAAACTTAATAGACAGAAAACTTCCCGAAATAATTGAAAAAAAATTATTCAAAGATCCTAAATCTCTTTTTCAGGAAAAAGCTCAGGAAATTGTTGCTATTACTCCAGTTTACCAAGTCTTGGAAGAAAGCGGTCCCGACCATATGAGATTCTTTATCGTTGGAGTATTCTTAGGAGATGAATTAGTCGCCAAGGGAGACGGTTCTTCAAAGCATGAAGCAGAATTAAAAGCGGCTGACGAAGCTTTGAAAGTTAAAGATTGGTAATGATTAGGGGTTGAAAATAATTAAGTAATAGTGTAAGATATTTTTGTAATTAATAATAACCGAATATGTTAGTAATCAGATTATTTAGAACAGGAAAGAAAAAACAGCCTTCATACAAGGTTGTCGTTACCGACAGAAACAATCCACCTCAGGGAGGAAAGTTTGTCGAGCAAGTTGGATTTTATAATCCTCTAACCAAAGAGAAAACCTTGCACGCAGAAAGGATTCAATACTGGATGGGTGTAGGAGCAATACCTTCAGACACAGTTTATAACATCCTTATTAACGAAAGTATTGTAAAAGGAGAAAAAAAGAAAATTGTTTTCAAAAAGAAAAAAAAGGCAGTTGCCGAACCAGCACCAGTTGCTACTCCTACTCCTAAAGTAGAAGAAGCTCCAAAAACAGAAGAAACAGCTCCCGTAGCAGAAGAAGCTCAACAGGCAGAATAGTTTTAATCTATTCTTGCTTTTTTATACCTTAACATTGGAAAAGGGTAGCAAGTAATATAATGATAAAAGGAAAGGTCGAACTACCCGGTGAAAAGTATTTAGAAATAAAACGAACTAGCATGGCAGAAGCAAAAGATATCGAATTTCTTGAGTTTATCGTTAAAACACTAGTTGATCATCCAACTGATGTCAAAGTAGAAAGAAAAGTTGACGAAATGGGTGTTCTTTTAACAGTAAAAGTAAACCCAGAAGACATGGGTCAGTTAATCGGAAGAGAAGGTTCAACAGCTAGGGCAATTAGAAACCTAGTTAGAATCATTGGTCTTAAGAATCACGCCAGAGTTAACCTAAAGATTGAAGAACCTGAAGGTGGCTCTAGAAGAAAGCCTCAAGAAGCTGCACCCGCAGCCGAAGCTCCTTCAACAAATATTACTGAAGACTTCGAGGATTTCAAGATTTAATTGTTTATACAATACAAAGAGTCCCGTAAGGGGCTTTTTTGTTTACTCCTCTTGACATAATTTATTAATAATGTATGATGGAAGTAAGAAAAAACACAACCTCCATCATACATTATGGATAATGCAATCACAAAACTATATAAAACCTCTAAAAAAGTCTTGACTAATAAAGATTTGTCTTTAATTTGGGAGGAAAAAGACACAAAAAAACTTAAATCTAAAATAGCTTATTATGTAAAACAAGGGAATTTAATTAAAATATCTAGAGGAATTTTTAGTAAGGATAAAAATTATGATCCTAAAGAATTAGCTACTAGCATTTATTCTCCTTCATACATTAGTTTTGAAACCGTGCTAAGAGAGACTGGCATTATTTTTCAATATTACGAAACAATATTCATTGCAGCTAAGTGGCCTCAAAAAAAAGAAATTGATGGCAAGTCTTTTACAATAAGACGATTAAAAAATTCTGTTTTATATAATCCAGAAGGAATTATTCAAAATGACAATTATAGTATTGCTACCCCCGAGAGAGCTTTCCTAGATACGATATATCTTTTCCCTAGTTACTATTTTGACAATTTAAAACCGTTAAATTGGGAAAAATGTTTTAAATTAGTCAAAATATATAACAACAAACAGTTAGTAGAAAGATTAATTAAATATCAAAAAAATGTTGAATAAAGAGAAGCACCAACTAATAATGGGACAGATATTAAAAGATATTTATACAGATATTTCCATTGCCTCGCTTTTAGGATTTAAGGGTGGAACCTGTGCATATTTTTTTTATAATTTGCCTCGCTTTTCTGTAGACCTTGATTTTGATATATTTTCTTATGATGAAAATGATCAAACGGAAGTTTTTGAAAAAGTTGTTAAAATTTTAGAAAAATATGGAACAGTAAAAGATAAGCACATTAAAAAATTTACTATTTTCGTCCTGCTTTCTTATGGCGAAGCTGATCTTAATATTAAAATCGAGATAAACACAAGACGATTAATTGAAAATGTTAAAGATAAATACGAATTAAAGGAATATCTTGGTATTTCAATGTTGGTAGCAAAAAAAGAGTATTTGTTTGCTGGAAAACTTTCTGCTTTAACATTAAGAACTACTACAGCGATGAGAGATGTTTATGATATCTATTATTTTACTAAAAATAATTGGGACATAGACAATGAAATCGTAAAGTCAATAACCGGAGTAGAAACAAAAAAGCAGTTAAAGAATTGTTTAGATATTATTGAAAAAATAAAAAGTAATGAAATAATGACTGGATTGGGGGAATTAGTTAATGAAAAAGAAAAAAAATGGATTAAGAGTAGTCTGAAAAATGAAACCATTTTCATGTTAAAAAATTATATTGCTTCTATAAAATAACATGCAATTTAATATTATCACAATTTTCCCCAATCTTTTTGATTCATACTTAAATGAATCATTTATCAAGAAAGCCTCGGACAAAGGCATTCTTAAGATTAATGTTCATGATTTGAGAAAATGGACTGACAATGAAAGAAAAACAGTCGATGACCGGCCATACGGCGGGGGACTGGGAATGGTTTTAAAAGTTGAACCGATATTCAAAGCAGTTGAAGAAATACTAAAAAAGAATAAAAAGAAAAGTAGAGTAATCTTGTTTACTCCAAGAGGAAAGACCTTTAATCAGAAGAAAGCTTTTCAATTGAGTAAATACGATAATCTTATTTTTATCTGTGGTCGATATGAAGGAGTGGATGAAAGAGTGGCTAAATATATTGCTGATGAAGAAATATCAATCGGAGAATATGATTTAATGGGTGGGGAATTACCAGCAATGATTGTGATTGAAACAATTTCTCGTTTAGTTCCTAATGTTTTGGGAAAGCCATCTTTTTTAAAAGAAAGAATGACTAAAAAGGGCGGCTTTATCGAATATCCTGAATATACCAGACCGGAAGTATTTATTCCTCAAAAAGGAAAAAAATGGAAAGTTCCTCCAATTCTTTTGTCAGGTCATCAAAAGAAAATACAAGAATGGAAAGAGCAAAGAATGAAGGTTATTGAAAAATAATCAACATTTTGCTATCATTGTTTCATTGGGCGATTACCAAAGTAGTCAAACGGGTCTGACTGTAAATCAGATGGCTTCGGCCTTCGGGGGTGCAAGTCCCTCATCGCCCACCAAGCCGTGGAAGGGAAAGTGCCGATGTAGTTCAGTGGTAGAACATTCCCTTGGTAAGGGAAAGGTCGTGGGTCCGATTCTCACCATCGGCTCAGAGAGAATATATAAATAAAAAATATGGCAACAAAAAAGAAAAAAAGAACAAAGGTTGTTTGTACCGCTTGCAAGAAAACGTCTTACTTTACTAATAAGACAAAACAAGTTGAAGATAAATTAGAAATGAGTAAGTTTTGCAAAGAGTGCAAAAAGCACACAACTTTTAAAGAAGTAAAGAGATAAGAGGGAAGTGCTCCCTTTTGTTTTAGGGGCGTAAGCTCAACGGCAAACTGTCTCTCTCCAAAAGAGATCTTGAGGGTTCGAATCCTTCCGCCCCTGCCATTGACTAAGTACAGTTATTATTGTATCGTATATACATCTCGAAAGAGATGTTTTACTGTTATTGAACATTAAAAATGGGGGTAAAAAATGGAGCAAAGCAACGCCCGAAAAATCATGGGGCTTAACTATTTTGGCATCGAAGAAGCGATTGAGCATTTCGGAGTTATTCCGACAGAAGAGGAACTCGCCAATCTCGCAAATGTTCCTTTCTCTTGGGCATCACTGAGAAGGCTAAAAAAGACGCACATCCTTGTTGCCGTATTTCCTTTATCAATTATCGAAATCCGTGCCAGGGTAAGGGAAAATCTTTTTTTCAAGTGCTGGGATGATTACAGCGGAGCCTTTCTCGAAGAAAAAGAAACAGCCCGTTGGCGATTAGTTCGTAAAAACCAGGTTACTGGTTCATTCATGAAATCTCAGTCAAAACAAGAGAAGTTGCTGAACGAAAAAGAAGAAATGCCAACCGCGAGAGTGTTGGTTTACACAATTATCGGACAATGCCTCGCGCATGATGAATTCTTATTTGACTGGGGCTGGGCTCGCACATCTTCTGTGAAAAACGGCTACAGTGTAAGCATCGGTGATTTTCATCACCTGGACGGCATCTTGTATCAATTTTCAGGCGGACTAAGTTTCAGACTCGATGATTGCGATAGTGGAATAGGCAATTTAGGCATTTCGTCCGCCATTAAACCATAATAATCACTGGAGGTAAGTTGATGAAACTAGAATTAGATCCAAGTGACTTAAGCTCTGAGTATCAAAAAGGAACACCCCAAGACGTTGATCAGAATTGTTCTACGTCTCAGGTAACATTTGATAAACTTAACCTAAAAGCTCAGGCTACTGTTCGCGCGGCAGGAAAAGCCATTTTCTTTTCTTGGGATCGGCAAACATATAATGCCGTTTATCCCCCAAAAGAATGATGCTTAAAAGAAAACGTCTGGAACCTATTAAAACAATCCATTGAGATTGAGACGTAAGGTTTCTTTTTTTTATACATAATTTAATCTAAAAAAGGTTCCAAGTTCGTCCCACCGCCTCTGCAAAATAAGATCGACTATTGAAAGCGAGAATTCTTTGCCATCTTCACAAATTGCAATTAATCTTTAAGGAATTGGTTCCTAATTAAATGGAGGGCTTATTAATTATTAAATTTAACCCTCTTTTTTTATATATAATTTTTAACATCAAAATATTTCTAATATTATCTACTAACAACTGCAAAATATTTTTATTTAAAAATTCGAATCATATCTAATAAATATATAATCAACTGTTAGTTAATACTCTTTTATGATAAAATGTTAAATAATGAAATTCAAAAAAAATACAATTACAATTAATAATAGAAAATTTTTCTATTTAGATAATAATGTTCCTAAAAGAGTTATAATTTTATTACACGGTTTTCCTGGCAATCATCTAGGATTGGTCGAATTGGCAAATTATATAGGTGGTAATAACTATAGATTAATAATACCTGACTTGCCAGCTTGCGGATCTTCAGATCCTTTAGAAAAAAAACATAATCTTAAAAATTATAGTGATTGGTTGAACGATTTTTTAAAAAATCTATCTATAAACGAAGCTATCATTATTGGCCATTCTTTTGGTTCAAGAATAGCTTTAGTCTTTACTAATTATTATCCTAAAAAAGTTGAAAGACTTGTTCTTATTACGCCAGTTTTAAAAGTAGATGGATTACTTAATAGAATTATTTCAATCTACTATGGAATTACTGGCATATTGCCTGAATATTTACAGAAAATAATGCTTTCTAACGGATTCGGTAAAAAAGTAGGCGATAAGATTATTTTTAAATCAGCTAATCCTAAGATACATGAAAAAATAATAAATAGAGATATTAAAGAAATTAAAAAAATAAAACCTCGGGTGAGTATTGAAATATTTAATGAATTTTATAAATTTAGTTTAATTTCAACAGGTAAAGAAATTAAAAAACATTCTTTGATTATTGCTGGTGAATCAGATAGAATCTCTCCATTGGGTCCAATCAGAGAATTAGTTAGTCAATTATCTAATGTTAAATTAGAAATTATGAAAAATTGTGGACATCTTGTACCATTAGAAAAGCCAAAAAATACAGCAAATATTATTAAAAAATGGCTAAAGAAAAATGAAATTATGATTAAGTAAATAAACTGTTATATGCAAAAAATAGATAAAAAGAGGGTGGGGAAACAGAATATTTTTGAACTCCTTAAATCATATATACTATTAGTTATACTCTTGATTTTTCTTACTCTAATTGCTAATGGATTGAATCTTTTTGTCCCAAAAATTATCTCTACTGCTATAGACACCTACTCAAAGAGTGGTTTTATTATAAGTAATATTATTATTGAATTCTTTTTAGTAATTTTGGCTATTTTTATTTTTTCTTATCTCCAAAGCCTGGTCCAAATATATGCCTCTGAACGAGTTGCTCGCGACATTCGTAAACAGTTTGTTGATAAAGTGTCCGTTCAAGAATATTCGTATATAAATAAAATAACTCCAGAAAAACTACTAACTAATTTAACCTCAGATATTGATGCTATAAAAATATTTGTTTCTCAGGCACTAGTTTCTATAATCTCATCTGTCTTTTTAATTATCGGCGCCAGCATTATGCTCCTCTTAATAGATTGGAAATTAGCACTTGCTGTTCTTGCTATTATGCCCCTTATTGCTATTACTTTCTTTTTTATTTCTACAAAGGTAACCAAACTATTTAAAAGATCTCAAGAAGCTATTGATTGGCTAAATAAAATAATTCATGAAAGCATTTTCGGAGCATCTTTGATTCGCATTTTAAATGCTGAACAAATTGAAGCTGAAAAATTTCTTGCTGCTAATACTGAAGCAAAAAGTGTTAGTATGAGCATCTTGCGTCTTTTCTCGAGCTTAATGCCAATTATTAGCTTTCTTGCCAATATTGCAACATTAATAGTTGTTTCTCTCGGTGGCTACTTTGTTATTAATGGAGCAATGACTCTTGGAAACTTCACTGCCTTCAATAGCTATATTTCTATTCTTATTTTTCCAATAATTCTTTTAGGCTTCATGAGTAGTGCCATTGCTCAATCAAATGCCTCTTACAATCGTATTCTTGAGGTATTAAACGCTCCGAAAGAAAAAGATAACGGAACTTTAATTACGAACATAAAAGGAGATATTAATGTTAATAATATTTCTGTACGCTTTGGAGAAAAAGAAGTTGTTAAAAATGTTTCCTTTAATATAAAGGCAGGAAGCAAAACTGCAATTATAGGACCGACTGCTGCCGGTAAAACTCAACTCTTATATGTTTTAACTGGATTATTGAAACCGACTTCTGGGAACATTCAATATGACGATAAAGATATAAATAATTATGAAAAGTCATCATTTCATGGCCAAGTTGGTTTTGTCTTCCAAGACAGTATTGTTTTTAATATGACTTTGAGAGAAAATATTGCTTTTAGTAATACTGTAGATGATGAATCTCTTAAAAAAGCTATTGATACGTCTGAACTTAATGACTTCATAGAAGCTCTTCCTAATAAATTAGATACAATCGTCTCAGAAAGAGGAACTAGTCTTTCCGGAGGACAAAAACAACGCATTATGCTTGCTCGTGCCCTTGCTTTAAATCCAAAAGTTCTTTTTCTTGATGATTTTACTGCCAGAGTTGATACGATGACAGAACAAAAGATAATCGAAAATATTGATAAAAATTATCCTAACTTAACTCTCATTTCCATTGCTCAGAAAATTGCTTCAGTTGATAATTATGACAAAATTATTCTTTTGATGGAGGGAGAACTTTTAGCAATGGGAACTCATGAAAAATTAATGAAAACTTCACCAGAATATGTTCAAATATATAAATCGCAACGTAGCATAAACACATATGAATTACAAGCTTAAAATCGACAATAATGAACAAATAGGAGTTTTCCGCACGGCTTTTGAAAGGTTAACGCCTCTATTGGTTAACGAAAAGAAAAATTTAATCATTGCTTTAACAGCTGTTTTAATTAGTTCAGCTACCACTCTTTATGCTCCTATTCTCATCAGCGACATTATTGATAAATATATTCAAAACGGTAATCTTAAAGGAGTATTAATGTTTTCGGCCATTCTTCTCTTAATGTATCTTTTTAATCTTTTTTCAACCTATACCCAAATGGCAACAATGGGGGGAGTAGGACGAAGAATGCTTTTTAATCTTCGCAACGCCTTATTCAACAAGCTCCAAGAATTGCCAGTAGCATTTTTTGACCAAAATAAAACTGGAGATCTTATCTCTCGTATTAATAATGATACTGATAAATTAAACCAATTCTTTTCTCAAGCTCTAATGCAGTTTGTTAACAACATAATGATAATCATTGGAGCGGGAATATTTCTTTTAGTACTAAATATTCGTCTCGGTTTTAGTGCCTTAATTCCTGCTTTGGGCGTATTAATACTAACACAATTACTTTCTAATTGGGTACGTAAGGCTAATTTAAAAAGCTTGCAAGCATTAGGAACCATGAGTGCTGAAATACAGGAAAGTTTCAATAACTTTAAAGTAATTGTTGCTTTTAATCGTCTTGATTATTTTCGCAATAAGTTCAAACAAGTTAATGATGATAATTATAAAGCATCAATAAGTTCCGGCATTGCTAGTAATATTTTTTTACCCATTTATACTTTAGCTGGAAATATCGCTCAACTTATTATTTTGTCTTTTGGCATCTATCTTATCACTCAAGGCAATCTTACTGTTGGTCTACTAATAGCTTTCTTGCTTTATGTCAATAATTTCTACAATCCTCTAAGACAAATGGCTGCAGTCTGGTCATCTTTACAATTAGCTTTGGCTGGAATTGATCGTATTTCAGAAATCCTTGAATTAGAATCAGATATGCCAATAATAATCTCAGAAAGTTTTGATAAAAAATCTATATTGGAATTCAGAAATGTTTCTTTTTCATACCCTAATGGAAGTGAAGTCTTGCATAATATCAACTTTAGCCTAGAAAGAGGAAAGACCTATGCTATTGTTGGTCCGACTGGGGGTGGTAAAACAACCACTGCTTCACTTATGGCCAGACTATACGATCCGACAAAAGGAATAGTTTTGCTTGACGGATTAGATATCCGTTCATATAAACATAGCGAACGCACACAAAAAATAGGATTTATTCTTCAAGAACCATTCCTTTTTGCTGGAACTATTATGGATAATATTATTTGTGGAAATGAAAAATATATTAATTATTCAAAAAAGCAACTAATAGAAGCTTTGAAAGAACTAAACCTTTTTAATCTTCTTGACCATTTCGAAAAGGGAATTGATACAAAAATACTCTCAAGTGGAGATACTATGAGCTTGGGACAGAAACAATTAATTGCTTTTATTAGGGCAATTCTACGTAATCCAGAAGTATTAATTCTTGACGAAGCAACAGCTAATGTTGATACACTGACAGAACAATTACTTGAAGAAATATTAAGAAAATTGCCAAAATCGACAACTAAAATTATTATTGCCCATCGTTTAAATACAATTGAAAATGCTGATCAGATATTCTTTGTTAATGCAGGCGATATTACTCTTGCGGGATCAATGAAAGAAGCAGTTGGTATGTTAATGCACGGAAAAAGAGAAAGTTAATTTATAATAAAAATAATTTTTATTTTTAAAAATGTTAACAATTTGAGTTGACCGATTTAGTATTGAATGCTACCATTATTTAGTAAGATAGTTACTTAATAGTAATTTAGTCGAGATTATTCAAGGAGCTAAGCTTTAGGGTAAAACCTTAAAAATTAATCAAATAACTTTTAAATCATGGAAGGAACAATTAAAAACCTTACAGACAAAGGATTCGGCTTCATCACAGTTGATGGAGAAGAAAAAGATTTATTTTTTCACAGTAATGAACTTAAGGGCGTAAGCTACGACGAGTTGAAAACTGGTGACAGAGTATCTTTTGAAAAAGGTGAATCTCCAAAAGGACCTAACGCAGTAAACGTTAGCCGTATCTAAGGAAATCAAACAGAACCAAGCTCTTCTAGGGCTTGGTTTTTTGTTTACATTAAAAATAGGACTGGTATAATAAATATATGGAAAATCTACAACAAAGAATAATAAAAGGGGTAAATATATTCAAAAACAAAAATTTACTTTTTATTACTATTTGTTTAATTTCATCAATTATATCAATTTTTGCTATCCCTTTGTTTATTAAAGGTTCTTTTAGCGAACAAGAAATTAACGAAGGAATAAAACAAGTTGGTGCAACCTATGGGGGAGCACTAACTTTTTCAGCTAGTGAAATGATAGCTTCAATGATTTTAATGTTTCAGCTTTCAATTATTTCAACACTTTTAGTAATAGTCGCCTATATTGTCAAACAAATGATAGATAAAAAAATGTTCCGTATGAATAAATGGAGAGATTGGAGATTCTTTCTTTACATTTCAGCAATATCATTGATCATTGTTGATTTTTTCCAAAAAATAATATTTGCTATTGGAAACGATTTTATAACCAATCTAATGCTAACAATTATATCTTGCTTTATAACAGTCATCTTTTCTTCGATAATCTTACCCGAAGAAATACCAGAGATAAAAATGCAATAAAAAAAGTCTACGCGTAAGATTTCCTTGAAGGAAAATTTTCGTAGACAGCATTAGGATTAGCAGCAAGCCTCCTGTTTCTTTTCACCTGCTCGTTTGTTGGAGCAGGAGATCTATTCCCATTAATACAATCCTTGATTAATCTGTTCCTTTGACCCATAGGGGTTCCTGGTTTAAAAATGGGCATAAAAGTACCTTCGCCATAATAACATAATTATAATATTTGTCAATCTGAAAGCATTTTGATATAATTAATACATGGAAAAGATAATTTTTAGAGAACCAGCAATAAGTGATGTAAAATCAGCCCTCGAAATGATTAATTCTTTGGTGAAAGAAAAAGCATATATATTAGCTCAAGAAAAACTAACATTAAATGAAGAGAAAAAATTCTTTAAGAAATTATTAAAAGAAATAGAAACAAAGACAAGGGTTACTTTAATAATAGATGTTAGTGAAAAGTGCTGTGGTATTGGTGATATTTCGTTGATTGATAAAGGAGTAAGAAAACATGTTGGTGAATTAGGAATATTATTAAAAAAAGAAATAAGGGGAAGGGGATTAGGAGAAAAATTATTAAAAAAAGTTATAGAAAAAGCTCATAAGGAATTGAAAGTTAAAATAGTAACTCTTTATGCCTATTCAAAGAACAAGGTCGCCATCAATTTATATAAAAAGATGGGGTTCAAAAAATTAGGCACCATTAAAAAGGGAGCAAGCCATTACGGAAAATTAATGGATAAAGATATAATGGTTAAATATATATAAATATGACAAAAACAAAAACAATAATGACAATTTATCTCTATGTAGTTTCCTTGATTAGCTTGATATTCTTTGCTGTAGGAACAGGCACACTAATCAACACTGCTCTTAAAGCCTACGTTTTTCCTGAGGTAGAGAAAAGAGACTATGGTATGTGTATTAATCAACCATATTTTTATTCAGCAGTTGATGCTGAAAAATTAAAACAAAGCTCAGCCTTAACTGTAGATGAAAAAACCCAAATAGATAATATGATTAGAGATTATGAAAACTGGAAGGCCACAAACACTGGAGATGCCTGTATTAAATCAGAAAGACAGAAAAGAATGTTAGATGCTATAACAATGATACTGATTGCTTTCCCATTGTATATAATTCATTGGAAAATGGCTAGGAAAGAAAGACAAGAAGCTGATAGCTAATATGTGGAAGAGGGCAGTTGCCCTCTTTTTTGTTTCATAGTAGAATATATTTAGAGTTATTTAACAAATTTAAGAGGTTAAAACTATGGATGTGGTTATCAAAGAACTAATGAACGTAACTCATATTGTTTTAAAGAAAAAACATATTGAGTTTCATGAACTTGAAGTGCTATTAGAAAAACTCTTGGAAGTTGATGAGATAGAAATAAAGGGAAGGAATCGCAACGATGGCACAATATATTCAATTAAACTTCCTAATGAGTATAAAAGTCTTCCCCGACTTAAATATATTTTAAAAAAATGGATTAAAGAAAGATCCTCTGGCAAAGAAGAAAAGACTAACTATGTCTTAGGAGAAGAAAGCGATAAAACTTCTCAATTCGATAACAAAATAACCTACATATCATCAAAGCCCTAATCGGCTCTCTTTTTTTATAAAAAAATATGATACAATACTTACATATGAAAAAAGCTATTATTATTGTTGCTTCAAAAGATTTCCGTGATGAAGAATATTTTGTCACCAAAGAGGTTCTTGAAAATAATGGAATTTCTGTTAAGACAGCTTGCGACAAAAATAGGGCTATTGGAAAATTCGGAGGCGAAGCAATCGCTGATATTTTAATTAATGATTTAAATGTTGACGATTTTGACGCCATTATTTTCGCAGGAGGGCAAGGAGCAGTAAAACTTTTAGACAACGAACTTACATATACGATTATAAGGAGGGCAGTAGCTATAAAAAAGATACTAGCCGCCATTTGTATTACTCCAACAATCTTAGCCAAGGCTGGGGTATTAAAAGGAAAAAAAGCAACTGTCTGGTCTACTGATATGGATAAGACAGGAATTAAGATTGTCCAATTAAATGATGGAATATATCAAAGAAGCTCTATAGTTAAAGATGGTAATATTATAACCGCAGAAAATGCTGAGTTTGCACAGGAGTTTGGTGAGGCTATTGCCGAAGAGTTGACAAAAATATAAAAATAGATATAATAGCAGTATAAATAAATAATTCCACAGAAAATAGGCATTTATAAGTCCTATTGAGGAAAAAACAATAGCAATATTGTGTTGGTCGTCTGTGGAATCACAGATTTTTTAATTATATGGCATTAACAAGAGAACAAAAACAAAAAATCATTACTGATCTTGAAACCAAGATTGAAAAGCAAAAATCAATAGTTTTCATGGACTTCAGCAAAATCAAGGTTAAAGAATTGGCTAAGTTAAGAGAAAACTTAAAAAAAGAAGGTAGTGAAATGAAGGTGGCCAAGAAGAGTTTAATGGAAATAGCTCTTAAAAATAAAAATGTAGAACTTGGTTTAAAAAAATTAGAAGGAGAAGTAGCAATAGTATTCGGTTACGAAGACGAAATTGCTCCAAGTAAAATAGTATATCAATTCTCTAAAGAGAATAAAAACGCTAAAATATTAGGAGGATTTCTAGAAAACAAGTTTTGCGAAATGGCCGATGTTATCAAATTAGCCGAATTACCAAGCAAAGAACAGTTATTGGGAATGCTTGTTGGAACATTATCCGCTCCAGCAACAAACTTAGTAGGAGTTCTTTCTGGAAATATGAGGAAATTGGTATTAGCCCTTTCCCAAATAAGAGATCAAAAAGCATAATAAATAATAAAATATAAAAATATGGCAGAAGAAACAACAATCGAAGTTCCTGAAAAGTTCAAAAAGCTAGTTGAAGAAATAGAAAAAATGTCTGTTTTGGATCTAGCTGAATTAGTAAAGGTATTAGAAAAGAAGTTTGGTGTATCAGCCGCTCCTCAGATGATGGCAGCAGCCGCAGCTCCAGCAGCCGCCGGTGCAGCCGTAGAAGAAAAATCTTCTTTCAATGTAGTATTAACATCGGCTGGTGACAAAAAGATTGAGGTCATCAAAGTTGTAAGAGACTTGACTCAAAAAGGATTAAAAGAAGCCAAGGACTTAGTTGACGCTATTGCTACCGCTCCTCAAACAATAAAGGAGGATGCTAAGAAGGAAGAAGCTGAAGAAATGAAAAAGAAATTTACAGAAGCAGGTGCAACTGTAGAACTAAAATAAGGATAACAAAATGACTCCGTGAAAGCGGAGTTTTTTGTTTAGAAAAAGGAATGCCGCGTAAACAATATTTTGCTTAC
This sequence comes from Candidatus Pacearchaeota archaeon, assembly GCA_035404185.1. NCBI lineage: Archaea > Nanobdellati > Candidatus Pacearchaeota archaeon. Next base: position 476,475 of record DAONGN010000001.1, on the reverse strand, counting down.
GCGGCCGGTGTTTGAAACAAGAAGATTAATTGGGGAGAGGGCTTTCGGGATTATCAAGTCTACTTGAATTAAATTCTTTCGATCTGTTGATCCTTCCCTTTGGATGCCCTTACCTTGTAGTTGTTTGTAGCAACTACTTCACTTTATTAGTGTGGTTCCTAGTTAGCTGTTTAGCTTTTTAGCAATTCTCCCTTTTGTATTGCTAATTTTTGTTCGTAGATCGCGGAGAGGGACGAGAAAAAGCTGATCTTCCAGGAGTGTGAGCGGGTATCGATGTCGCTAAACAATGTGAGAGCAGAAACGCTTCTCTGAGATAACGGCTCTAACGCTCCTATGATGAGCTATAACCATTTGGACTCGTCGCCTTACACAATAAGTGAAGAATAACATCCTCACTATCCAGCGGCGCTAAACGCGCCGAATTGTCAAAGATTTTTTATCATTGAAGTCCTCCTTGCGAGGGGTCCGGGCAGGCCAGGATTACGTCGGGAAGATCTCGTTCATCACATGAGTGTTGATTCTTATTACAATCATATTCCCACCACCTCCGTAGGGGAAATTTGACATTCCACAGTGCTATACTTGCCACATTTGGTGGCTGTTTTTAAAGATGATAGTCTCTAAAAACAACCACCAAAATCAATCTTCTTATTTAATATAAAATGAACTATTTAACTTACAAATACATTATAAATATTTTATTAATTTTGTCAAGAGAAGGTGGAGAAAACAAAAACACCCTTTCGGGTGCCTTGTAAATTACTTACAAATACTAGCTGGTTGATTTCCTGTAGCAAGACAGATAATATTCTTTAAAGATGTTTTTTCTGACTCTTCTCCAGCTGATTCACCTGATCCTACTCTATAATACTTACAACCAATTACTAAGGTAGGAACTCCTCCCGTACTGTATTTTGAAAAAACATCATAGTCTGTTTCAGAATCAATATTTTCGTGATAAGAAATAGTGTCTCCAAATTGATCAATCACACTCTTAAGTATTGGTTCTTCCCATTGACAATGAGGACAGCTTGACGAACCAAAAAAATATACTATTGGTTTTTCATTTTCAGTACAAACCTCTGTATCTTTTGCTTCGCTAAAACCTCCATCTAGTTGAGTTCCGGTACTTTCCACTGTTCCAGTTGTGTCAGTTGTTGCTGTCGTGTCTGTTGTTTTGTCCATATCAAATGGTTCACTAGCAAAAAGATACCTTCCATCAACACTCACATATGAACCAAATTGATTCCCAGAAACATCAAGAGTTATTTTTCTTAAATTTCCTATTTGTTCCTTATCAACGCTAATCAATTTTGCTGTTGTACCAGCAGCCACCAAGTTTTTGTTAATATATTCTATTGCCTTTTCTGCTGCTTTCTTAGGAGAACCAATCATTGTTTGAGAAAGTAGACCTGCTAAAACGATAGAAACAACTGCAAGAATTATGGTGGCAATTTTCCACCTATCTAACTTCATTTTCATGACGTATTTTTTTTATTATTATATTTCTAATTATATCACCCAAGAATAAAAAAGCAATATACAAGCCCCGCACTCGCGGGGCTATTGATTAAAAAATTATTCTTCTTCGTCTGCATCATCATCGTCAAGTTCTTCGTCAATATCGTCATCATCATCGTCATCAATATCGTCATCGTCATCAGCCTCAGCTTCGTCATCATCGTCAAAAAAATCATCTTCATTGTCATATTCGCAGGTGACTTTTTCTGTTTTTTCTTCAGCTTCACAAGACTCATCTTCTCCTAATACTGACTCAACTTCTTCGTTTATTTTTTCTTCAAAAATCATAAATTTTATTAAAGGTTAATTGTGAACACTTTATCTTTTTTAAAAAAGATAAAAATTATTATTTTTTGTTATAAAGTGCCGACCTTTTTCTATTGATGATATCCATTATAATTATGGAAAAATTATTGTCAAGTATTAAATTATGGACATTTTAATAGTAAGCAGTTATAATCAATACAACGACATAAAAATCGCCAAAAAGAATGAATATTTTTATCAAATATCTATACTGGCAACTAGTACTCACACCAAAAAAAGTTTTATCTATTTTAAAAAACTATCTTATTTTTGGGCTCGACTTCTTTTCTATAAATGAAACGTTACACTCTCTTTTTTCACCCTGGAGAAGATACATGTGGGATTATGGTCGAGGATTTGATATTGGCAGATATATTGAAACGTTTGCATCAAACATTATTACTAGAGTAATTGGATTTGTAATGAGACTTTTCTTGATTACTTTGTTTTTAATCTACGAAGTTATTGTTTTAATAATAGGAACTATCTTATTCTTTACTTCTATTATTTATCCATTCCTATTTATCATAGCTATAATATACGGCTTTAAATACTTATGATTAATTTAGAAAAAACAGAAATATACGAAGTAACACAGATGGAGCCATTCTTTTGGTGTCTTAAATTAATTCAAAAGCTTTCTTTGTTAATTTTTGGAATCTTTTTATTATTTTATCTCTACAACACTTTTAAAAGTAATGACACAAATCAATTATTTGGTTCAATAATTATTTTTTTCTCGCTTTTTATTTTAACAAAAAACTTAAATTCATTTTTTGATGAATATCTTAAAAAGCCGAAGAAAAAAATATCTCTTGAGCAAGCTCTAACTGATAAAAAAGAAAATCTAGCTCAGTTTCTTAATCTGAAATCAGCCAAATACTTGGATGAAGCAATTAAAGACTCTAAAAAAAATGGATTGCATTATCCTAATTATGAAACCATCCTTAAAGCTTTTTTAGACATTAAGAACCAAAGAATAATTTTTATCTTCTCAAGATTATTAATTGATCTAAATGGATTAAAAAAAGAATTAGAATCAAAAAACTGCTTAACACAAATAACAAGAGAAGAATTTGAAGCTGTTTTTGAAGAAGCCGGAAAAATATCATTAAAAAGAGAAGGAAAAGAAATAAAGGAAGGGGATATTATTGCTGCCTTAGTTAAGGTAGAGCCAAACTTAAAACAAATAATTATAGAATCAGATCTTGAAGAAGAATATTTTGAAGAAATAAATGATTGGCTGGAAAGAATTTATCTAAAGATGAAGAAGAATAAACAGTTCTGGTCTTATGAAAATCTACTTAAATTTGGATCACTCGGAAAAGATTGGACCGCTGGTTATACGCCCACGCTAGATAGCTACTCAATTGATTGGACAGATATTGTAAAAAGAAGGGGATTTGAAGATATTGTCGGACACAAAGATAAAATATCGCAATTGGAAAGAATCTTATCAAAAAAAGACGCTGGCAATGCTTTAATTATTGGAGAGCCTGGAGTGGGAAGAAAAAATATTATTCATGGATTAATTAAAAAAAGTTTAATTGGCCAGTCTTTACCGAATGTAAATAATAATCGCTTTATAGAATTGGACATAGTGTTACTTTCTTCAACAACAACTTCCTTTGAACAAATGGAAAAAACACTAGAACAGTGCTTCAGAGAGGTTACTAACGCTGGTAATGTTATTTTGATAATTAATGACTTTCACGATTTCTTAGGAGGAAAACAAAAAGCAGGAATAGTTGATGTTTCGGGAATTATTGGACCATATTTGAATTCTCCAAACTTTAAAACTATTTGTTTAACCTCTTATAAGGGATTGCATCAATACATAGAAGATAAACCATCTCTTTTGGCTCAATTCCAAAAAATAGAAGTAGAAGAAATGGAACCTGAGGAAACTTTAAAAGTTTTAGAAAATCAAGTTTTTATATTAGAAACTAAACATCAAAAATTTATTCCTTTTAATTCTTTAAAAGAAACTATTACTTTATGCGAAAAATATATTTCTAATTATCCTTTTCCGCAAAAAGCAATTAATCTTTTAGAAGAGGCGGTAATATATAGCGGAAGAGATACTGAAACAAATATTGTCTTACCAGAACATATTGATATGATGCTTTCCGAAAAAACAAAAATACCAGTAGGAAAAATAAGGAGCAAAGAAAAAGAAATACTATTAGGCCTTGAAGATATTCTGCACAAAAGAGTGGTTGGACAGCAAGAAGCTATTAGCGAGATATCTTCAGCCTTAAGAAGGGCTAGAACAGGCGTGCAGACAAGAAAAGGACCAATGGGAAGCTTTTTATTCTTAGGACCAACTGGTGTGGGAAAAACAGAAACTGCTAAAGCTTTAACAGAAACATATTTTGGCTCAGAAGAAAAAATGATAAGAATTGACATGTCTGAATTCCAAAGAATTGATGATATCCCAAGACTTCTTGGCTCAGAAAAACAGCCAGGCATCTTAACTTCTCAAGTTTTAGAAAATCCATTCTCTTTGGTATTACTAGATGAAGTAGAAAAAGCTCATCCAGACATTCTTAATGTTTTTCTTCAGGTTTTAGACGAAGGATACGTTAACGATAATTTAGGAAGGAAAATCAGCTTTACTAACACAATCATCATTGCAACATCAAATGCCGGCTACCAAACGATATTAAAGGCAATAGCAGAGAATAAAGAGATGCCAGAGATTAAAAAAGATCTTATTGCTGCTATTTTTGAAAAAGGAACATTCAGGCCAGAATTTATAAACAGATTTGATGGAACAATAATCTTTAGATCTTTAACTAAAGAAGATTTACTAACAATTGCCCAGATACAGCTAAATAAATTAAATAGTAATTTAAAAACGAAAAAGATAGAACTGATCATTACTGAAGAATTAAAAAATAAAATAGTTGAGTTGAGTTATGATCCAGTCTTCGGAGCAAGAGAGATGAAAAGGGTTATTCAAGATAAGGTTGAAAATACTGTTGCGAGAGCCTTATTAAATGATGCGATTCCTCAGGGAAGTAAAATCCAAATGGATCCTAATACTTTCGCAATAAATATCTCTTAATTCAGAATTAAATTGTGGACAATTAACACCTAAAACGGTGTTTTTTGTTTGCCTGTGGATAACTCGGATAAACCTTTTAAAATAAAGGGATTTTGATGTGTTGATGAGTGGTTGACAAGTTTTTTCGAGTGGTGTAAAATGGTCTTACAGTGTTAATAAGTGGGGAAAAGTGTGGAAAACATAAAAACGTAGTGGATAACCATCTTTATGATCATCGGTCAATACAATTACAATTTGGATCCAAAGAAGAGATTAACAATCCCTACTAAATTTAGAAGTGTTTTAGGTGAAGGCGCTGTCATAACCAGAGGTATTGACGGATGCCTTTTTTTATACCCACAAAAACAATGGAACGAACTAGCTGATAAATTAAGTAAACTTCCTTTATCACAATCAAATGCCAGGAGCTTTGCAAGAGTAATGTTAGCTGGCGCGATGGATGTTAAAGTTGACAGCTTAGGAAGAATCCTTATCCCTGATTATTTAAAAGAATATGCAAAATTAAACAAAAGCGTAGTAATCGCCGGTTTATACGACAGAATCGAAATTTGGGATGAAGAAGCTTGGAAGAAATACGGACAAACAACTAACACTCAAGTTGAGGGCATGGCTGAAGGATTAAAAGAATTAGGAATATAAGATGCACATACCAGTATTATTAAAAGAAGTTATTGAATATTTAGATGTTAAGCCAAATGGAAATTATATTGACTGTACACTAAATGGCGGAGGACACACCAGAGAGATATTGAAAAAAAATGGTCCAGACGGAAAAGTATTAGGAATAGAGATAGATAAAGAGATATTTGAAAAAATAGAAAAAGAAAAAATAGAAAGATTAATTCCAGTAAATGATTCATACGTTAACGTTAAAAAGATAACAGAAGAGAAAGAATTCAGTAGTGTTAAAGGAATATTGTTTGATATCGGAATGTCTTCTTACCACGTTGACGAAGCAGAAAGGGGATTCAGCTTTAACAAAGACGAACCGCTGATAATGAATTACTCAACTGGATTAACCGCCGAAAAAATACTAAACGAATGGAGCGAAGATGAAATTGAAAAAATATTAAGAGAATACGGAGAAGAAAAGTTTAGCAAAAAGATAGCGAAAAAGATTGTTGAAACAAGAAAAAGAGAAAAGATAAAAAGTACCTTACAGTTAGTGAATATTATAAAGGAAGCGACCCCCGGATGGTATCACCACGGTAAAACAAACCTTGCAACGAGAACCTTTCAAGCGCTTCGTATCAAAGTCAATAATGAGCTAGATAACTTCCGTAAAGCGCTTCCAGAGGCTTTAAGCCTATTAGAAAAAGATGGAGTATTAGTAGTTATTTCCTTTCACTCTTTAGAAGATAGGGTAATTAAGGAATTTTTGAAAGAAAAAGAAAAAAACGGAGAATTAAAAATATTAACTAAAAAACCGATTGTTCCTGAGGATCAAGAAAAACAACTTAATCCAAGAAGCAGATCGTCTAAATTAAGAGCAGCAATAAAAATATGACTATAGCAAAAAACAATTCACAAAGATTCTTCATGATGATAACACTAGCTTCTTTAGCCTTAGTTTGCTTTTATGTTTTTCAAGTAGTAAAATTAACAGAATCAGGTTATATTAAAGGAGAAAGGGAAGTAACTATCAAAGAATTAAGAAAAGAAGTATCTTTGTTAAAGGTTTCGGTTTCAAAAGATAGAAATCTCGTTAATATTGAAGAAAAGGTTTTGGAAGAAGGATTCGAAAAAATGAGTGAGTTAAGTTACATCGTTGTTCCTGAAGCATCTGTTGCTTCCAAATAGTTTCTTATGTCTAATCTAAGAATAAACATCGTAATGGTCATCGTCTTTTTAATAGGAGGGATAGTTTTATCCCGCTTATTTTATTTACAAATAGATCAAGGGGAATACTACAAAGCGATGGCTCAAGGCCAACAAACCTCTTTGTCTGAAACTCAAGGAGAAAGGGGAGAAGTAACATTTAAAAACGGTGAGATGCTAGCAATGACTGAAAAAGAACCGTATCTTTTTATTTCTCCAGAAGAAATAAAAGAAAAAGAATCTACTGCTCAAATATTAGCAGAAAAAATAGGCAAAGATGCATCCTCTCTTTTAAGTTTAATGAGTAAAGAGGGAAGTTATTACGAAATATTGGAAGAAAACATAGATAAAACCAAATCCGATGAAATTTCTGAATTAGGTTTGGATGGGGTTCATATTGGATATAAAACTAAAAGATATTATCCCCAAGAAGAAACAGCTTCTCAAATCATAGGCTTTATCAACCAAGAAGGATTAGGCCAATATGGATTAGAAAGCTATTACGACAAACAAATAAAAGGAGAATCTACTATTTCAAAGACAGAAAAAAATCCTTGGAGCTTTCTTTTTAAACTTTCTGAAAAAGAATCTCTTGATGGAGCTTCTTTAGAATTAACTATCGATTACAATATTCAATATATGGCTGAAAAATTGTTGAATGAAGGCGTTAAAAAATATGATGCCGAAGGAGGTGAAATTATTGTCATGGATCCCAACACAGGAGCAATCATTGCTATGGCTCAAAATCCTAATTTTAATCCCAATAATTATGAAAGGGCAACAATGGAATCTTTTCAAAACTCTTGTATTCAAAAATTATTTGAGCCAGGCTCTATTTTTAAACCAATAACTATGTCTATGGCTATCAATGAAAAAGTTGTAACTCCTGATACTGTTTTTGACGATAAATTAGGTTATGCCCTATATGGAAAATACAAAGTATACAATTATTCAGAAAAAGCTTGGGGAAAAGTAACTATGACTGAGGTTCTGCAAAACTCTATTAATACTGGAGTAATGTATGCGGAAAGTCTAATAGGAAATACTAAATTTTATAATTATTTAAAATCATTTGGATTTTTCGAAGGTACTGGCATTGACTTAAGTGGAGAAATATCTTCAAAAAATAATCAACTATCAGAAGCATTAAAAAATAATAATTCGAATAATACCAGCTTCCCAAACACTGCTTTTGGACAGGGAATAGGAATAACTCCTCTACAAATGATTAGAGCTTTTTCTGCCGCTATCAACGGAGGAATATTATATAAACCATATGTCGTTGAAACAATAACAACGGCCAATGGAACAAAAAAAATAGAACCAACCGTTTTAAAAGAAAATGTTATATCACCAGAAACTAGTACCACACTAAAAAGCATGCTTACTAATGTGGTTGAAAAGGGATTTGGACACTTGGCTAAAGTTCCTGGTTATTGGATTGGAGGAAAAACAGGAACATCACAGGTTCCTTACACTTCTTTGGGGATAAATAAAGCAGGGTATTCAGATCATACTTGGCAGACATTTATGGGTTTTGCTCCAGCCTTTGATCCTAAATTTATTATTCTCGTAAAATTAAATAATCCAACAGCTACAAAAACTTCGGAGTATTCAGCAGTACCTATTTTTCACGATTTAGCAAAGTACATATTTGATTACTGGCAAATTCCACCTGAACGCGACTTGGACAAATAACATCATATATGTTATTTAGATAATGTATTGGTCCTATCGTCTAGAGGCCTAGGACATTAGATTCTCAATCTAAGAACACCGGTTCGAATCCGGTTAGGACCGCCAATTCATCTTTTTTCTTTATGGTTCGAATCCTTTCTCCCCTACAGGTTGTACTATTGACAATATATAGTAATATATTGTATAATATATATGCTACAATTGTAGCCTTTTGACTATGAAAGATTCATAGTAAGTATGGAGGAAAACATGAACGAAAACGAAAAAGGGGAAATCGCCCTGAAGCTATTGAGAAACGAAAAGAGAAAGCAAGGTATTAATCTGAATCCCTCAACCATGAAAAGGGGATTAGGAAATCTTGCAAAAGAGACAGGAATTCCATTGAATAAATTAATGGAGTTTGCTCAGTCAGAAGCTCAAAGAATGCTTGATGATTGTTTCGTTCTAAAAATAGAATAGGCCGTGTGTTGAGTCTTAGACTCGTAAAAGGGTAATTGCAACTCCTCTAAAGAGATTAGGGCAGAACAAGAACCTAGCTCCGCCTATATATGTGCAGCTATTTGAAAAAATAATAAAAAGGAGGTAAACAATGAACAAGAAATGTCTTGGATGGGTATTATTATTGGCTATATTCGTAGCCATATCCGTATTTTTTTTAACCTTTTTAATCGAAGAAAAGACTTCGGAAGTTGTTTTCAGTGGACGGGTTATTATAGACCCATTCGGCACAGCTATTAATCCCAAATCGTATCCCTACGAAGTTAAAATTTTCACGAATTCTTCGGATTACGAGCCGTCAGGGAACTTTACTTTGAGTAAACCAAGAAACGACGGATGGGACAACATCTCATACAGTAAGGACATTAGGGGCAGTATGAACAATAGCCTTATCATTAGTCCTTCCACGTATGGATATTGGGTAGTTATTCTGACCGAAGGCAACTCCCAAATCAGGCAATGGCCCAATGGAGATTTATGGCTTACGGGGAAGCCTGGATCTAAATTTGTCTTCGAATATCTGTCTTGGAGCAAAAATCAAAAAAAATATATCCCCACGCACAGATTTATTAAGTTGTGGGTAGTCGAATAATTCAACACTCCTCACATATATAGCCATGTCATATTGACCTCTGGCTCTTTTTTTATACATAATTCAACCTCAAGCTGGTTCTAACGTCCTCCACGAGCCCCTGCAAATTTAAGAAGTCTTATTCTATAAGGCTTTTTATGATGACCGCGAAAGGACGCTGGAACCTTTTCTCCAAGTATTACAGATTTAGTATCAGTTGTTTGACATAATCCTAAATAGTTAATATGCTATATTTAGCAAAACAAAGAGGAGGCACAAAATGCTTGATCTTTTAATTAAAAAAGATGTTGAGCTGATGGAAAAATACGAAAAAGGACGAAGTCTAGACGAACAAGACAGGAAAGATGTCGAAAGGCTTTGCCGCATCGGATGGATGAAAATGGGAGTAATCTTGGAGGGAAAAATTACGACAACTAAAACAATCGAACTGGGCTTAAAAATCTTAAACGATGCCCGGTCTTTTTTTACGTATAATTTAACCTCAAAAAGGTTCCAAGTTCGTCCCATCGCCCCTGCAAAACTAAGAAGCCTTATTCTGTAAGGCTTTTTATATTAACCGCAATATAACTTTAGAACCCTTACTTTAAAATATTGACAATATCGTTAATGTGGTACATATTTTTACTTGGAGGTAAAAATGCCACTTGTTCTTGTAAAGAGGAATCCCAAAGTCATAACAGATGACATATTAAGAGGTAGAATTATTGATTTTTTACCCAATTTCGTTGCAAGCTCATTAACGTGCGATAATCGATATGGAAAACTTACGCCCAACGATATTGAAATTATCGTTAGTGATTTTGGTCCATTCGACAAAATCGAACACGATCTGATGATTATTGTCTGGGCCAATTCTTATCCAGAAAGATTGAAAAATCTTAAAGCTCGGAAACGAATGCTCCGCAAACAATTAGAATCCGTTCTTTCTCCTCTTATAAAGGGGTACGTATGGATTCTTTTGCAGGATGGATCATTTGGAGAATTCTGGGACCATCGAGGTGGGTAGATTATGTAAAATACATTTCTACTCTTTTTTTATCCATAATTTAATCTTAAAAAGGTTCCAAGTTCGTCCCATCGCCCCTGCAAACGCAATTTTAAGTCAAAAAACTATATACTAATTAGCTATTTTCGGTTCGAATCCTTTCAGAGTTCTTTTTTAAAAAATATTGACATTTAATTTAGTTAATATATTCTTAAGCTAGAGGAGGAATTCATGGTGAACAAACTACTGTTCAAAATGATTGCCATAATGGCTCTGCTACTTTTAATAGTAGTAACAGTTGTGAATGTCGAATGCCTATATGGAGCTATCGCATTGATTGTTCTTTTCACAATTACATATGGTGGGGAAGTAGCAATCGGCAGATGGCAAAAAAAGAAGTTCTTAAATTTACTATTACTGTTGCAATCTGCACTGATATCTGGCTTGTTATCATGACGATATTCAAGCAAGCTAACGTACCGACTACCGCGGCAATAGGATTTACCCTAGGAATCATCCTAATGGGTTCGGCGATTAAAGCCTGGTTCATTCAAGAAGAACCACAGCAATAGTCGCTTTTTTTATACATAACCTAACCTCAAAAAGGTTCCGATAACGTCCCAGCGCCCCTGTAAAATTTTAATTATTTTATAATAAAAAGAAAGGGGTGCTGACCCTTTCAATAAAAAATGATTTCCGTGATTAGTGAGGCGGAGCCTTACTGGGGGACGGAAATTTTTCCGGGACCGAACAATATGCTGGATTACAGTTGCAGGACGTATGCAAGATACTGTCAGGGTGTGTTGCATCTTGTCCAAGTTCGGTGTAGTTGTTCTTCTGGCTGATGATCGTCACAGTGACATCTGTTACTTCACATGGCGGACCAGTGCTAGACCCCATGTGAAAATCAGCGTCATGCGGTATGCCTTCTCTTCTGCCCGTAATGTTGCATGCGGGTGCTACAAGAATCGTTGTATCCGTAGAAACCCTTGTCTCCGTAGTGACTGCAGACATGGGCACAGAAGAGAAAACAAGCATTATGATGGCAAGAACCATCAGTGCAAGTCTTCGCATAAGTTCTCAGCTCGTTTCCTGACTCTAATTTAGAAGAGCCATTTTTATTATATTATTTTTATAAAAAAAGTAAAGATTCTCGTTGTAAAAATATGATTCAGTTTTAAAAATTCTAATAGTGTCCCATGGCTATAAAATAAATACATTCTCTTGAATCCTAGTTCTAACTTCCTCCACAAGCCCCTGCAAACTTAGAAATAACTTTCTCTATTTTTTTGTTTATGATATTATATATACACTAAATATTTTAGTTTATAAAATATGAAAAAAATTATAAAAATATTCTTTTTTGCATGTAGTATATTATTTTTTCTTATTAGTTCTTATTGTGTTGTTTTAAGTATATATACCGCCATTGAGGGTAGTAAATTAGGCAGTTATGAAAATTGGTCTGGCCTTTTTGTTTTTATGTATGGCTATACTGCCTTAATGTGGTTTGCACTATCAAGTATTTTTTTCTTTTGGTTTTCTCTTCTTAAAAAATTAACATGGGAAAAAATAAATCAATTCTCTGTTGTTAAAAAATTTTCTTTAGTTTTTAGTATAGTTTTAACTATATTGATATTCTTTATTATTATAATAAACTACGTTTTTCCAATTTTTAAATCATATGTAGAGCAAAAAACCGAAGAGTCGCAAAAAGAAAAAACTTTTACGGTTTTAATAGATGCTCTTAAAAATTATAGTAAAGAAAATAATGGATTATATCCAACTGAAAGCAAATTCTGCACAATAGGTAAAGATTGTTTTAATTTCGTTAACCTTATCTCTCCATATTTAAATAATTTTCCATTAAATCAAAACTTAGGTATTTACTATCAATCTTTTGACGGTTCCGATTGTACACTTCAAAATGCTATAGGTACTTTTAAATACGGCTATTCTTGTAATTTAGATCGAGTTGTTTCTGATACATACCTATTCAGAGGAAGACATACCGAGTCTGAATGTTTTGCTATTCCTGGTGCAGGCTCTGTCATTGGTAATCCTTTTGGTGTTTGTAATTTAAGTAAAGGTTCAGTTTTCCCTCAAGGATGGACAGAAAATCAATTTTATACAAAGTTTAGTCCTGAAGGATATTAATGTTTATTAAGTTCATTCAGCTTTAGAAAGACTCCAACTCCGTCCCATTGCCACTTAACTGCAGTATATTCTCCTGAATCCTAGTTCTAACGTCCTCTACGAGCCCCTGCCATTTACAGAATACAATGAATATGTTATTTTATTATCAATATCTTGCGCCAATATGCGAAGATACTATGAGGATGATAAGCTTTGACAAAAGAAACTGAATTGGATCAACTCAGGAAGATACGCATAAACGATCTTCAAATTGGCAGCCGAATTCTCTTGGGAATATCCAAACTGCTGGAAAAAAATGAAAACGTTGGGATAAGGCTCGGAATGTATGATGGGGGAACATCTCTTTTTCCACCGTCTGGATTTAAACCAAAAGGTGGAAAAATATCCGCAACAGTATACATGACCGATCGTTGCGTAGATGTCTACCCGCCCGGCACTACCTGCCAAATAGATTTAGCATATATCGGTATCTCGAATGACGGAATACTGAGTGTGGAAATGAGAAGATTCAGCCCTCATTGGAAACACTGTCCAATGTTCGATAAAATCAGCCAATATAATGGACCTGAACGCCAAGGAAGAATATCCCTAGGCGAAGTCGAAAAAATATTCTCAGAAATTCAGAATGACATTCAAGAGGCATTCAACCTCAAACGGTAAGATTACCATGTAATTCTACCGCTTTTTTTATACCCAATTTAATCTTAATCTGATTCCTTACTAACCCTTACAAAAAACCGACACTTCTGCCGATTTTTGTTTTGTGATATAATATCTTCAAGATTAATAAATTAATAAACATGAATAAATATCAAAAAGGATTCGCTCCTATTATAGTTGCTTTGATAGTTTTATTTCTAATTGGAACTGTTGCAATAGGTTACTCGTATAAATTAAAAACAGAATCTAAAAAATTAGAAGAAACTACTTTAAATTATAAAAACTGTACTTACACTATTGAAGAAAAAAATATTACACTAAAAAATGGTTACTCTGAAGAAGAAATAACTCCTGATTCTGCTTCAAAAATAATTACACAATATTTCGGAAATGAAGTATCTAATGATTTAAATGGAGATGGTCTATCTGATACTGCTTTTATTCTTACACAAAATACAGGTGGAAGTGGTACTTTTTACTACATAGCAGTTGCTCTGGGAAATAATGATGGATGCAAAGGCACTAATGCTATTTTGTTGGGCGATAGAATTGCACCACAAAACATAGAAATACAAGATAGAAAAATTATTGTAAATTATGCTGATAGAAAAATAGATGAAGCAATGACTATTCAGCCTTCTATTGGAATCACTAAACAGTTTACAATAGAAGGTACAACATTAAAAGATATTACCACCGAAGAAATTAAAAAAGAACAATCTTGTTTGATTTCAGGAGGAAAAATTGAAACATTAATGTGTTGCACTTCGGTATCTGATTTTCCAAATCTTTGCCTTATCGGCGCCTGCGGTTGTTCTTCAACTAATAGTCATCAAATAAAAACTTGTAATTGTGGGGAAAATAAATGTTTTAACGGAAAGGAATGTGTTGTTGTAATGCCTTAAGCTATCTCTATGGAATACAAAAAAGCAATTGATATTTTGTTAAAAATAATGAAAAAATATTCACTCGATTCTGAAGAAAAGGAGGCAATTCTAACTGCAATCGGTACTCTTGATTGTGGCTCTTTAATTGACAATAGGTTAAAAAGAATGATTAAAAACCAGAAAGACAAACGAGATAAAAATGCTTTGTAATGTAGTATTTATTGAAATTGTTTATAAAAGTAATATAATAACTATAATATGCAAGCATGGTTAATCTATTCAATCCTTTCTGCTTTAATGGCATCCCTTGTTGCTATTTTTGGTAAACTTGGATTAAAAAATATAGACTCAACGCTAGCAACAACAATTCGTTCAATTGTAATGGCTTTGTTTTTGATTATTACTAGTTTTACTTTAAAAAAGTTTAATGGATTTTCATTTCACTCAATCATTTTAAAGGACTGGATTTTAATCATTCTCGCGGGAATAGCGGGAGCAATATCTTGGCTTTTTTATTTCTTAGCTTTGAAATCGGGAGATGCGACGAAAATTGTAGCAATTGATAGATTAAGCCTAGTCTTTGTAGCAATTCTTGCCTTTATCTTCCTTGGTGAAACATTAAACTGGCAAGAAATGTTAGGTGTTACTATGATGGTTGGTGGAGCAATAATAGTTTCTGTATTTTAATTTCACATATAATAATTTAAATAAATGATAACCTTAATTTACATTCTTGTTTTTCTTGTCTCATGTTTTGCTTTTTATTTATCAGGAGAATTAATAGTTAAAAGTTTAATAAAGATAGCTAAGTTTCTTGGTTGGAAAGAATTCGTCGTTTCTTTTTTGGTTATGGCCGTTGTCGGTTCATTACCTAATTTATTTGTCGGTATTTCTGCGGCCCTACATAATGTTCCACAATTATCTTTTGGGGACGTAATCGGAGGAAATGTAGTTGATTTAACTCTATCTATTGCTTTAGCTGCCTTTTTCGCTAAAAAAGGAATCCCTGCTAAAAGTAAAACTATCCATACTACTTTAATATTTACTGTAATTGCAGCTATTTTACCAATACTTCTTATTTGGGATAATAATCTTTCAAGGATTGATGGTATTATTATGATTTCTTTCTTCTTTGTATATGTTGCTTGGCTATTTTCTAAAAAGGAAAGATTTAGTAAAACCTGCGAAGATAATACAACTCCTACAGAAAGCTTTAAAGCTTCTTTTAGTGGAATATTTAAAATTCTGTTAAGCTTAACAATCTTTGCTATTGCTTCGGAAGGGATTGTTAGGTCAGCTCAATACTTTGCCACTACCTTTAATTGGCCAATTGTTCTAATCGGTTTATTTATTGTTGGGTTAGGGAACTGTGCACCAGAAATATTCTTTGCCATATCTTCTGCTAAAAAAAATATGGAATGGATGATCCTAGGAGACTTAATGGGAACAATCGTTGCCCCAGCCACTCTTGTTTTGGGAATCGTAGCTTTAATAAATCCAATATATATCTCTGATTTTTCTCCTTTCGGAGTAGCTAGAATCTTCTTAATGATAGCAATAATCTTCTTCTTTTTCTTTATCAAAAACGATAGCCAAATTACTAAAAAAGAGGCCGTCTTTCTACTCTTTATATATATCACTTTCATTTTAACCGAAGTTTTTATCAGAATGTAAGCGATTATTGACTATCTAACGATAAAATGATATAAACAAAAAGTATTAATTAAGCAAAAAAACATGTTAGCAGTAATAAAAACAGGAGGAAAACAATACAGAGTTTCCCCAAAAGACAAATTAAAGATTGAAAAGCTTGTAGCCGAAGAGGGCACTGAAGTTGTATTTGACAACGTTCTTTTGGTTGAAAATGGAAAAGATTTAACTATTGGAGAACCATTGATTAAAGGAGCTACTGTAACGGCTAAAGTTTTAAAACAAGCTAAAGCTGATAAAGTAATGACCTTTAAATACAAATCAAAGAAAAGATATAAGGTTAAAAAAGGGCATAGACAGCTCTATACCGAAGTTGAAATTACAGATATTAAGAATTAATTAAATATTTTAAAAACCTGTTTCACTCTGAAGCAGGTTTTTATTTACTAATATCCAATGTCTCCCTCAAAAGCATCTCGGCCTGTTTCAATATTTCTAAAACAAGCTCTTTGTTTATCAAAGAATAACTCCACTCTTCCAATTGGACCATTTCTGTGCTTAGCAATAATAATATCAGCAATTCCTTTTCTAGGACTTTCTTCTTGATAAACATCTTCACGATAAATAAATAAAACAACGTCAGCATCTTGCTCAATTGAACCTGAATCTCTTAAATCTGAAAGTCTAGGAATTTTAGGTGTTCTTTGTTCAACTGCTCTTGATAATTGAGATAAAGCTAAAACAGGAACATTTAATTCTCTAGCTAATCCCTTTAGCTGTCTTGAAATTTCTGTAATTTGCTGGACACTATTCATTATCTTGTTATTTGGTTCGATTAATTGTAAATAGTCAACAACAATTAATCCTAATCCATGACTGGCCTGTAATCTTCTAGCCATCGCTCTCATTTGTAACACGCTACAGCTAGAAGCATCATCGATGAATATCGGAGCCTCAGAAAGAGTACCTAAGGCATGTTGAATACAAACAAAATCATTTTGGTCTCCATCAGTTGAAAGCATTCCTTGCCTAAGTTTCCATGAATCAATGTTTGATTCTGAACTAATAAGCCTATCAATTAATTGATCCTTACTCATCTCTAGAGAAAACAAACCAACTGGCTTCTTTTCTCTTAAAGCAACATTCTTAGCAATATCTAACGCTAAACTTGATTTTCCCATTGATGGTCTCGCTGCTAGAATAATTAAATCCGAATTTTGTAAACCAGAAAGAATAGAATCTAAACCATTAAATCCAGTTGATATTCCTCTTAAAGCTCCTTTTTGTTTTGATATTCTTTCTATTCTTTCAAAAGCTTCCTCTAAGAAAGGTTTAATAGGTAAGAATGATTGAGTTAAATTCTTTTGAGTAATACTAAAGATTCTTCTTTCAGCTGAGTCTAATAAATCATCTGATTCGTTCTCTTCTTCATAGCCCATTAAAGAAATTTCTGTTCCAGCGGTAATTAAATCTCTTAAAATTCTTTTCTTCTGGACAATCTTGGCATAAGTCATGACATGGCTGGCAGTGGGAACAGTATTAATCAGTTCGGTTAAATAGGCTGTTCCTCCTATATTTTCTAATTGATTTTTTTCTTTAAGTCTTGAAGAAACAGAAATCAAATCAATTGGTTCGCCACGAGTAAACAAATCCTCAATTACCTGATAGATGTACTGATTGTTTCTTTTGTAGAAGTCTTCTGAATGCAAAATATCGGCAACTTTAGTAATTGCTTCCTTGTCAAGCATTAAAGAGCCTAAAAGACTTTTTTCGGCCTCAATGTCTTGGGGAGGTAATTTAATATTTGTATTTTCACTACTCATTAAGTATAATGTAGCAAACAACAAATTAAACGTCAATTATGAAAATAGGCTTTATTTCTTTCCATTCCTTCAGTAATCCAGGAGGGGTAAAAAACCACATTTTAGGACTATCTAAAGAATTTGAGAAAAGAGGCATAGAAACTAAGATAATTGTGCCCAGAAGAAAGCTCAAAGAAAACTATGGTAAAAATGTTATTCTCTTGGGAACGTCAATTCCCTTAAACATTGCAGGAACGCAAGGGGATTTAGTTTGCAATTTTAATCCTTTATCTATCAAAAGAATGCTTAATAAAGAAAAGTTTGATATTTTGCATTTCCATAATTTTATTATTCCTTCAGCTTCACAAATATTAGAAAGATCTGACGCAACTAATATTATTACTTTTCACGCCAATACTGAAGCAGCGCCAATTGTAGATGCAATGATAAATAATTTAAGTGGATTGATTAATCATAAGGTTAAGGGAGTTATCGGAGTAGCTTCTTTCAATCTTGAACCCTTCAAAAAATTCAATGGATTAAAAAAAGTAATTCCCAATGGTATTGATTTAAATGAATTTAATCCAGAAATTAAAAAATTGAATAAATTTGATAACAGTAAAATTAATATTTTATTCTTAGGAAGAATTGAAGAAAGAAAGGGACTAATATATTTGCTCAAGGCCTATAAAATTTTACAAGAAAAAAATAATAATTTAAGACTAATAATCGTTGGAGATGGTCCTCTCAAGGAAGAATGCGAAATATATGCTAAAGAAAACAATCTTAAAGAGATTTATTGGGAAGGAGCCCAGAGCGGAGGCATTGTTCCTCAATATTTTTCAACCTGTGATATCTACTGCAGCCCAGCGATATTCGGAGAAAGCTTCGGTATTGTTTTATTAGAAGCAATGGCCCTCGGAAAACCAGTTTGTGGTTTTAGTAATATGGGATACAAAGAGCTTCTTCAGGATACAAAAGGAGAAGAATTCTTAGCTGAGCCAAAAAATGAAATCGAATTGGCAAAAAAATTAGAAAAATTAATTGATAATGAAAATTTAAGAAAAGAAATGGGGGAGTGGGGATTAAAAGAAGTTCAAAAATATTCTTGGGAGAAAGTGGCTGATAAAGTTTTAGAATTTTATAAAGAATGTGAAGAGAAAAATTAAAATTCTGAAGTTTTTTCACTAGAAAATCTAACAAACTCCTTGACGTCTTTTATTGTTTAAAGATATAATAAAAACATAATTTAAAAAACAATAAAAAAAATATGCCAACAAAAAAGAATACGAAATTAAATATGAAAATAGAATGGAAAAAAGTTACTTGGTATTCAATAACTTTTGCCGTAGTTTTATATATTAGTATTTTTTATCTTGGTTTTTGTTTTGGTGAAAAAATGACTACGCTAAAAATGACGATTGAACAAATACCTACTAATACATTTATTAAAAAATCTGCAAATAATACAAATACTATTACTGCAGCAACTTTTAATTGTAAGAATGATAAAATTATTAATGCTATCTTTTTTGACGACAAAGTAGAATTAAATTTAAGCGATGGTGATAGTTTGTTACTTTTACAAACCATATCTGCTTCTGGAGCACGCTACACAAATACTGGAGAATCTTTTGTGTTCTGGAATAAAGGCGATGCAGCATTCCTACAACAGGGCAACAATACCATCTATGAAGACTGCGTACTTGCTACAACAAAATAAATAAATTAAATAATTTCTTTATTTAAAAACCCTGCAACTTTGCAGGGCTTTTATTATTTCTTTTTGATTACTGTTTTCTCTCCCGAATCTTCGACTTGCCATCCTTTTTTGTCTATTTCTTTTCTTGCCTCGTCAGCTTTGTCCCATTTTTTATTTTTCCTAGCCTCATCTCTTGCTTCGACAAGTTTCATTATGTCCTCAGGAACAATACTAATATCGCTAGTCCAAACAGGAATACCATCTTTTTCTATCTTTATAATGTATTTTGATTCAGAAAGATCTTCTGATTTAACTGAGGATAATTTTAATCCAAAAACATTATCGAAATCGATTAATAAATCGTATTTTTCTGAATTCGTAATATTATTATCTTTTATCATGTCCCAAGTTAAGGCTAAGGCAGAAGGGATGTTTAAGTCGTCATTAATAAACTCAAGGAATTTTTTCTGATATTCTTCATACTTCTTTGAATGTTTTGTTTTATCACTTCTTGATAATTCAACTGTTTTTTCGTAAAGCTTGTTTAAACTTGTTTCAGCGAAATCGAGACTTTCATCACTAAAAACAAGTTTGCTTCTGTAGTGAGTATTTAAACAAAGGTAGCGATAGGCAAGGGGACTAATTCCTTTTTCTTTTAATGTACTAAGGGTAACAATGTTACCAGAAGACTTAGACATCTTTCCGTCTTTTAGATTAAGGAATTCTCCATGCATCCAATAATTAGCCATTGGCTTATTGTATACTGCTTCAGCTTGAGCAATTTCATTGGTATGGTGAATGAAGACATGATCAATTCCTCCACAATGGATATCAAAAGGTATTCCTAAATTATTTACACTCATAATCACGCATTCAGTATGCCAGCCAGGGAAACCAACCCCCCAAGGAGATTCCCACTCCATTTGTCTCTTTTCATTCTTAGGACTGAACTTCCACAGAGCAAAATCAGCTTTATTTCTTTTCTCTTTTACTTCTTCAATTCTTCCTTTCATTTCTTTTCTTTCATTTTCTCCCCAAAGCCTTCCATACTTTTCTAGTTTTGAAGTATCAAAATATACTCCATCACTGATAATGTAGGTAAAACCTTTCTTTTCCATTTTTTTAATCAAATCTATTTGTTCCTGAATAGTATCGGTAGCTTTTACCCAAATAGTTGGGTCAACAACATTTAAAGACTTTAAATCGTTTTTAAAAAAGTCTGAGTAGAATTGAGCAATCTCCCAAACAGTTTTTCTTTCTTTTTTAGCGCCTTTTTCTAGCTTATCTTCTCCGGAATCAGAATCAGAAGTTAAGTGTCCGACATCAGTTAAATTCATTACATGTTTAACCTTGTATCCGTTATACATTAAAACTCTCTTTAAAAAATCTTCAAAGAGATAGGTTCTCATATTTCCAATGTGAGCAAACCAATAGACAGTCGGTCCACAGGTATATATTCCAACTTCTTTATCTTTAATTGGCTTAAATTCCTCTTTCTTTTTAGTTAGAGTATTGTATAATTTCATATTTCTATTATATCTTAATCTTTTCTATATTTAAAGATACCTCTCTCCGCGGTCAGGAAAGACAGTAACAATGACTGATTCAGGATGTTCTTTCTGTATTTCACGACAAATATACATAGCTGCCCCTGAACTAGGCCCAACTAGAATTCCTTTTTGAGCAAGATCATCTTTTGTCTCTAAAGCTTTTTCAGCTTCGAGATCGTAAATCTCATTAATTAAATCAAAATCGATAATTGTCGGAACAAATCCATCCTTAAGAGATCTTAATCCTTCGATTGTTTGGTTTTGAACTGGTTGGACTCCGATAATTTTAATATTTGGATATTTTTCTTTTAGTTTTTTTCCAATTCCTGTAATTGTTCCTCCAGTACCCATTCCTGCAATAAAGTAATCTATTTGTTTATCTTCCATCTGTTTTAATATTTCTTCGGCTGTTCCATAATAGTGTGATTCTGGATTAGCTAAATTTTCATATTGATTTAGAAATATTAATCTTTCTCCTTTTTTAGCCATGTCTTTAACATCATTAATCGCAAACTTTCTATATCTTAAATTTTCCATCAATATTGCTTCTCCACCGAATATCTTTATCATCTTTATTTTTTCTTTACTAGTGCTTTCGGGCATAATCACTTTAACTTTATATCCCTTCATCGCAGCGACCATGGCTAAGCCAACTCCAGTATTACCACTGGTTGGTTCAATCAAGGTATCTCCCGGTTTTATATATCCTGACTTTTCAGCCTCATTAATCATGTTTAGGGCAATCCTGTCTTTAATCGAACCTCCAGGATTAAATCCTTCCAACTTCGCGAATATATTATTTTCTATTTTTACTAACGGCGTATTGCCGATATAGTCTAAAATTGTTTTCATATCTTATTATTAACAAAAAATCTCTTTAAAGAGATTAGTTTTTATATTCCTTATTATTAAAAACAAACCAATCTCTTAGTCTAGTGGAGGGCAACAACAGCAGCAGATTTGTTTGTTTATATTTTTCATATGTTTTTATTCTAGCAAAAGAGATTATATTGTCAAGAATTGACAAAAAATAATTCAAAAGATATTATATTTATAGAACGTTTCCAGAATCGTTCAAAACTAAAGACTTAAAAGGGTCTTTTTAAATTGAAACGATATTAATAAGAAGAGTTTAATGGATAAATCGCGATAATTCCTTAAAAACTCTTCTCCCTTATTGTGGGGACCAAACAGGTCTTTTTTTGTTTGACAAATTATAGGAATAGGTTAAATATATAATTGTTGGTACATACCCAGTACCGACAACCTTAATGAAAGCGGATCGCTTTCAAAAGGGGGAGGAAGAATGATTTACAAAATCAACTTCTTCCTCCCCACCTCAATATAATTTTAAACCGAACCCGCAAGGGTTTTTTGTTTGACAAATATTTTAGATGCTTTATGATTTAATCGTAGCGACAGCAACCCGGGCTATGGAGTCTGTAACTATAGCACCTTAACAACTTTTGCTGAATGAACTACGGGTCAACTCCTTTGGAATTTCCTCCAAAAATCTTATACACGAACCATAATCTTATGGTTCACTTTTTATTTATTGACAAAATATTTAAAACAACTATGATAGAGAAAGTAAAAAAGCAACACAAAATCCTCTGATGAATTAATTTCAAATGAAGAAGCGGTTATGCAAAAAGAATAAATTCCATATGGAGGTTTTAGCATGTGCTGCTAAAAATATAAAGAAATAGTGGGGGAATTGTTCCTCTGGGTTGAAAGCGTTCTTCATTAAATTTTCCCCCACATTTCGTAATTTCTCATACTTTAAGCCTAGGGCTTTTTTTGTTTATAACTGTTATTGACAAAATATTATAAAGAGTTACAATTAATACAGAACCTAAACAATCTGTATATTATATTTTCCTCTGTTTATTTAAACCGAGGAGTCTGATACTTTATCAGAATATAATATACGATGGTGTTTCAAAGCACCATAATCAAATTGATTATCGATTTATATTTTTATCTCTATAAAATATTCATCTATATATCAATCGTGGAGAGCCATTTTATACAGCTCTCCTTTCTCTTTTTATTAAGAACAACTGTTCTTTTTTTTTATTTGCTTTTTAGAGGAAAAAATAATAGAATATGGTATATGTCAAACTTAGTCCTATATCGTAAATACAGACCACAAACGTTTAAAGAATTCATCGGTCAGAAACATGTGGTTACAACTATAACCAATGAAATAGTTTCAGGCATGATTTCTCACGCCTATATGTTTTCTGGGCACAGAGGAACAGGAAAGACTACATTGGCTAGATTATTTGCCAAAGCAATTAATTGTCAAAACTTAAAAGGATCTGAGCCATGCAATAAATGTCCTTCTTGTTTAGAGATTAATGGAGGCAAAGCAGTTGATATTATTGAAATCGATGCTGCTTCAAATAGGGGAATTGATGAAATTAGAAGTATTAGAGAAGGAATTAAATTTGCTCCTAACTTTTTAAAATACAAAGTTTTGATATTAGATGAAGCTCACCAATTATCAAAAGATGCTGCCAATGCACTTTTGAAAATATTAGAAGAACCACCTTCATATGCAGTTTTCATCTTAGCAACTACCGAAGCGCACAAAATGATTCCGACTATCGCTTCTAGGTGCCAGAGATTTGATTTCTACAAACTTTCTTTTGATGAAGTTGTAGAAAAACTTTCTTTCATTTGTAAAAAAGAAGGAATAGACATCGAGAAAGAAGCTTTAGGATTAATTGCTTCCGCTTCCGAAGGTTCAATGCGTGATGCCGAAGGAACACTGAATCAAGTTTTAAATTTCTTGCCAAACACTAAAATTAAAGCAGAGGATGTTCAAATGCTTTTAGGATTAGTAGATATTAATTTAGTAGTTGAATTAACTGATTATTTAATCAAAAAAGATAAAGCAGGGGCTTTAAAGTTTTTAAATGATAATATTGAGAAAGGAATAGATATTCCTGAATTTACTAAAACCCTTATTGACTATTTACGAAAATTGCTTATCCTAAAGATTGATTCAAATTTAATCAATTCAGTGATGCCTGGAGAAACCAAAGAAGTGGGGGAAAGAGCTAAAAAACAAGCCGAAGGGTTAGCAGAAGAAAATCTAAAAAAAACCCTTAATCTACTTTTAGACGCTGATAATAAAAGTAAGTATGCTTCGATACAGCAGTTACCGTTAGAATTGGCTCTAATTGAATCGATTGGAATTGAATAGAACCTTTACATAATAAAACTAGGATGATATTATTAAATAAACAATAATCCTAGTTCATATGATATCAAAAATTAAAGAAAAAGAGGAAGCAATTAAGTTTAGAAAAAATGGCTTCTCTTATTCGGAAATTTTAAAACAAATACCTATATCTAGGTCCACCTTATCTTTATGGCTGAGAAGTGTAGGATTAGCCAAAGCTCAATTTCAAAGAACTACCCAAAAAAGAATTGAGGGGGGATTACGTGGCGCAGCGGCTAGAAGAAGAAATAGAATAAAAATCACAGAAGAAATAAAAAGTAAAGCAATAAAAGAGGTAAAAAATATTGATATAAAAAATTTGTGGTTAATAGGAATAGCGTTATATTGGGCTGAAGGATCAAAGGAAAAAGAAAGTGGAACAAACTCAGGAGTGAAATTTAGCAACTCTGACCATAGAATGATTTTACTTTTTATAAAATGGTTAAAAAATAGCTTTTTGATAAATAGTTCTGACTTAATATACGAACTATATATTCACGAAACAGCTGATATAAAAAAAGCTCAAATATATTGGTCTAACATTCTTTCAATATCAACGGAAAAAATTAGGACCTACTTGAAGAAAAGTAAAATAAAGACTATAAGGAAAAACACTTGTAGTGACTATCATGGATTAATACGAGTTACAGTTAATAAAAGTACTAACCTTAATAGAATGATTACTGGTTGGATAGAGGGTATTTGCAAAAAATCACTATAACATTGCGGGATCGTCTAACGGTAGGACTGGCGACTTTGACTCGCCCAATCTAGGTCCGAATCCTAGTCCCGCAGCCGTCTTATGCTAAGTCAGGTAACTGAGAGCATACATGAAAATCACTGATCTATGCGGTGATTTTTGTTTTCAGGTACTATGTATTGACATATTATGGATATATGTTATATAATATATTCAGGAGATCAGTGATTTGTATGGCAACTAATTTAGATGATCGTATTTGGGATTTCATCTACAAATGGGGCGGACCCGCAATTGTTATCGCAATCATTGCGGTAGTTATTACGTACCTACTCAACGTGGCTGTAAATTTCCTTGTATCCACCGTAAACGCCTTGCAGGCAGTTGGTGGAGGTATCGCAGTAGGAATTATTATCGGTGTAGGTAGCCTTTATGGTTACTTAAAATGGCGGCACATTCTATGAGTGGCCCCATCTTTTTTTACAAAAAAATTTACAAAAGATCATAAAAATTATATAATATTTTTAATAATGCTAATAAAAAACATGGAAAAATTTGAATATCAGCCAAAAGAGACAAATAATAAGGAAAATTTTGAAAAAAAAGAATCTATTAAAAAAATAGAAAAATCTTCTCTTTCGCCAGATAATAAAATTGATTTAATACTACTTTTTTTAAACAAAAAGAGGGCAGCATTTTTAGGAGATTTTGATATTGCCGAATCAGAAGAACATAAAGAAAAACTAATAAAAGAGTTCAACGAAGAATTAAATAGCATTGGATTACTTTTAAACAGCATTAATCTTCCTTACGAAATAACCAGAAAAATAGAAGATGATAATGATGTTATCGGGTTCTCTTTTACAATTGCTGGAAATCAAGACGATTTAAATAAAATAAAAGAGGCTGAAAAAAATAAAGACGACAGAACTATGGGATTATTGTTGGGTTATCCAGAAACAGCCGTATCTGCCTATTGTACTAAAGATGCTTTAGATATACATACAGAAATACCCAAAGAAGAATACGATGCTTTAAGGAAAGAGGGAATGTTGCCATTTTTAGAATTCTCACCGTCAAAATTACATTGGAAAGAAGAACTTGATTGGGCTAGAAATAATAAAAAAATTATTGAAGAAAATTCTCCAAATACTTTTAAAGAAGCTATTGAAGATACCGAAAAATACATAAATAATATTAAAAATGGTAGAAAATAAAAGAAAAATATCGTCACTTGCTCCGTATAAAGTCAAAAATGGCTTAGTTTTTATTTTTCTTCAAAAAAGGGATAAAAATGCCAGCAGACATCCTGGTTTTTTTGGATTTTTTGGCGGAGGAGCAGATAACAATGAAACACCAACAGATACACTACTAAGAGAAATAAAAGAAGAACTTGATTTTATTCCTGAAAGCTTTAATCATTTCGGTAGATATGATTTACCTGAAATAATTATGGACCTATTTATAACAAAAGTAGGAAGTGATTTTGAAGAAAACATAAAAATATTGGAAGGAGAATATGGAAAATGGTTTAGCGAAGAAGATTTTGAAAAAGAAAGGCAATTTATTACTGGTGACTTAAGAATCTTAGAAGAGTTATATGAAAAAATTTCAAAATATGAATAATTGGCAAGAATTACTTAAAATAGCATACGAAAAAGCTCAAAAAAGCACAAATATATCCACGCAAAACGCGGCTGTTTTAATTGATAACAATCAAAACATCATCCTTTCTGAAGTAAACAGTTTTCCTAATGGAGTAAATGAAACCAAAGAAAGACAAGCTGATAAGGTTGTGAGATTTAAATATAGTGTTCACGCAGAAAGAAATGTTATTTATTCTGCAGCAAAAAAAGGAATTAAAACAGAAGGACTAATTATGGTTTGCCCTTGGGCAACTTGTAGCGAATGTGCACAAGCCATAATCCAAGCAGGAATTAAAAAAATAGTAGTACATAAACAAGCTTTAGATAGAAATGGACACTGGCAGGATGATATAGATTTCGCTTTTAATATGCTTCGCGAAGCTGGAGTAGAAATTGTCATCTTTGACGGCAAGATAGAAGTAGGTAAAATTTTAAGAAGTGGAGAATACTGGGAACCATAAGAACTATTATTAATTACAACAAATTACTTTTATTAAAAACTTAACCGACTATTCGTCGGTTTTTATTTATTACTCTTAATTTACTAACAGACACTTTAAGAGTATACTAAGGTAAAGATTATAATTTATATAAAAATATGAATAAAAATCCTATACTCATTCTTCTTATAGTAATTATTATTGCAGGAGCGGGAATATGGTATATCTATGATAAGGTAAATAAAAATCCTTCACCATCTCCCATAGCTCAAGTTACATATATTTGCAATGACAATAAAACAATATATGCTGCCTTCTATAAAGGAGAGGTTAAAATAGTAAAACCAGGCGAAATGCCAATTCCTTCAGGAAGTGTAAAGATTGTTTTAAGTGATGGAAGAAACCTTGATTTAACTCAGACTATTTCTGCTGATGGATCACGTTATGCCAATAGTGATGAATCATTAGTTTTTTGGAGTAAAGGCAATGGAGCTCTTGTATTAGAAAATAACGTTGAAAAAAATTATATAGGATGTATTGTTATCGCTAAAGATCCTGGAGGATTACCTAATACTTACTCAGACAGTACAACGGGTTTTTCAATCCGCTATCCAGTTGATTATTTAATGAATGCTTCTTATAAATATCAGGCGCTTGGTCCAGGTAAAGATATTAACGGTGTAAAATTTACTATTCCGTCTACTCTTGCTCCCAATACTAATTTATCAAGTTTTGATACTGGTGTTTCAGTAGAAATCATTCCCGCAACTCAAGACTGTAATGCTAGTCTTTTCTTAGACGATAGTACCGACCTTCAGACTGTAACCGATAATGGTCGTGATTATTCTTTCGCATCAACAAATGGAGCTGCTGCTGGTAATCGTTATGAAGAAAAAGTTTGGGCGATTCCAGGAACTAATCCCTGTATTGCCATACGTTATTTCATACACTCGACTACTGTTGCAAATTATCCTGAAGGTACTGTCTCAGAATTTAATTATAATAGTCTCGTAGGCCAATTCGACAAAATTCGTCAATCTCTAATCACACTGTAACGCCTTAATACTCAAAAAATTTATTCTCGCATAATCACCAATTATTTTAAAAAATCGCTAAATTGGTGATTTTTTGATAGAATAAAAATATGGAAATTGAAAGATTTGAACAATTAGTAAATGAAGGAATAAAAGATATTCCTCAAAAATTCTTAGACAAGCTTAACAATGTCGGAATTGTTGTTGAAGATGATCCGACTCCAGAACAATTAAAAAAATTAAAGATTAGGAAAAATTATGTCCTCTTCGGATTATATGAAGGAATTCCTAAGATTAAAAGATGGGGATATGCAGATGTCTTACCAGACAAGATTACTATCTTTAAAAATCCGATTGAAAAATCTGCCCAATCAGAAAAAGAAATAAAAAGGATAGTCAAAGAAACTGTTTGGCACGAGATTGCTCATCACTTCGGAATGAATGAAAAAGAAGTAAGAGAAGCTGAATTAAGGAAAAAATCAAAATGACAAGAAATGAAGTTATAAAAGAAATAGGAGAAGATATTAAGAATGGAAAGATTGGAGTAATTCCGACTGATACTATTTATGGAATAGTCTGTTCAGCCATGGAAAAGAAAAGCGTTGAAAAAATTTATAAAATCAGGAAGAGAAATTCTAAAAAGCCGATGATTATTCTTATTTCTTCTGTTAAAGATTTGGATTTATTCAACGTCAAAATAGATAAGAAAATCACTAAAAAATATTGGCCAGGAAAAGTAAGCATTATTGTTCCAATTAAAAAATTTGAATATCTGCATCGTGGTAAAAACAGCCTAGCTTTCAGGCTACCCGATAATAAAGAACTAATTAAGTTATTGAAAATATCCGGGCCGATAGTCGCTCCCAGCGCCAACACAGAAGGAAACGAACCGGCTCAGACAATTGACGAAGCAAAAGAATATTTTAAGGATAAAGTAGACTTCTACGTTGATTGCGGAAAGTTAAAATCTAAACCATCAAAAATAATTTCTCTATTAAATAACAATATTGAGATTATTAGGAAATAATAGTAATATATTAATATGAATAAATTAATAATCATTAGACACGGAGAAAGTGTTTGGAATAAGGAAAATATCTTTACGGGCTGGATTGACGCTCCCTTATCAGAAGAAGGAATCAGTCAAGCTAAAAAAGCTGGACAATTTCTAAAAGAGAAAGGTTTCTCTTTTGACATAGCTTTTACTTCGGTATTAAAAAGAGCTTACGATACTCTTAATTTGATTTTAGAAGAAATGAATCTTAATGTTCCCATAGAAAAATCATGGCGACTCAATGAAAGACATTACGGCGGATTGCAAGGAATGAATAAGGACGAGGCAAGAGAAAAGTTCGGCGAAGAACGAGTTGAAATATGGAGAAGAAGCTATGATGTCAAACCACCAGCCAATGAAGAGAATAAAGAATTCAAATATAAAGAAATAAAAGAAGGGGAGTTGCCGCTAACTGAAAGCTTGAAAGACACCGAAGAAAGGCTTATTCCTTATTGGAAAGAGACCATAGCTCCGCAAATAATGTCTGGTAAAAAAGTGATTATCGCTGCCCATGGAAATAGCATCAGAGCCTTAATCAAAAACATTGAAGAGCTTTCTGGAGAAGAAATAACTAATGTGGAAATACCAATAGGAATCCCTTTGGTTTACGAATTGGATGATAATCTAAAACCAATTAATAAATACTATTTGTCAGTCCAAGTTCTTGACTGATAAAATACATATGGTATATTAAATCCATATGTTAAGCGAAAGACAAGAACAGATAATAAAAAGCTTGGTTAGAGAATATATTAAAACTGCCGAGCCAGTCAGCTCTAAGTTTTTAGCCGAAAAACACGATTTCGGCCTTTGTCCTTCCGCGATAAGAATTGAATTGCAAGCATTAATCAGGGAAGGCTTCTTAGAACAACCCCACACTTCAGCGGGAAGGATTCCCACTGATAAAGCTTACAGATTTTTCGTTGATCACTTAAAGGAAAAAAGGGAAGAAAAAATCGAAGAAGAATTAGAGGAAATAATTAGGGGAGTAGAAGACAAATTTAGAATGGCTTCAGAAATAGCTAAGTTCATTGCCGATAATTCATCAAGCTTTGTTAATTTGTATTTCGCTAAAGAAGGATTAAATTTAAAAGAAGGATTAGATGAAATATTTAAAGAACCAGAATCTAGAGATGAAGATTTCATCAATAGTTTTGTTAATTTTTTAACAAATTTTGAAAAGAATGTTGATAAATTACAAACTAATTCAAAAACACAAATATTTATTGGAAAAGAAAATCCGATTGCTAAATCTAAAGATATGACTATGATTTGCTCAGAATGTAATCTTCCTTCTCAAAAAGTAATCATTACTATTATGGGACCGAGAAGAATGGACTATGAAAAAAATATTAAATTAATTAATTCATTAAATAAGGTATTAGAAGAACTAATATGAAAGAAGAACAAACAACAGAAGAACCAAATAAGGAGCTGGAAGAATTGAAACAAAAAAAAGAAGAATACTTTGCCGGATGGCAAAGAGAGAAGGCTGATTTCCTTAATTACAAAAAACAAGAATTCGAAAGATTAAAAGGAACACTTTGTATTGCCAAGGAAAGCGTCTTTGAAGATATTATTCCTGTTTTAGATAGTTTTAGATTAGCCGAAAAAGCTATTTCTGAAGAGGATAAAAGCAATAAAAGCGTAATCGGATTGTTAATGATTAAAAAACAATTACAAGATGCTTTAAAAGCCTTAGGATTGGAAGAGATTGAAAGCATTGGCAAGAAGTTTGATCCTAATATTCATGAAGCCATAGAAGAGATAGAAGGGGAAGAGCCAGGAATGATAATTGAAGAATTAGACAAAGGCTATTCATATAATGGAAAAGTTATAAGGCCGTCAAAAGTCAAAGTGAGCAAATAATTTATTATCACTCTTGACATTAGAGTGATAATTTAATAATATTAAGATATAAGAATAAAAAAATATAAGAACTATGTCAAAAATTTTAGGAATAGACCTAGGTACAGCCATTACAAAATCAGCTTCGATTGTAAATGGAGAACCTAAGGCATTAGAAAATAGAGAAGGTTCGATTTTAACTCCTTCTATTGTCGCTCAGACCAAGGGAGGGGAAAGAGTGGTTGGAATTCTTGCTCAAAGACAAGCCATTACCAATCCAAAAAATACTATCTCTGCAGTAAAAAGATTTATCGGCAGAAGATTTTCTGACCCCGAAGTACAAAAAGAATTGAAACTTCTTCCATATGAAACAAGAGAAAAATCAGACGGTGGAGTTGAAGTTAAAATGGGAGACAAATGGTACAACCCAATTGAAATCTCTTCAATGATTTTACAGAAAATTAAAGCTGACGCTAAAGACAAGCTAGGAGAAGATATTAAGAATGTTGTTATCACTTGTCCGGCTAACTTTGATGATTCTCAAAGAAAAGCAACTATTGCTGCTGGAGAAATTGCTGGTTTTAATGTTTTGAGAGTAATCAATGAACCAACTGCAGCTGCTTTAGCTTACGGTTTCGGTAAAAAAGATGCTCAAAAAATATTAGTATATGATTTTGGAGGAGGTACGTTTGACGTAACTATCCTTGATGTTTCTCCCGATGTAGTTGAAGTATTAGCTACCGGTGGAGAAGCTCATTTAGGAGGAAATGATTTCGATCAAAGAATAATCGATTGGATTTTAACTGAATTTAAAAAAGAACAGGGAATTGATTTATTAAAAGATGCTTTAGCCCTACAGAGACTAAAAGAAGCGGCTGAAAAAGCCAAGACTGAATTATCTAGCGCAATGGAGACAAATATCAATCTTCCTTTTATTACTTCTGACGCTGATGGTCCTAAACACTTAGAATACAAACTATCTAGATCTCAATTCGATTCAATGACTAATGATTTAATCACTAGATCAGTTGATAGGGTTAAAAAAACCTTAGAAGAAATTAAGATGGACAAGAATGAAATCAATGAAGTTATTCTTGTCGGAGGAACAACATTGATTCCTGCTGCCAGAGATGCAGTTAAGAATTTCTTCGGCAAAGAACCGAATAAATCAATTAATCCCGAAGAAGTAGTTGCTATTGGTGCTGCAATTGAAGCAGAAATATTAACGGCTAAAGAAGAAGGCAGAACTCCCGAAGGAGATATTAAAAGCGTCTTATTGCTTGATGTCTTGCCATTATCACTAGGAATAGAAACCCTAGGAGGCGTTTCAACTCCAATGATTATGAAAAACACTACCATTCCTACTACTGGTTCACAGGTTTTTTCAACTGCAGTAGACAACCAACCTTCAGTTGAAATAAATGTCTTGCAGGGAGAAAGATCAATGGCTTCTGATAATCGCTCTCTAGGCAAGTTTGTTTTAGATGGTATTCCTCCAGCACCAAGGGGTATTCCTCAGGTGGAAGTTAAATTCGATATTGATGCTAGCGGAATTTTGACTGTAACCGCAATTGATAAAGCTTCGAATAAATCTCAATCAATTAAGGTTGAGGGCTCAATTGGAATATCCAAAGAAGATATTGAAAAAATGAAAAAGGATGCTGAAGTCCATGCTGCCGAAGACCAAAAGAAAAAAGAATCGATTGAGGTAAAAAATATCGCTGACAACTTAATCTACCAATCAGAAAAAACAATCAAAGATGCTGGAGATAAAGTTACAGCCGAAGCTAAAAAAGAAGTAGAGGACAAGATTTCTGAATTGAAAAAAGTTAAGGATGGTGATAATATAGAGGATATAAAGAAAAAAACAGAAGAACTATCCCAAGCCATTCAGAAAGTCGGTGCCGCTATGTATCAAGCGACTCAAAATCAGGAACCAAAGAAAGAAGAAGGTCCTGAGAATGCACCCGAAGCTGAAACTGAAAAAGAATAATTTAAAAAATTATGAGAATGGCAAAATGAATAATTTTGCCTTTCTTATTTATTGCCATGTCAAAAGACTATTACAATATTTTAGGAGTAGAAAAGAATGCCTCACCTGAGGATATAAAGAAGGCTTATTACAAATTAGCTCATCAGTATCATCCTGATAAAAAAGGGGGAGATGAAGCTAAGTTCAAAGAAATTAATGAAGCCTATCAAACCTTGTCTGATAAAGACAAAAGATCTCAGTATGATCGCTTTGGAAAAACATTCAATGGCGCTCAAGGAGGCTTTAATCAGCAAAATGTTAACTGGGAAGATATCATGGGTGGCATGGGAGGTGATTTTGGCAATATTGAAGATATCTTCAATATGTTTAGTGGAGGCTTTAGTACGGGAAGAAGAAAACAAAAAGACACTAGAAAAGGTAATAATCTGGAAATGATTTTAGAGCTTGACCTAGAATCAATTCTTCGTAACCAAGAAAAAGAAATCTTTATCACTAAAAAATCTACTTGTGAAAGATGCGGGGGCAGTGGCGCTGAACCAGGAACCTCAGTAAAAGAATGTTTCACCTGTAGAGGAACAGGAAGAGTCCAAGAAATTAGAAAAACATTTTTAGGAACTATCAGTCAATATGTCATTTGCCCTGATTGTCATGGAGAAGGAGTAAAACCAGAAAAACCTTGTAATGTTTGTCATGGAGAAGGAAGGATTAAAAAAGAAGAAAAAATAAAGATAAATATACCAGCTGGTGTTGACAATAACCAGATAATTAAGGTAAAAGGAAAAGGTGAAGCTGGAAAAAGAGGAGGCGAAGCAGGAGACCTATATATCAGGATATCCATTAAGCCTCACAAGATTTTCGAAAGAAATGGAGATGATATTTACTTAAAGCAAGATATTACTTTTTCTGAAGCAACACTTGGAGGAAAAATAAAAATACCCACCCTAGAAGGAGAAAAAATAATTGTTAAAATTCCAAACGGAACTGAATCAGGAAAAATACTCAAAATTTCTAAAAGGGGTATTCCTCATTTTTCAGGTATTGGTAGAGGAAATCTGTATTTACAATTAAATATCGATACTCCAGAAAAATTAACCAAGAGACAGAAAGAATTATTAGAAGAATTGAAAAAAGAGGGACTTTAATCCCTCATTACGCCCCAATAGCTCAGTTGGTAGAGCAACATCCTTTTAAGATGAAGGTCACAGGTTCGAGTCCTGTTTGGGGCACAAGATAAATTAAAGCTCGAATCCCGTTGTCCAAACTCTTAATAAAGCCTATATTATCGGTTTTCTTATTTATGGTATAATTTAAAAATGGAATAATTTTATGAAAAATAAAAACGTGATAATTGATTTAATTAGCTCTGTATTCTTATTTATTTCTTCTTTTTCTGCAATCATTGTTTGGCTAATTTTGCCATCAGGCCAAGGGTTTAAAAAAAGTGGATATTCTCTATTTTTGAACTTATCTCGTCATGATTGGTCAGATATACACATCGCATCTTCTTTAATTTTTTTGGGATTTATTATTATTCATTTAATTTTACACTGGCAAATTATTAAAAGTTTATTTTTAAATAAAAAATAAAATAATAAAAATATGCAAATTATTAAAGCTGTGTTTTTGGTTCTAGGTGCAATTTTTTTGTTATTAATCATAGCTGCTATTACTTTAATTATTATAAAGCCATATGGAATAGATGTTACAAAATTAATTCCTGTGTTATTTAATAATAATCCTACAAGCACATATGATCATCCATATTTAACGACTCAACAAGAAGCAATTTTTGAATCAATTGGAATAGACCCTAAAGACATCCCTACAGAAATTAGTGATTCACAGAAAAAATGTGCTATTTCTATACTGGGAGAAGATAGGGCAAATGAAATTGTTGCTGGCGCAATACCTTCTATTAAAGAAATTGTTAAATTAAAAGATTGTTTAGATAAATAAGATAGCTGATATAGACGCATTTGTATTGATGCTGTATAATAAATAAAGGTTTAGGATTATTAACAATAATTAATAAAAAATGAACATAAAACTTTTTGCACTAATTTTAATAGCAAGTACATGTGTCGCTTTAAATGTAGGGGCCATAGGATCTAATAATGCTGGAACTCCAACCCAACAACAATTACAGGACGGTACAGGTACTGGCAATCAAGTACAAACCCAGCAACAATTACAGGACGGTACAGGTACTGGCAATCAAGTACAAA
>DAONGN010000001.1:300000-441307 GCA_035404185.1 Candidatus Pacearchaeota archaeon | reverse complement strand
GTACAAACCCAGCAACAATTACAGGACGGTACAGGTACTGGCAATCAAGTACAAACCCAGCAACAATTACAGGACGGTACAGGTACTGGCAATCAAGTACAAAATCAAAATAATAATCCTACTGATAACGTAGAAAATGAAGAATCAATAAAAACAAAAATTGCTCAAGAAAGAAGAAGCCAGGTTGCTAATGCAGTTCAAGAGATGCTTCAATTAGCTGATAGAAACGGAGGAATTGGTCAACAAGTTAGAACCATTGCTCAAGAACAAAACGCTAATCAAGAACAAATAGAATCTAGTTTAGAAAAAATTCAAAATAGAAATATTTTTGTAAAGCTCGTTGTCGGACCCAATTATGGAAAAATTAATAGAGCAGAAAAAATTTTAGACCAAAATCAAGAAAAAATTCAAACTTTAAATCAAATCATGGGCCAGATCAGTAATGAAGGTGATGCACAAATATTAAAAAATCAAATTCAAATTCTTGAGCAGGTTAATGTTCAACTTCAGGAAATATTAAACGACTCACAACAAGGTTTTAGTTTGTTAGGCTGGATGTTTAAATTATTTTCAAAATAAATTATAGATTAAAAACCGACTTTTGTCGGTTTTTGTTTATGATATAATAAATTTAATAATAATGATTATAAAAAAATATGAACCAAAGTAATTCAGCTGTTTATGGTCTTGGTTTTATCGGTGCAGCTATCTATTTTATTAGCAACGCAACAACATTCTGGTTAGTAATCCTTGGATTCCTAAAAGCATTAGTCTGGCCAGCATTCCTAATTTACTATGCTTTCCAATTTTTGGCTAAATAATATAATTTTATTGTTATTTTTATTATCTTGTGTTAATTTATCCATAAGATAAAAATCAAATGGATAAATACATTTTCCCATATCAAGAACAATTAGACAGGATAAAACGTTTAGAAGAAGACATCGAACGTTTTTCGACTTCTTCGGATGATAATTTCGAAAAAGCCATAGATGCTTTTACTTCTTTTTTTATACAATGCTATCATTTGCGCGATTGGCTAGCTGAAAGCCGCTATCGCAGAAGAGATATTGATATTTTTATTTCTGGAAGTTTTTCATTGTCTCTTTGCAGAGATATAGCCAACAAACAAAAACACAAAACTATAGACAAGTACGAACCTCAGAATCATCTAGTTGAACACAAAATCGATGATAATTCTAATATCTTAACACCTATTGTTCGTTACTATGATCCTTTTAGAAAAGAGAATAGATTCGGTATCGACGTTCAAGAATTTGGAACATTAATTGACGTAATTGATTTGGCAGAAAAATGCATTGATGAGTGGGAAAAATTCCTATATATTTATTCGATATGAAGACAAAAGAAATAAAAACTGTAGCCGTTGGAATGAGTGGGGGAGTTGACTCAACTATGACCGCACTAATACTGAAAAACAAGGGATATAATGTTATTGGACTAACAATGCAGATTTGGGATAATAATCCCAATATTAAGGGAACGAGTAGCGGATGTTACGGACCAAATGAAAAATACAACATCATTGACGCAAAAAAAGCCGCTAAAATGATTGGGATAGAACATCACGTAATAAACTTACAAGAAGAATATCAAAAATCAGTTATAGATTATTTTAAAGGAGAGTATCAAAAAGGAAAAACTCCTAATCCTTGTGTCATGTGCAACTCAAAAATAAAGTTCGGACTCCTTATTGATAAAGCAATGAAAAGTGGAATCAAGTTTGACTACTTTGCAACTGGGCATTATGCCAGAGTTTCTTTTGATAAAAAGAAAGGGTTATACCTTTTAAAAAAGGGATTAGACAAAAACAAAGATCAATCATATTTTCTTTACCGATTAAAACAGAATCAATTAGCAAAAATAATGTTTCCTTTGGGTTCAAAAAAGAAAAAAGATATTAAACAATTTGCTCTGAAAAATGGATTTAAGGAATATGCTAACAAACAAGAGAGTCAAAATTTTGTAGAATGTGATAGTTATTCAGAATTACTTCCGTCTGGAAAAACAGGGATGATTATTGATTATAACGGTAAAATATTAGGAGAACACAAGGGAATCACTAATTACACTCTTGGACAGAGAAAAAATATTAATATCGGAGGATTGAAAGAGCCATATTATGTTCTTAAAATAGATTCTAAAAAAAATAGTATTGTTGTTGGACCAAGACGTCTTGCTTTCTTTAATAGGGTATCAGTCAAAAATATTAATTGGATAGTTCCGTTTAATTTAACTAAAGACAAAATTAAAGTAAAGATACGTTATGGTGCTGAATTAGCTAAAGCTAACTTTATTTCAAAAGATAAAAATAAGGCTGTCTTGGATTTTACTAAACCTCAATTTGCAGTTACGCCTGGTCAGTCAATTGTCTTTTACAATAAAGATGTTGTTGCTGGTGGAGGAATAATTGATAAAAATATATAACAAAAAAGACCCTTTCGGGTCTTTCTTTTTTTTACTTAAATGAATAAGTAATTGTTACTGTTGAAGTAATCTTGTTTTCTCCTGTTTGTATGGTTGGAGAAACAACTCCTGCACCCGCCGCCTCCATTTTATAAGAATTGGTATAATCGTATACGTATGGAGTGCTAAAGCTATCTGAGAAACTAACAATTTTAACCATCTTTACTCCTAAAGATTTTTCTAGATTTTTAGCTTTTTCTTTAGCATCCTTAATAGCTAAATTCTTAGCATCTTCTTTTACCTTTTCATCATCATCAACGATAAATGAAAGGCTGCTAATATCGTTGGCTCCCTTTTCTGTTGCTCCAGAAATTATAGCTCCTATTTTAGTCAAATCTCTAATCTTTACATTAATAGTTTGAGTAACTTCGTATCCAGTTAAGGTTCTCTTTCCTGTTTTATCACTCCATTCATAATAAGGATTAATATTAAATCCTGTTGTTTTAATATCTTTTTCTTCTACTCCTTGACCTTTAATAAATGATAAGATGTTGTTCATTTTTACAGCATTATCATTAGTTGCAGTTGCAACATCAATACCTTCTGTCTTTACTGATATATCTATCAAGCCAACATCGGGAGTAGCGTAAACTTCGCCTGTTCCAGAAACTGTAATTTTATTTTCACTAGCTTGGCTTTTCTCGCTAATTGAAGCAGCAAGAAAAGCAATAACCATTATTACTAAAACGACGATTAAAAACTGAAAGAACCTGTTTTCAAATATTTTCATGTTTTTTAATTATTAATTATTATATATTCATTATAATACATTTAATAAAAATTGCATATCCTTGTTGAAAAAACAAAGAAAATACCCTAAGATTGTATTATTAGCGAGATTAGTATAGTGGCAGTACATTTGCTTCCCAAGCAAAGGGCGCCAGTCCGATTCTGGTATCTCGCTCATGAATTTCTATCTCAAAACATATGGTTGCAAACTTAATCAAGCTGATTCTGAGCTGATTAGAGGACTATTATTAAAAGATCATGTAGAGTCTTCAAAAGAAGAAGCTGATTTTGTTGTTTTAAATACTTGCGGGGTGGTTGAAAAAACAGAAAGAAAAATATTGAAAGAAGCTGTTGAGTTAAAGAAAAAAGGTAAAAAAATTATTATCTCTGGTTGCTTGCCTTTAATATCGTTTAAAGAATGTTCTAAAGTAGCCGATGGAATAATTGGACCAACAAACATCTCTTCTATTTCTTCAATTATTAAAAAAATAATGAAAGGAGAGAGGGCTGTTGATGTTAAGAAAAAAAAGATTGATAAGTCAATTTTTTGTTTTAAAAAGAAAAGGGGAGAAAGGGAATCTTGTTCGGCAATTATTCCTATTGCTGAAGGATGCTTAGGCTCTTGTTCTTATTGTGCTACTAGGTTTGCCAGAAAAGAATTAAACTCTTTCGATGTTGCCAATATTATTAAAGAAGCAGAATCAGTTATTTCTTCTGGTTTTAAAGAAATACAATTAACTTCTCAAGACCTTTCTGTCTATGGAATAGAAAAAGGTAGTCAGATGCTTCCTGAATTATTAAAAAAATTAACAAAGATAGAAGGAGATTTTAAAATTAAATTAGGGATGATGAATCCAGGATATACCGCAAAGATGATTAAAAATCTTTTAAAAACATATGAATCGGAAAAGATATATAAGTTTATCCATATTCCATTACAATCAGGAGATGATGAGTTGTTGAAAAGTATGAATAGGGGATATTCGGTTTCAGATTTTATAAACGTCACCCAATTATTTAAAGAAAAATTCAAGGATGGAATTATTGCTACTGACATTATTGTCGGCCATCCTTTAGAAAACGAGGAGTCTTTTAATAAAACAATAAAAGTTATTAAAAAAATAAAACCAGATATAATTCATATTTTCAAATTTTCTAAAAGAAAGGGGACTCCTGATTTTAATCTAAAAGATATTCCTGACAGGATTAAAAAAGAAAGGTCAAGAATATTAACCGAACTATTTGAAAATTTAAACATAGAGAAGAATAAAAAATACTTAGGAAAGAAATTTAATGTTTTGATTATTGAAAAAAGAAAGGGTAAGTACCTAGCCAGGACTGAATCGGGCAGGGCAGTGGTGATAGATAGAGGAAAAATAGGCTCTTTTACTAACATCAAAATAGTAGATTATAGATGGAATTATTTGATAGGAAAAATTGACAAAATACAATAATATATTATACTAAAGTAAGTTCTTACTATCATGATAAGAACCGAGGATTTAAAATGGAATTTATCGAAAAAGTCCGTAATCTTTACGCAGATGGTAGAATAGAGGAGGCAATGAACGCTATCTCCTCAAAGTATCCCTTGATCGACGAAATGCCCGTAGATGTGCTCGAAGTCGAAGCATGGTGCCTCTTCCGATTCAAAAAATATGAACTGGCAGCAAAAGCCTCGCTCGTACTGGCTGAACAGGGGAGCCAGAAGGGATATGAACTTCTCGCTCAAATTGCCGGATATGTGAACAAAGATGACGAACTACTGGAGAAAATTTTCCAGAAACTACCCATCAACGTCAATGTATGTAATGCGTACGCGATACGTGCACGAGACCCAGATAGTCGTATCAGGGTAAGAAAAGTGCTCCTGTCGGCTATCTCGTACATGAACGAAGAAGAAATCTCTGTCGCCCATCTCCTCAACAACACTGCCAGACTGTTAATGGCAAAAGGTTACGAGGGCACAAACATGGACATCGTGACGGCAATAGGATTCTGGCAAATCGCCCTCTCAAAGTATGGTAGCAAAAACTACCACCATCGAGCGGCGGTCTACTACTGGCTATCGAAAGCATATGAAAAACTCGGCATGCTGAACGAAGCCGAAGAAAACGCAAAAAAATCGCTCAATCTCTGGGAAGAACAGGTTGCTCTCGACAAGAATAACCCGAAATTCCAGGAAAATCTCGAAGGAGCCAAGAGAAGATTTGAAGAGTTGCAAAAACTAAGCACCTCCAATAAATAAACTTCTCGGCTTTTTTTATTTATTTTAAAATGTTAAACTATTTCTATGAATATTTTTCCTAAAATAGAAAAAGTTGCAAAGAATGTAACCTTTGTACATTTACCTTTAATGTTTTCTTACAAACTATTCTCTTTGTATTTTCCTTTATATCTCTTAGAAAAGAACTTCTCTTTAGTTCAAGTAGGGTATACTAATTTCTTAATCTACCTTCCTATTGCTTTATTTTCTCCGATTGCTGGATATTTAAATCATAAAATCAATCCCGCAATATTGGCCTCGTTGGGAGTTTTAGGATATGGATTGTATTCTTTGGGAATGATATTCTTTCCTAATCTTTTTGTCTTTTATCTCTTACAAATAATCTTAGGAATATCAGCTGCTCTTTTCTTTGTTAGCTCTCGAGCAATAATGATGGGCTCCAATTTAAAAAATCCAGACAAAGCTTTTGCCTTCTTTTATTCAGTTCCCTCATATGCCGATGCTCTTGCTCCAGCAATCGGAGCTTTGTTGATTTGGAAATTCGGATTTATCGGAGTTTTTGCCGCCAGTGTTGTTTTCCAGATACTCACTTCCATGTATTGCTTTTTCTCCCTAAGAAAAGATTCTGAAAAATTAACTGAAGATATTGAAGTTCATGAATCTGTTAAGAACTATTCTAAAATTTTTAAAACCATGAAATTAAAAGGAACTCTTCCTTTAATTATCACTTCTTTCTTGGTTCTAATAATCAGTGGATTTAATAACACCTTCTTTGTTTTATTTTTGAAGAATATCAATTGGTCACAGAATCAAATCCTAATCTTCAGCTCCTTAATATCTATAGTTTATCTTCCTTTGTCTTATTTGGTTATAAAAATAATAAAAAAGAAGAGTGTTTCTAATATTTCTTATGGCAGTCAAATTGTTGGAATCTTTTCAATCATCCTCGGAGCTTCAGTTAGCTTCTTAAACTTTTATCTAGCTTTTATAATCATGCTTGGAAAAAATGTTGGAGGATTGATAGCCAACTCAGGAAGGAGCGGATTGCTCACAACTAAGCTTAAAAAATACCCTGAAGAGTCGGCAGCAATAGATACGATCTTTTCTCCTTTATCAACAGCCTTTGGAGCTCTAATTGGAGGCTTAATTATCGGTCCTTTAGGCTATCCTTTAATATTTGCAACCAGCGGGGTCTTGATTTTTACCTGTGGTTTATTGTCTAAAAAATCATCCATTTCTTAATGTTGTTTGCTTTTAAAAAATATGATATTCTTTAAGTATTAAATAACAAAATAATTTATGCAAAACTCGACTAAAAACATCGTTGGTTTAATTCTTATATCTCTTTCTTTTATTGCTGGGTTTTATTACCATGAATTTATCTT
Source organism: Candidatus Pacearchaeota archaeon (assembly GCA_035404185.1). Classification (NCBI taxonomy): domain Archaea; kingdom Nanobdellati; species Candidatus Pacearchaeota archaeon. The sequence goes on along the minus strand of DAONGN010000001.1, from coordinate 434,479 downwards.
TCAAGAATACTATAAGGCTGCTTATTCAATAGATGGAATTGATTTTTCTTTATTAAAAAAAGCTTGGGATCAAGTATCAACTGACTACGTTGATCAAAGTAAAATCGACAAGACAAAAATGACCTACGGAGCAATTTCCGGAATGGTTAATGCTATTGGAGATCCCTATACAGAATTTTTTAACCCAGAAGAAGCTAAAAAGTTAGAACAAGATCTTGCTGGAAGCTTTGAGGGAATTGGATTACAATTGGGCATTAAAAATAATCAAATAACCGCTATCTCTCCAATTAAAGGAACTCCAGCAGAAAAGGCTGGGCTAAGACCAGGAGACATGGTTCTTGCTGTTAACGCAATATCTACTTCTAATTTATCGCTAGATGAAGTGGTCAATATGATTAGAGGACCAAAAGATACTAAAGTTACATTAACCATTTCAAGAGAAGGAGCAGAAAATAAAGATATTGTGATTACAAGAGCAGTCATTAAGGTTCCTTCAATGGATTATGAAATAAAAGAAGTTGCTAATGGAAAAAAGATAGCCATTATTACTCTTTATCAATTCTCAGATACGGTCTACCAAGATTTTAAAACTGCGGCTATCGATATTTTAAACAATAATGTTTCAGGAATTATTCTTGATATGAGAAGTAATCCTGGAGGATTAGTTAATCAAGCAACAAGTATTGCCGGATGGTTCTTAGATAAAGGACAATTAATTCTTTCTGAACAAGACAAAAATGGAGAAAAGACAGAGTTAACATCAAACGGACCATCAAACTTTGCTTCAATACCTCTCGTTGTTTTAATTAATGACGGAAGTGCCTCTGCCTCAGAGATATTAGCTGGAGCATTAAAAGATGATAGAAAAGTACCAATAATTGGAGTAACTTCCTTTGGTAAAGGAACTGTTCAGCAAATAATTAATCTTGATGATGGTTCAAGTTTAAAGATTACTACTGCTAAATGGTACACTCCTTCAGGAGTCAGGATACAAGACACTGGAATTGAACCAGATATTAAAGTAGATTTAACACAAAAAGATTACGAACAAAACAAAGATCCTCAGTTAGATAGAGCCTTGCAAGAACTAGAAAAAATAATAAAATAGTATATATGAAGGTTATATTATTAAAAGACGTACCCAATACAGGAAAAAAAAATGATATTAAAGAGGTTTCTCCTGGTTTTGCCAGAAACTTTTTAATTCCTAAAAAATTAGCTGTAGTTGCCGATAATGATTCTTTGAAAAAGCTCGAAATAAAAAAGAAAGTTGAATCAGAGAATGCAACCAAAGAATTGAAAGAGGTCGAAGCTATTGTTTCTAAAATTGATGGGCAAGAGATTGAAATTAATATTAAAACAGGAAAAGAAGGACAGCTTTTTGAATCAGTCAATAAACAAAAAATTAGCGAACGTTTAAAAGAAATGGGATATAATATTGATAAAGAAGATGTTATTTTAGAAACTCCCATCAAAGAAGCAGGTGAATTTCCAATCAAATTAAAATTCGGACACAATTTGGAAGCAGAGGTAAGAATAATAATTAAAGGTTTAGAAGAGAAATAGTTTTTATTTCTCTTTTTGTGATTAATACATAGATATGGCATATTACATTTTTGTTGCTGGTGGAGTCATGAGTAGCGTAGGAAAGGGAGCAGCTACTGCCTCAATCGGAAAAATACTACAAGGAAAAGGATTTAGAGTTTCAGCTGTCAAAATTGATCCATATATTAATGTTGATGCTGGAACTATGAACCCCATTGAACATGGAGAAACTTTTGTTACTGACGATGGAACTGAATGCGATCAAGATGTAGGTAATTATGAAAGATTCTTAAATATTAATTTATCAACTGATAACTACATGACTACTGGCCGTGTTTACCAAGCAGTTATTCAAAGAGAAAGAAATCTTGAATTTAACGGAAGATGCGTAGAAGTAGTTCCTGATATTCCTAATGAAGTAATCGCTCGAATTGAAAAAGTAGCTAAAAAGGATAGGGCTGATTTTGTGATGATTGAAATTGGCGGAACAGTGGGAGAATATCAAAACCTATTATTCCTAGAGGCAGCGAGAATGATGAAACTTAAATATCCCAAGAAAGTTCTTTTTACTTTGGTAACATATTTACCGACTATAAAGACAATTGGGGAAATGAAAACCAAGCCAACTCAAACTTCATCCAGATTATTAAACGAAGCAGGGATTCAGCCTGATTTTATTTTAGGTAGAGCATCGGTTCCATTAGATGAACCGAGAAAAAGAAAAATATCTATTTTTTGCAATCTAGATCCTAAGGATGTTATTTCCGCTCCTGATGTTGATTCGATTTATGAAATACCTATTAATTATGAAAAAGAAGGGTTGGGAGATAGAATATTGAAAAAGTTAAAATTGAGAGCTAGAACTAGAAATATGGCAGAATGGGATAAGATGGTTAGCATAATTAAGAAAGAGAAAAAAGATGTAAAGATTGGAATTGTTGGAAAATATTTTGAATCTGGAGAATTTTCTTTGACTGATTCATATATCTCTGTAATTGAAGCAGTAAAACATGCTGCTTGGGCTAATAATAGAAATCCTGATATACATTGGCTATCAGCTCAGAAATTTGAAACAGGGGATAAGGATGAATTAAATAAATTAAAAGAATACGACGGCATTATTGTTCCTGGTGGTTTCGGTACAAGAGGAATAGAAGGGAAGATAAAGGTAATAGAATATTGCAGAAAGAATAAAATTCCTTTCTTAGGATTGTGTTTGGGCTTACAACTAGCGACAATTGAATTTGCTAGAAATGTTTGTGGAATCAAAGATGCAACTTCTAGAGAATTTAATGCTAATGCTAAAAATCCAGTAATTGATTTAATGGAAGAACAAAAGGATTTAATGAAAAAGCACAATTACGGGGGGACAATGAGATTGGGAACTTGGGACTGTAAAATTAATAAGGGAACTATCAGTTTCAAGTCTTACAAAAATGAATTAATTTCAGAAAGACATAGACACAGATATGAAGTAAATAATAATTACAGAGACTCGCTTATTTCCAAAGGATTGATTATCGGGGGAATTAACACCAAGAAAGATTTAGTTGAAATTATTGAATTAAAAAATCATCCTTTCTTTGTTGGGGTTCAGTTCCATCCAGAACTTAAATCAAGACCGTTAGCTCCGCATCCTTTATTTAGAGAATTTATCAAAGTAGCGGGAAATAAAAAACCAGAGGCCTAAACCTCTGGTTTCTCTTTTTAATTTATTTAGCGTCTACATTCACCACTTTGGTTAATCTCTGAGAACCATCAAATATCTTCTTTCTTTTTGTTTCAAAAGAAACAAGACCATCTTTCATAGAGTAAAGGGTATTATCTTTACCCATCTTGACGTTCTTTCCAGGAATAAATTTAGAACCTCTTTGGCGTATGATAATAGAGCCAATTTTAGCTTTTTGGCCTTCGAATAATTTGACTCCTAAATATTTTGGTTGAGAATCTCTTCCCAAGCGGCTTGTACCCGCGGCTTTGGTTGTTGCCATTTTGACTCTTTGTCGATTTTACCTTAAGATATATGTATTAAATCGGCAGTTATTATTAACAAAGAAATGGTAACAAAAATATTGAATTTTGTCAAAGAAAATCAAGATAAAATAGTCCTTGTTGTCTGTATAATCCTAATCTCCATTTTATGCTTTTCTTTAGGATATATCTTTGCTAAAAATCAAGAAAAACAACCAATAAAGATAATAGAAGGGAAAGGTCTAATTTTAACACAAAATGAAAATTCCTAATCACGTCGCAATCATCCCGGATGGCAACAGGCGCTGGGCCAAGAAAAGAAATCTAGCTACTTTTTTAGGTCATGAAAAGGGAAGTGATACTTCAGAAAAAATAATCGAGAAAGCCCTAGAAATGAAGATTCCATATTTAACAATATGGGGTAGTTCTTTGGATAATATTTTAAAAAGATCTAAAAGCGAAGTTAACTGCCTCTTTAAGATATTTGAAAAAGAATTTAACAAATTGGCTGAAAATGAAAATGTTCATAAAAATAAGGTAAAGGTAGAAGTAATAGGGAAGTGGAGAGAATATTTTCCCGAATCAACAAAGAAAGCAATTGAGAACACAATTAAAAAAACAAAAAACTACGATAAATATTTAATTACTTTTTTAATGGCCTACAACGGAACCGATGAGATGATTGATTGCATTAAAAAGATAAAAGAAAAAAGGGGAGAGGTGAATGAAAAAACTATCATAGAAAACCTTTGGACTAAAGATTTACCTCCCGTTGATTTATTAATCAGAACTGGGTGTGAAAATGATCCTCATCTTTCCGCTGGTTTTATGATGTGGCACACCGCTTATTCTCAATTATACTTTACTAATAAATATTTTCCTGACTTTAAGGAAAAACAATTTGAAGAAGCGATAAGAGACTATATCGAAAGGGATAGAAGGAAGGGGTCTTGACATTATTTATTGACTATTCTATAATATTTATATAATTTAACAGTTCTTTAAATTTATAAATTTCTTACCTTTCTGAGGTGTTTTAAATGCAGACCTACAATGTTGAAGAAATGCCCCTGATCATTATTCAGGGAAGCTTCTCAAATGAAGAAGCCGTTCCGAAATCATTAAAAATGATTATCCCGGAAACAGTAACGCAATCAGAACTTCGTCGTTCAAGGGAGGGCGTAGGCTACATGGTTGACATTCGAGATGGATGCTCAACAACGGACCTTTTGTCCGACATCAAAAAATCTGGGTATGAATTGGTAGATGCATTCTATCAACCAAGAGTCAATCCAAAAGACCCAACCCACAGGAGCCGATACTTCATGGTCCGGTATACCTTTGCAAGGAAAGAGAACGCAGAACCATCTGCAGAATTCCTTACCAAAAAAACCACCATTGAAAATGACCTACAAAAGCTTCTTTCGGAAGCAATCTGGAGAATCAGATTCTTCCTCAATCCGTTCTTCAAGGATGGAAAAGTTATTGAAGGATGTCAGGTGGCAAGTATCAACCTTGAAGCCCGTAAGCCTCTCTTCCTTCCAAATGGACAATCTGTTGTCCAATGGAACAGAGACCAGCAAGGTAACAAGATAGGCGATGCGCCTGAACCGATAAAGGCAAAAACGATCTTCCGTGTCAGCGAATCAACTATCTCATTCGCCGAGGCATAATGATGACTGATACAGATTTTCAAAAACGGCTGAACCTCCTTATGCTACACATAAGGGAAGGGGCTTCCGAAATGGAAGCAGAAAGGGAATTCGAAGATGTGCTCAATTATGCCATCTTTCCCAGGGAAAAGAATTTAGCCCAGGAAAAATATTCCGAAGCTATGAATTCCCGCAAGCGTATTGCAACGTGAACAAAGTTCTTATAATACTAAGAACTTATTTTTTTACAAAAACATGCGAGGGAATAGGACTTGACAGTCCGCAAAGCCTAATATATTATTAAATCATAAACGTCGGACAATGTAGGTTAAGCGACATTTCAGGGGGTTTAAAAGCCCGTGTTACATATCTATCGTTGTTTTACACGTTTTAGCCCTAAAATCACGAGCTTTTAAAATGCGTTTATAGAAATCATTTGATAAACATATCATCTATAATTATTTTAATTATTCCCTGAAAATATTTTTATAAATAATTTCATAAAAATAAAATTAAATTGTTTAACAACGAATCAATGTTTTACAATTAGCCTCTAATTTACGTTTCTACAATAACAATGACTATTAATACATGCAAAAATCTAATAAACCAATCATAAAACATATTCCTGACTTTTTAGACTATTGTGAAATAGAAAAAGGTCTATCTGATAATACTCAGAAAAATTACAGCCGCTATTTAAAAAAATTTACTGACTGGTTGAGGGCTACAAAAAAAGAAAATATGTTGCCTCATGATTTAACTCCTGAAGAGGTTTGGAACTACAGACTATTCTTAGCTAGGTTTAAGGACCCGAATCATGACAAGCCACTGTCTAAGCTGACTCAGAACTATTACCTAATCGCTCTACGATCGCTTTTGAGCTTCTTCACTGATAAAGATATCATCTCTTTGCCAGCTGATAAGATACAGTTACCCAAGGATGCCAAAAAAGAAAAAACAGTAAAGTTTTTGACTCTTGATCAGATAGAAAAATTATTACTTGCTCCCAATACTGAAACTAATGATGGTTTGCGCGATCGAGCTATCTTAGAATCATTCTTTTCAACCGGATTAAGAATTGCTGAATTAGTGGCCCTCAATAAAGAGCAATTTAAAGCACTAAGTGATAAGAAAGATCTTGAACTTGGCATTATCGGCAAAGGTAAGCATCCACGTACTGTTTACTTCTCGGAACGAGCCCTAAATTGGGTCAAAAAATACCTTAAAACACGCGATGATGATGACAAAGCTCTCTTTATTCATTATAGGGCTAAAACCTCCTCAGAGAGCCGTTTAACGCCTCGTTCTATAGAAAGAATCGTTAAGAAATATGCTACGCTTGGCAACATTCCTTTCTTTACTACGCCGCACACTTTAAGACATAGTTATGCTACAGATTTACTTAGTCAAGGAGTTGATTTAAGAACTATTCAAGAATTCTTAGGACACAAAAATATTGCCACTACTCAGATATACACCCATGTCACAAATAAAAGATTAAGAGATGTTCATCGACAATTTCACAGTGGCAAAAATATGAAAAACTAATATCACCTACTCCCCTTTAAATATGTTACATATATATGTCGCACAATATTATTGCATTTTCTAAAATTATTGATATATTAAAAACAGTACATTGTACTTGGGAGGGATAACAAAACATGTGTTGTATTGCATTCATTTGTTGAGCAACTGACTATCCACCCTAATTGCTCTACTGGAGATGTGACCTGTCGGAATATAAGACGGTCAGAATCGGAGTTTATCTCTTGAAATATGTGCACTGCAAAAATAGGAGGAATAAGAATGTCTCCATCCCCCGGATATGGTGTCCCAGTCTCAGCGATCGTCGTCCGATGAAGGACGACTTTGAAAGCACTCTGTGCGGTACCGAATGGGAAGCATGATTTATACATCTGCTTCCCCATGAACATCTTGCCAAAAATTAAAAAAAGAGTATACTTAATTTAGCACACCAAGGAGGTGATTTTTATTTCTTTATTCGAGTTATTTGTTACAATTCGTAAAAACGAAAAAACGAGACCGATATAAATCGGCCAAATCATTCTTCATTTTATGGAAGACATTATCTTCCGCATCTCACAAATTGCTCCGCTTTAGGCGGATTTTATTAACTTCAAAAATTCATCAGCTTTAAGAGAGGCTCCTCCGACTAAGACTCCGTCCATCTGAGCTTCTGTAATATATGAATTAACGTTGCTTGAATCAACGCTTCCTCCGTAAAGAATTCTAATGTTTTTTGCAATCTCTTGATTGAATTTCTTTGTTAAAAATTCTCGAATAAAGGCTCTCACCTCTTTAATGTCTTTTATTTCCGCAAACTTCCCTGTTCCAATCGCCCAAACTGGTTCGTAAGCTAAAATAATTTTCTCCGGACTTGAAATATTATTTAGACAAGCATCTAATTGTTCTGATAATATTTCAAATGTTTTGCCCTCTTCCCTCTCTTCCCTCTTTTCTCCTATGCAAAGAATTGGGACTATTTTAGACTCTAAAACCTTAATTAATTTAGAATTAATCTCTTCATTATTTTCTTTAAAAATATTCCTTCTTTCAGAATGGCCCAAAATAACATACTTAACTCCAATACCTTCAAGCATTGAAACAGAATTTTCTCCCGTAAAAGCTCCTTCTTTATCAAAACAGTTTTGTGCGCCAAAAGGAATCTTATCGCTGATTAAAGAATTAATAAAAACAAACGGAGGACAGATAATAACGTCTTCTTCATTAATTCCATTAATTACTTTTTCTAATAACTCCTTTGCTTCTGATAAGCTTTTAGGATTACATTTCCAATTAGCAACAATTAGTGGTTTCATATGTTTTATTTATTTTTGTTTTCTTAAGAATAAAGCTTGATCCTCGGGACTACTAGAGAGTACTTCCATCTGAGCTCCCATTTCAAATCCAGCTAACGGATATCTTCTCGGAAAGACAGAAATATACCAATGAAAGCATGGATATTCTTTATCTAATGGAGCGGTATGTAAATAAAAATTGTAGGGAGGATTCTTTAATCCTTTATACATCCTTGATAATATCTTCTTTAATATTTCAGCTAAACTTTCTTTTTCTTTTTCAGTAATTTCCTCAAACCTTGAAGAATGTTTTTGGGGGGTAATTATTGTCTGGAACGTAAATTTAGGAGCAAAAGGAATATAAGCAATAAAATCTTTATTTTCAAAAACAATTCTTTTTTTAAACTTCTTTTCCTCTTTATTCACTTTGCACCTAAGACACTCCTTGTTTTCTTTAAAATATTTACTGTGATTATCTAGTGTAATCCTGAATTCTTTATCAATCAAAGGAACAGTTAAAATCTGTGAATGAGGATGAGACTGGCTTGACCCAGCTTCTTTGCCATGATTATGGAAAATAACAACATTCTTAACAAAATTATAATTTCTAAATTCAACAATTCTTTCTTGATAGCAAGTAAAAACTTCTTTAATTTTGTCTAATGGTAAAAGAGCTAAACTTTTTTCATGGTCTTTTGTTATAACTAATTCATGGAATCCAGCAGATTTAATTTTAGAATAAATATCGTTTTCTTTTTCTTTTTTATTTTTTTGAAAAGGAACAAAAACAGGATATTTATTAGGAATAACAATAGTTGTCCAATCTTTAATATCTTTATTATCACTCCTTATGCCATTTGAATAAACTAAAACAGGCTTTTCTTGTGTTTTAATGTTGCAAAACGGACAACCTATAATTGCCTTCTTTTTATATCTATCAGCACGAATCGGAGAAACAATGACCCAGTCATCGTTTAATAAATCGTATCTTAGTTCTGTTTCTTTATTATTCATACAGATATTCTATCATTTTAAGTTAATTTTTACAAAAAAAGACTAAAATTAATTAGATCTTTTTGCGGTTTAGAGTTAACGACTTTTTGGTCGAACGGGATATGGCCCTTCGAAATCTTCCTGGTCGATATCGACCCCAAAAACATCAAGCACTCTATTCCTTGCTATTATATGCTGCTCTTCTTGGTCCATTAATAGTTCCTCCTTTATACTTACAGTCTCGCTGTAGTACCGACCGCTCCAAGCTAGCTTTTAAAGGAACGGATAAAATATATAAAAACTTCTATACTTTATTCGTTCCTCAATATTTTACCTTTCTATATTATAAATATAATATATTATTCTGTCAATACCTTAACTCCGTCCTTAGTAACTACTACCATATCTTCAAAATGAGCAGACAAAGACTTGTCTTCTGTAATATATGCCATTCCCCTCTTTTTTATTTCATAATCTCCCATGGAAAGCATTGGTTCAATACAAAAAACCATCCCCTCTTTCATCACTTCTCCCCAGCTTTTCTTACCATAATTTAAAACATCTGGATCTTCGTGCAATTCAGCTCCGATTCCATGGCCACATAAGTTCCTAATAGCACTAAATCCCTGTTGTTCGGAAAACCTGCATATCGCCTCGCCTAATTCACCAAACGTGTTTCCGGGCCTAACCTTGGAAATACCCCTCTTTAAAGCCTTTTTGGTGGCTTTAACGAGCCTTTGGATTTCAGGATTAACCTCCCCAACTAGGTAGGTTCTAGCCATATCCGTATGAAATCCTTTTTTTAAGTTAGGATATTTATTTTCATCAATCTCTGAAACAAATTTATTCAAAGGAAAAAATATTCCCAAATCTAAAGAAACAATGTCTCCATTTTTTAAAACCCTATTATCGGGAATTCCATGGACTATTTCTTCGTTAATAGAAAAACAGAGACAAGACGGAAATCCGTCCTGTCCTTTAAAACTAAATTCTCCTCCATTTTCTTTAATCATCTTTTCAGCCATTTTTTCCATCTCTATTCCTGAAACACCAATCGCAACATGAGAACCCAATTCATCAACAATTGATTTCAGTATTTTCCCACCTTTAGCCATCACCTCTATTTCTTCTTTTGTTTTAATTGTTATCATCTTTTTCAATTTCTTTCATGATATCATTGAAGACATTTTCAACTGACTGTTCTCCATTAATTTTTATCAATTTTCCCATTGATTCGTAGTGATTAACTGTTTCTTCAACTTCATCTCTAAACCACTCTAATCTCTTTTTAGTTCCTTCAATCGTATCTTCTGCTCTAGTAATCAATTTTTCTCCACAATTTGAACAAATATCTAAATCGTTAGAACCAGAAACAATAACGATGTTTCCACATTTAGGACAAATCTTTCTTTTGGCGATTCTATTAATGGCTTCTTCATCAGAAATATCGATAAGCATAATCTTAACCCGCTTTTCCCAATTAAACCATCCCAAAGCGTCGTCTAATAATTTCGCCTCTAATAATTTCCTTGGAGAACCATCAAGAATAACTCCCTTAAATTCTTCTTTTCTATTTTTAAATTCTTCAAACTTTTCCATCCATAATTTAAAAACTACTGGGGCAGGAACAATTCCTCCATTATCAATAACATCAGCGATCTTTTTAGCAGAAAAATCTCCCACCTTTTTTCTTTCTCTCAGTAATGCTCCCGTACCTAAAAAATCTAACCCAAGCTTATCTTTCAAAAGATTGACTTGAGTTCCTTTTCCTGAACCAGACTTACCCAATAGTATTAAGATCAAAGGAGACTTTTCCATATATTTTCTTTTATGCTTATGTCTTATTATAAAATACAAAACAAAAAAATAGAAGACTGGTTTGTCCCCAATCTTCTATTCCTTAAATTAATTATGAATCATATTCTCTCATTTCTAATTGAGAATTGATTTGTTTCATTGTATCTAGGGCTACCGAAACGATAATAATTAGAGCAGTTCCCCCAATTAAAAATTTAAATTGTTGGATTCCAGTAACGCCTTGGACTATTGAAGGCATAACAGCAATTAATCCCAAACTAGTTGCACCAACAACTAAAACTTTTGATAAAATTGATTGTAAAAATTGAGCCGTATTTTCACCTGGTCTAATTCCTGGAATAAAACCTCCCATTTTTTGTAAATTAGTTGAAACACTCTTAGGATCAAATGTAACTGCGGTATAGAAGAATGTAAAAACAAATACTAATAAGAAATATAATATTCCATAAACCCACTCATTACCTAAAGCGTCTTTAACAAAACTCCAATTAAAGAATGAAGCAAGCATTGATGGAATCATTAGAATAGAAATGGCGAAGATGACAGGTATAACTCCAGCTGGGTTAATATTTAAAGGTAAATAAGTTGAAGCACCGCCATACATTTTGTTTCCTCTAACTCTCTTAGCATAAGATACGGGTATATTCCTTCTTCCTTCATTAATTAAAACCACTCCAGCAATAATTACAATTGATAAAATTAAAAATAAACCATATGAGAATATCTGTCCTTGGTCAAAAGTTAACAAAGCCTTTTGAATATTATTAGGAATATCAGCAACGATACCAGCAAAAATTAATAATGATACTCCATTCCCAATTCCCTTTTCAGAAATTAATTCTCCTAACCACATCATTAAAGTTGAACCGGCAGTAATTGCTGCGATAGCTGCAATAATAGTCATTGGATCTAATGCTCCAATTACTCCTTGAGATTTTAAATAAAATATCATTGCATAACCTTGAATCATGGCTAAAGGCACTCCAGCGATTCTACAGTACTGATTAAATTTCTGTTGCCCTGCTGCTCCTTCTTCTTTATATAATTTTTCAATCTGAGGAAAAATCATCGTTAAAAGCTGGAAAACGATAACAGCTGTGATGTAAGGTCCAAGACCAAGCATAACAATTGAAACCTTGTCTAATGCTCCTCCGGTAAATAAGTTCATCATTCCAAAGAACTGATTGCCAGCAAAGAATTGCTGAATTTTTGCAACATCAATTCCAGGGATTGGAATATTAGCCATCAATCTAAAGGTAGCAAAAATTCCTAAAACAAAAAGTATCTTATATCTTAAGTCTTTTGCCTTAAAAATTTCTGTAATCTTTTTGAACATAGTTTTTACTTTTTAGTTTTTGCTTTAGAAACCCCCTTCTTGGCAACTTCTTTTACTGTTTTTGCTACAACTTTTCCTCCAGCTTTTTCTATTTTTTCTATAGTAGTTTTTGAAACCAAACAGCCCTCGATAGTTAAAGATTTTTTGATTTCTCCTGTTCCTAGAATTTTAATAGTAGGAATCTTTCCATCAACCTTTCTAATAATTCTTTTAGCAACTAATACTTCGGGATTAATAACAGTATTAGATTCAAATATTTCTTCTAAAACATCTAAGTTGACTGATGAAACTTCTGTTTGAGTATTGAAATTATATCCTCTTAGTTTAGGATATCTTTTAATCCAACCACGGATGATTGGTTTAAACTTTGCACCGGCTCTTCCTTTCTGTCCTTTTCCACCACCACCACAATATGTACCTTTCTTTCCTCCGCGACCAACTCTCTTTTTTTTCTTAAAAGTTGTATTCTGTTTTAATTCGTGTAATTGCATATTATTTCTTCTTCAATTTAGATAAAGCTTGCATTGTCGCTTGGGCATTATTTAATTTATTTCTTGTTCTTGATAATGTTTTAGAAGAAATGTCTTGAATTCCAGCTAAAGAACAAATAATTCTAACTGTTCCTCCAGCTACTAAACCCTTACCTTTCATCTGTGGTTTTAATATTACGCGAGATGGTCCGAACTTAGCCTCAACTTCAAAAGGAATCGTTCCTTCAGATATAGGAATATCTTTTAAATTCTTTTTAGCAACTCTAGTTGCCTTTTCAATAGCTTGAGAAACATCTAAACCTTTAGCAGCTCCAATTCCTACCTTTCCCATTTTGTTTCCGGCCACGATAACTGCTCTGAATCTCATTGTCTTTCCTCCTCCAGTTACCTTAGTAACTCTAGCCAAGTCTAAAAGCTTAGATTCAAATTCATCTTTTATTTCATTCTTCTTATCAAATTTTGTATTTCTTTCTCTTTTCATATGTAATTAGAATTTTAATCCACCTTCTCTTGCTCCTTCAGCTAAGGCCTTTACGCGACCGTGATATTTATATCCTCCACGATCAAAAATTACTTCAGTTATCTTTTTCTCAACTGCCTTTTTAGCAATTTCATTTCCAATTTTCTTTGAAGAATCAGATTTCTTTTCTTTTCCTTTAACTGAAACATCAGACACCGCTAAAATAGTTTTGCCAGTAGTGTCATCAATCAATTGAGCATAGATGTGTTGATTTGAACGGAAAACACAAAGTCTGGGCTTAGTTGCAGTACCATCCGCCTTTGCTCTCACTCTTTTGTGTCTTATTATTCTTTTTGCTTTTTTTTCTAACATGTATTTCAAATATATTATGCACCCGCAGCTGCCTTCTTGCCAAGCTTTCTCTTAATAATTTCTGTTGTGTATTTAATTCCTTTTCCCTTGTATGGTTCTGGTGGTTTAACCTTTCTGATTGTGGCTGAAATCTGTCCAACTAATCCTTTGTCTATTCCAGTAACAATAATTACGTTCTTTTCAACTTTAAATTCAATTCCTTCAGGAGCATCAATATCTACAGTATGACTTAAACCGACATCTAAAACCAATTTCTTTCCTTCGGTTCTAGCCTTAAAACCGACTCCGTTGATCTCTAATCTCTTTTCAAATCCCTTTGTAACTCCGTCAATCATATTAGAAACTAAAGTTCTAGTTAAACCCCAAAGAGCATTAGATTTCAAATCTAATTTCTTAGGAGTAAAATAAATTGCATTTTCTTTCATTTCAATCGCAATTTCTGGAACTGCTTTCATTGTTAAAACACCCTTAGGTCCTTTAACCTCAATATTTACTCCGTTGATTTTTACTTCAACTCCTGCTGGTATTAAAATTTCTTTTTTTCCTATTCTTGACATATTACCAAATTTCACAAATTACTTCTCCCCCAAGCTTAGCTTTTCTAGCTTCCTTATTAGTCATTATTCCTTTTGAAGTTGTGACTATTGAAATTCCGTGTCCTGACTTAACCGGTTTCAATTCATTGTGGGTTGAATAAATTCTTTGCCCTTGTTTAGAAATTTTCTTAATCTTTGTAATCACAGGGTTTCCTTCTTTATCATATTTAAAATCAACAATAATCTTTCTCTTTGACAATCTTCCTTTCTTATCAATATTTTCAATAAGACCTTCCTTTTTAAAAACCTCAAGAATCGCATACTTATAATCTGAGTATGGATAAAGAGCTATCTGTTTTTTACTAACAGCTAAGGCGTTATTTATTGAACTGATCATGTCTGCTATTGGGTCCATTTTCTTTTATATATAATTACCAACTACTTTTTGTTACTCCCGGCAACTCTCCTTTATTCGCCATTTCTCTAAAACAAATTCTGCACAAACCAAACTTTCTGATATAACCATGTTTTCTTCCACACTTAAAACATCTTCTTACTACTCTTGAAGAAAATTTTGGTGTCTTTGCTGATTTTGCTATTTGTGATGTTTTTGCCATAATTTAACACTTTTTGACTTTAACTTTTCTTGAATGGAAAGTCAAGTAATTTAAATAATTCCAATCCTTCTGCTTTGCTTTTTGCGTTAGTATTAATCGTAACTTCCATTCCAAGAATAATTGGAGATTTTTCTGGAGATATTTCTGGAAAAGCAATATGTTCTTTGATTCCCAAATTTAGATTTCCGCCTCCATCAACTGACTTAGGATTAATTCCTAAAAAGTCTCTGGAACGAGGAAGAACAATATTAACTAACTTTTCCATGAAATCATTCATTTTCTTTCCTCTCAAAGTAACCTTAGATCCGATAACGCTTCCTTCTCTTAATTTAAAAGTAGAAATTGATTTTCTGGCAACGGTCATAACTGGTCTCTGTCCGCAAATACTGGAAAGATTGGTTCTTATATATTCAATAAACTTCTTCTGTTCATCTTTTGTCTTAGGAGAAATAACTCTTCCGAATCCAATATTAATAACTATCTTCTCTATTTTTGGAATTGCCATAACATTCTTATATCCAAACTTTGCCTTCATTTTAGGTACTGCTATCTTCTTGTATTTTTCTTTAATGCTTGTTATTGCCATAATTTTTTAATTAAATATGCGCTCCGCATTTATTACAAACACGGTATTTTTTTCCTTCAACTATTTCATAACCAACTCTGGCTGCTTTTCCGCATTTAGAACAAACCAACTTAACATTCGAAACGTTGATTGCTCTGGGAGCAGAAACTATCTGTCCTTTTTGTCCAGATTTCTTGGGTTTGACATTCTTCTTTACTAAAGCAATTCCCTCAACAACAATTCTATTCTTAACAGGAATAGATCTTAAAACCTTTCCTTTCTTGCCTTTGTCATTGCCCGCGATTATTAAAACTTGGTCGTTCTTTTTTATCTTCATATATTTAAACTAAATCTTTTGTCATTGTTGAAATCTTCTCAAATCCTTTTTCTCTTACTTCTCTAGCTACTGGTCCTAAGATTCTAGTTCCCTTAGGTTCTTTTGAAGCTCCTTCAAGCATAACAATAGCATTATCATCAAAACGGATATATGTTCCATTATTTCTTCTTACCGCACCTCTTTCTCTAACAATGACTGCTTTTAAAACTTGGTGCTTCTTTACCGCTTTTCTTGGTTCAGCATCCTTTACGGCAACGACAATAATATCACCTAGTGATGCGTATCTTCTATATGTTCCGCCTAAAACACGGATACATTTAGCCATCTTGGCGCCTGAATTATCAGCAACCTTTAATAATGTCTGTACTTGTATCATTTTCTTTTATTTACTTAATTTTGAAACTACCTCCCAATTCTTATCCTTTGACATCGGCTTAGTTTCTCTAATTAAAACTTTATCTCCTGTTTTAAATTCTCCTGTTTCTGTATGAGCCTTATATTTCTTGTGAATCTTGTATCTTCTCTTATACTTTGGATGTTCTTTAATTCTTTCAACCTCAACTACAACAGTTTTCTGCATTTTATCCGATACTATTTTTCCTATTAATTCCTTTTTTGGCATACTATTTCTTATTTAATATAGTCAAAATTCTTGCAATATCTTTTTTATTTTCTCTTAACTCTTTGGTATTCTTAATTCCTCCAGAAACGGCCTTGAAGCGAAACTCTTCATTTGCCTTTTTCTTGTCATTCATTAATCCTACCAATTCTTCTTTAGCTTTTGAAATCAATTCTTTGCTTTTCATATTACTGTTTCTTAACAAATTTTGTCTTTAAAGGTAATTTATCTCCTGCTTTTCTAAAAGCTTCTCTGGCATCCGCTTCAGGGATTCCTTCTAATTCGAACAACACTCTACCTGGTTTAACTGGAAATACGTAATGGTCAAGTGAACCTTTACCTCCTCCCATCGGCACTTCTTGTCCCTTCTTAGTTCTTACCTTATCAGGAAATACTCTAATCCACAACTTTCCTCCTTTCTTTAGATATCGAATAATCGCTCTTCTGCAGGCCTCTAATTGATTAGAAGTAATCCACTTTTCAGAAGTTGCTTTCAATCCGAAACTACCGAAGCTGATTTTGGTTCCTTTACTTTCGAAGGTTCTTCTACTTCTTCTACCCTTCTGCTGTTTTCTATGTTTTAATCTTTTTGGGGCTAACATGATTTTTATTCAAATTTATCTCCTTTGTATATCCAAACCTTTATTCCAATTGCACCATAGGTACATCTGGCTTCTCCGAATCCGTAATCAATATCAGCTCTGATTGTCTGTCTGGGTAATCTTCCTTTCTCTAGCCATTCTGATCTTGCAATCTGAGCTCCGTCTAATCTACCTGAAACCATGATCTTTACTCCTTTAACATTCTTATTAGCCATAACTTTTTCAATGGCTTGTTTAATTGTTTTTCTAAATGGTGTTCTTTTCTCAATCTTCTGGGCAATCCACTGATTAACCAAAACTGAAGAAGTCCAAGGATTAGAAACCTCTCTTACTTCTAATTTCAATCTCTTTCCTAATTCACTTAATTCTTTTAATCCTAAATCATTCTTCTTGAAAACTTCTTTCAATAATTCAAGCCTTATCTTTTCAATTCCTTCACCGCCGCGTCCGATAATCAATCCCGGTCTGGCCGAATGGATAATAACACTTGTTTTATTACTGTATCTTTCTATTTCAACTTTTTCCACGCTTGATTCTTTTAATTTATTGGTCAAAAAAGTCCTGATGATGTAATCCTCTTTTACACTCTTCAAAGGTTTATTACCGTAAAAACCGTGTGACAACCAGTCTTCGATTCCTCTGATTCTAAAAATTTTAGGGTGAACTTTGTGACTCATTTTTTTATTTCTTCTTTGTTATTGTTTTCTTTACTTTTTTCTCAACTTTCTTTTCCTCAACTTTTGCTTCTTCTTTAACAATCTCTTTTTTACCTTTCTTGCTTTTTTTAACGTCTTCTTTCTTCATATCTAAAACTAAAGTTACATGAGAAGTTTTCTTCTTGATAATTTCTCCTCTTCCTCTTGATTTAGGTAAAACTCTCTTTCCGGCTGGACCTTCATCAACTGTAATCTTAGAAATAAACAAATCGGTTGCTGAAATATTCTTTGTTATCTTGGCATTAGCAAGTGCTGAATTTAATAATTTCAATATTGGGTCACTTGCTCTCTTAATAGCGAAATTCAAAATCGTCTGGGCTTCTTCCGCCTTCTTTCCTCTAACCAAGTCAGCAATTAATCTTGCCTTTCTTGGAGCAATATGTAAATGATTTAATTCAACTTTGAATGCCATATTATTTTACTTTAGCTGGTGCGACTGCAGCGGGTGCTGGAGCAGCTCCTTTCTCCTGTTCTTTACTTGCCTTTCCTCCGTGTCTTAAAAATTTAGTTGTTGGAGAAAATTCTCCTAACTTGTGACCAACCATTTCTTCAGTAACTCTTACTTGAAGAAAATCCTTTCCATTATGCACACCAAAAGTAAAGCCGATCATTTCGGGATTAATAGTACAAGCTCTCGACCATGTTTTAATGGCGGCCGTTTCGCTTGGTTTCTTTCCTGCAATCTTTTTTGTGACATTCGGATCGATATATGGTCCTTTTTTTAGACTTCTTGACATATTATTTATTTTCTCTTCTTCTTAACTCTTCTTTGAATAATTAACTTCGCTGTCCATTTATTCTTCTTTCTGGTTTTAACTCCTAATGCTGGTTTTCCCCAAGGAGTCTTTGGATGCTTTAAACCGATTCCTGTTCTACATTCTCCACCTCCATGAGGATGATCACAGGGGTTCATAACAGAACCTCTAACGTGTGGTCTAATTCCTTTCTTTCTGCTCTTTCCAGCTTTTGACCAATTGATAAATCTGTATTCAGAATTAGAAACCTTTCCAATTGAGGCAAAACATTCCCCAGGAATCTTTCTAATTTCTGAAGAAGGCATTTTTAAATTAGCATATCCACCTTCATAGTTTTGTAACACTGCACCTGTTCCGGCTGATCTTACTAATATTCCGCCCTTTCCTGGTTCTAATTCAACATTATAGACTATAGTTCCTTCTGGAATATTTTTCAACTTCATTCTGTTTCCAGTATCAGCTTCTGCCTTTTCGGCGCAGATTATTTTATCTCCAGCTTTCAATCCTTCAGGAGCAATAATATATTTCTTTTCTTTGTCTTCGTATTGAACCAAAGCTAAAAATGCACTTCTATTAGGGTCATACTCTAGAGCAATAACTTCTGCGGGGATATTCATTTTTTTCTGTCCAAACTCAACCAGCCTTAAAAGTTTTCTTGCTCCGCCTCCTTTTTGCCAAGAAGTAATTCTACCATTACTTCCTCTTCCTCCTGTTCTCTTAATTCTTACTAGAAGATTCTTTTCTGGCTTCTTCTTAGATAAAGGAAGTAGGTTCTTCAATTTTAATGTTTTTCTCTGCATATTATTGTCCTACAATTTCAATTTTTTGACCTTCTTTAATTTTTACAATGGCTTTCTTGTATCCACTTCTATATCCAATCTTTCTTCCTTTAGATATTTTCTTTCTAGGAATATTGATTGTTCTTATTTGAATAACGTTAACCTTGTATCTCTCTTCAATCGCATTTTTAATTTCAACCTTGTTTGCATCTGTTGTAACATGGAAAACGTAAAAGTTTCCAGTATTAGACATGTTAACTGCTTTTTCAGTAATACAAGGAGACTGCAATACGCTTTTTATTGTTGTCGAAATTTCCTTGTTCTCTTTCTTAACAGTTTCTTTCTTCGCCTTCACTCCTTTTTCTTTTTTAAAAATATTCAATGCCATACTAGTCTAAAAATGTTTTCTTAATCTCACTAATTCCTTCCTTGTCAGTTAATAAATATTTTGATGAAACAACATCTAAACAGTTTAAGTCTTTTGCTTGAATAGTTGAAATCTTGGGCAAATTTCTCATTGCTAAGATAACATTCTTATCTAATTTAGGCAAAACTACTAAACAGCTTTCTCTAATTCCAATATTCTTTAATAAGCTTCTTGCTTCTTTAGTCTTAGCTTCTTTTAAAGATAGTGTTTCAGTAATAACTAATAATCCTTCTCTGGCTTTGTCTGATAAAGCAGCAAATAAAGCTTTTCTTTTAATATTTTTAGGTAAAATTCTTTTGAAGTTTCTGTCTTTTGTTGGTCCATGAGAAACACCTCCACCAACCCAGATAGATGATGTATTAGAACCACTCCTTGCGCGGCCTGTTCCCTTCTGTTTCCAAGGTTTGATTCCACCTCCAGATACTTCAGCTCTTCCTTTAGCATGAGCAACAACTGTTCTTCTGTTTCCCATCTGAGAAACAATAACTTGATGAACTAAATCAGAGTTCATTGGAACTTCAAATATTTCTTTTGGTAAATCTGTCTTAACAGTTTTAATCTCTACCACCTCTTCAATTTTTGTTGCTTTCTTTGCCATATAATTTTATCCTCTAATTTCCAAAAGCGTTCCTCTTCTCCCAGGAATTGCTCCTTTGATCGCTATAATACTATTCTTCATATCAACCTTTACAACTTCTAAATTCTTAACAGAAATTCTGTCGCTTCCAGTTCTTCCAGGCATTTTTCTACCCTTAATAACTCTTGCTGGAATAGAACAACCAGTAGAACCTAATGTTCTATGTTCGTGCTTGTTACCATGAGTTGCAGAAAGTTTTCCGGAAAATCCCCACCTCTTTACTCCTCCTTGGAATCCTTTTCCTTTAGATACTCCGGAAACTTTTATTTTATCTCCTGGTGTAAAAACATTTGCCAAAATCTTATCTCCTGCCTTGTATGCGTTAACATCTCCTTCGAACTCTTTCAAATATCTAAATGGTGTTCCCGTCTTTTTGATCTTTCTTTCAGGCAAAGATTCAAATCCAATCTTGATTGCTTCATATCCGTCTTTTGCTTTGGTTTTAACCTGAACAACACCACATTCTCCAGTCTGAACAAGAGTAACGGGAACTACTGTTCCGTCCTCTTTGAAGACCTGACTCATTTCAATTTTTTTACCTAATATGAATTTCATAACTTTACAAAAAAAAGACCGGATAACCAGCCTTAAAGACTAGTACTATCAAATATTCAATTAATTTTTAATTATATAAATCAATTATTTAATAATTAACCTACATTATACTCTTGATCTCGGTATCCACTCCAGCGGGTAGAGTCAATGACTTTAACGACTCTACCACTTTCTGGTTCGGACTCAAAATATCAATAACCCTTTTGTGAATTCTCATTTCGAATTGCTCTCTAGCCGATTTGTGAACGAAAGTTGACCTGTTTACAGTGAACTTGTTTATTTCAATCGGCAAAGGAATCGGTCCAGCAATTTTAACTCCGCACCTTAGCGCCATTTCAATAATCTGCTGGGCGCTTTTATCAATGACCTTGTGGTCATAGGCACGAAGCTTGATTCTCAATTTCGCTGTTACTTCCTTTTCAGTTTTTTTAAGGGCTGCTGACATCTTATTTATTCTACTTTATAATCTTAGTTATAGTACCTGCTCCAACTGTCTTTCCTCCTTCTCTGATAGCAAAACCTTGCTTTTCTTCCAAAGCTACAGGAACAATCAACTTAACAGTTACTTCAACTGTATCTCCAGGCATAACCATTTCTGTTCCAGCGGCTAAAATTACATCTCCAGTAATATCAGCTGTACGGATAAAGAATTGGGGTTTGTATCCTGAGAAAAATGGAGTGTGTCTTCCGCCTTCTTCTTTTGTTAAAACATATATCTGAGCAGTAAATTCTGTATGAGGAGTAATAGTTCCTGGCTTAGCCAAAACTTGTCCTCTTTCAATATCTTCTTTCTTCAAACCTCTTAATAAAATACCGACGTTATCTCCAGCTTGTCCAGTTGATAATGATTTATTAAACATTTCAACAGAAACTGCAGTTGTTTTTTGAGTTGGTCTAATACCGACAACTTCAATTTCTTCGTTAGAGTTAACAATACCTCTTTCAATTCTACCAGTCGCAACCGTACCTCTTCCTTCAATTGAAAAAACATCTTCAATAGCCATTAAGAAAGGCTTAGCTACGTCTCTAACTGGTTCAGGGATATATGTATCTAATTTATCTACTAGTTCTAAAACTTTTTGAACCCAAGGATCATCAACAGATGTAGCTTCTAAAGCTTTTAGAGCTGAACCGCGGATTACGGGAATCTCATCTCCTGGGAAATTATACTTTTTTAATAGTTGTCTTACTTCGTCTTCAACTAAATCAATCATTTCAGCATCTTCAACCATGTCGCATTTGTTCAAAAATACAACCAATGAAGGTAAACCTACTTGGTGAGCTAAAAGAATGTGCTCTCTTGTTTGAGGCATAGGACCATCAGTAGCAGCAACTACTAATACGGCTCCATCCATTTGAGCAGCACCGGTAATCATATTCTTAATGTAGTCAGCGTGTCCTGGACAGTCAATGTGAGCATAGTGCCTTTTGTCTGTTTCGTACTCTAAGTGAGCGATGTTAATAGTAACACCTCTTGCTTTTTCTTCAGGAGCTGAGTCAATCTGATCAACTGACTTTTCTGCCGTCTTTCCATTCTTCATTGCTAAGCAATGTAATATTGCCGCACTTAAGGTAGTTTTACCGTGGTCAACGTGACCAATGGTTCCCACGTTCAAGTGTGGTTTTGTTCTTGTAAAAACTTCTGTTGCCATATTTTTATTATTTATTTTTTTTATTATTTATGTCCCTTCTTTTCTACTATTACGACTGACAATAAAAAAGAACGGATTAATGTTTATAATTAACAAATCTATTTTAACCAAATTTCGAAAAAAGTCAATAACCTACTAGAAAGGAAGGTCGTCAATCTTCAATGTTTCTGTTTCAAGTTCTCGTGGAACTTTAGAAATTTGCTCCGTCTTGACTTCGGCCTTTGTCTCTTTCTTGTTTCTATAATCTTCTAATTTCATGATTATCAAGGTTGGCCCATTTTCTTGAGCAAGAACTATCTTGCCGCCTTCTTCCTCTATTATCTTTTGAATCTCTTTTAGTTCCATATTATTTTCTTTTACCCTCTACTATTTCTTGGGCAATATTTCCCGGAACCTTTTCGTAATGATCAAACTCCATTGATGATGTTCCTCTTCCTTGAGTTAATGATCTTAATGAAGTTGTATAACTAAACATTTCTGATAAAGGCACTTTAGCGTAGATAACCTTGACTCCTGGCCTATCTTCTGTTTCTTCAATCTGACCTCTTCTCGCTGATACATCTCCGATAACATCTCCCAAGAAATCTGGTGGAACAACTACTTCTAATTTCATAATTGGTTCTAATAAATGAGCGCCTGCTTTTTTAGCTCCATCTTGCAAAGCCATTGAACCAGCAATCTTAAAGGCCATTTCTGAAGAATCGACTTCATGGAATGAACCATCCCATAGAATAACTTTCATGTCGACTAAAGGATATCCAGCAACAACACCTTTTGCCATCGCTTCTTTAATTCCTTTTTCAATCGCAGGAATGTATTCTCTTGGAATAGAACCTCCTTTAATTTCATTAACAAATTCAAATCCTTTTCCTCTTTCTAGCGCTTCAAGCTTAATCTTTACGTGACCGTATTGACCTCTACCTCCAGTCTGCTTAACGTATTTACATTCAGCATCAGCATTTCTCTCAATCGTTTCTCGGTAAGATACTTGAGGTCTACCAACATTAGTTTCAACTCCGAATTCTCTCTTTAATCTATCCACAATAATTTCTAGATGTAATTCTCCCATACCTGATAAAACCATTTCACCAGATTCCTGATTAGTTTCCATTCTAAAAGTTGGATCTTCTTCTTGTAGTTTCTTCAGAGAAGCACCCATTTTTTCTTGGTCTGCTTTAGCTTTTGGTTCTACTTGAATTGAAATAACTGGTTCGGGGAAAACAATCTTTTCTAGAACGATTGGACCTGACTCATCACAAAGAGTGTGTCCAGTAGTTGTATTTTTCAATCCAACGAAAGCAACGATATCTCCAGCATATACTTCTTCTACTTCTTCTCTTTCATTAGAATGCATACGAAGAATTCTACCGATTCTTTCTCTTTCTCCAGAAACAGTATTAAGTAAATATCCTCCTTTATTGAAATGTCCTGAATAAGCTCTGGCATAAGTCAATGTTCCAACAAAAGGATCGGTTGCAATTTTAAAAGCTAGGGCTGAGAAAGGCTCGTCATCCTTAGGATGTCTTTCTAATTTAATTTCTTCATCATTAGGGTCAACTCCTTTAATAGCAGGAACATCCAACGGACTTGGTAAGTAATATACTACTGCATCCAAAACTAATTGAACTCCTTTGTTTCTTAAAGATGTTCCAATTAAAACGGGAATTAATTTATAGCTAATAGTTGCTTTTCTCAAAGCACCTCTTAAATCTTCTACTGAAATCTCTTCTCCGTTTAAATATCTTTCCATTAGAGCCTCATCTTCGGCAACAATCTTCTCAACCATTTTGTGTCTCCATTTCTTAGCTTCTTCTAAAGAAGACTCAGGAATATCGAACTTGATAACATCCTTTCCCATTTCTCCTTCAAATTTAACAGCTTTCATTTCCATCAAATCAATAATGGCTGAAAAATCTTCTTCTTGTCCGATTGGGTATTGAACCGCAACCGCGTTAATAGTTAATTTGTCCCAAATAGATTGCAAACTTTTTTCAAAAGATGCACCCATTCTGTCTAATTTATTAATAAAACAAACTCTGGGAACGTGGTACCTGTCAGCCTGTCTCCAAACAGTTTCTGATTGAGCTTCTACTCCAGCAACACCGTCAAAAACAACCACAGCGCCATCCAAGACTCTTAAACTTCTTTGTACTTCAGCAGTGAAGTCAATGTGTCCAGGAGTGTCGATAAGGTTGATTCTGTGTTCGTTTGTTTTGTCTTTCTTTAAATAATCACCAGGAGACCAAAAACAAGTTGTAGCAGCAGAAGTAATAGTAATACCTCTTTCTCTTTCTTGTTCCATCCAATCCATTATGGCTGCACCTTCGTGAACCTCACCAATCTTATGTGATATTCCGGTATAAAACAAAACTCTCTCACTAGTTGTAGTTTTACCTGCATCAATGTGAGCAATAATTCCGATATTTCTATATTTTTCGATTGGATATTGGCGGCTCATAATATTTTTTTTATTTTAGAACACAAAACCTATTTGGCTTGGAAATAGGTTTATATATTAAATTACCATGCAAAGTGGGCAAATGCTCTATTGGCTTCTGCCATTTTGTGAGCGTTCTCTTTCTTTCTAACTGCATTTCCTTTGTTTTCTGAAGCTTCAATTAATTCATCAGCTAACTTGAATTTCATTGCTTTACCTTTCTTGTCTTTAGCTGAATTAATCATCCATTTCATAGCTAAACTCAATTTTCTATTTCCCTTAACTTCCATTGGAACTTGGTAAGTTGCTCCTCCGACTCTTTTTGGTTTTACCTCAAGAACTGGAGATACATTCTGAATAGCTAATCTAAAAACATCTAAAGGGTTCTTTTTTGTTTGATTTTTGATTAAATCAAAAGCGCCGTAAACTATTTTCTCGGCTACTGTTTTTTTCCCGTTAGTCATTACTTGGTTGATAAATTTAGCAACCATAATATCGTTGTATACTGAATCGGGCATTATAACTTTCTTTTTAAATTTAAGTCCTGTTGCCATATACTATTTTTTTACTGGTCTTTTAACTCCATATGCGCTTCTCTGTTGTTTTCTACCTTCAACTCCTGAACAGTCAAATCTGCCTCTTACAATGTGATATCTCACACCTGGCAAATCTTTTACTCTGCCTCCTCTGATCATAACGATTGAGTGCTCCTGTAAATTGTGTCCTTCTCCAGGAATATAGGCTGTAACTTCGTTTCCATTACTTAATTTAACTCTGCAAACTTTTCTCAAAGCTGAGTTAGGTTTTTTCGGTGTAGTTGTAAAAACTTTCAAACATACTCCCTTTTTAAAAGGTGCGTCATATTCCTTTGGTCTGTTTTTTAAAGGATTAAATCCAAACGCAAGACCCGGAGTATTAGTCTTCGTCTTTAATGGCTTTCTATTCTTCTTAATTAGTTGTCTAATTGTTGGCATATTTTGTATCAATAATAAATCGCAAGCGAAAATTCGCTTGTGATTAAATTATCAGATAAAAAGCTAAATGTCAAATATTTAATTGGCTTGAAGAATTTTTTATTGTGCCGTCCATCCGCCATCAACATATAGAATATTTCCAGTCACATATTTTGAATCCTCAGAGGCTAAATATAGGGCTGCATTAGCAATATCATCAGGTTCACCTAGATACCCTAAAGGAGTCATTCCTTCAATAAACATTTTTGTCTTTTCATCTTCCTGAACTCCCTTGGTCATATTTGTTTTTATAAATCCAGGAGCAATAGAATTAACCCTGATTCCTAATTTAGCTAATTCAATAGCGCTTGTTTTAGTTAATTGATTGACTCCCCCTTTGGAAGCACAATAAGATACGGCCCCATTAAAACCGACTGTTCCCAAGATAGAAGCCATATTGATAATTGAACCCTTAATTCCCTTTTCTTTCATTGTTTTTCCAGCTGCACGAATTCCATAAAATACTCCTGATAAATTAATCTCTATTGTCTTGTGCCAAACATCATCAGAGGTAGCTAAAACGTCTCCCAAGCTTCCAATTCCAGCATTGTTGACCATTATGTCTACTTTTCCAAATTTATCAACACAACCACTAATAAGGCTGTCTACTTCAGCTGATTTAGAAACATCACATTTAATAAAAATCGCTTTATCACTAAAACGGCTAACATCACATTCGTTAACATCTGAAAAAACAACTGAAGCACCTTCTAAAACAAATTTTTCGGCAATGGCTTTTCCTATTCCTGAAGAAGCTCCTGTCACTACTGCTACTTTATTTTCTAATTTCATATTTTTAGATTTATTTTTATATCCTCATTATATCATTTAGAAATAAAAAAAGAAGAGAAGAAGGTATATTCATACATATACGTGGTCCAGTTTTCTTACAAAACCTGGAACTCTTTCTCTCTCCATTGCGAGAACCTTGCTCGCCTCTCCCAGAACACCTTCATAGATATGAAGAGAGTCTGATTTGTCGACAACTCTTGCTATTTTACAATTGTTTGGAATAATAACTTCCAAAAGAAGCATAGCAACCAGACCAATGAGGTTTCCCTGCCAGGCATTGAAAAGATCTCTTGATCTCCACTCAAAATGGATATCAACGTATCCTCCCGGATAGTATCTTATCCATATCCTTTGCAGGCAAGGCGGAGCATCGGAGTTCATGTCGATATCGGGCTCCCAGGTAATCGCCTGATGGCGATTTGAAGAAATGCCGCTCTTAATCTGTTCTTTGAGAAGCTCTCTCAATTTCGAGATTTGATCAACGAATCCTCCGGGAGTTCTGTGTTTGATTAAACGTTCGATATAGACATACGTGAAGCGCCTTCTGTCTCCAGGTGGCAACTTGTTGTACTCTTCATTGAACCACTTTCGGTCATACTCCTTTTTGTATCCCTGAATTGCTAATTCTCTCATCCTATAAAAAGGATGGATTTCACAATTCTGAATCTGTTCAATCGCTTTTCCGGTCATGACGATAGTCTGTACGGAGTCGCGTGCTTTCTTTGGTTCTTTTGCAGAACCAAAATGGAGAGGAATGCCCTGATTCATAACGGCAAAAACCGCTTCAAACCAGGCCTCATGAAAATCTTCTCTCTCTATCAAAAAGCATGGGGTCAAAGTTACGTCTGCCAAAGTGACCATCTCAGGTCCATCAAATAAGATGAACTAGTTACAAAATACAATAAAGAAATATTTTAGTCAACTTTTTAAGTTTAAGCTAAAAATAAAGAAAGAATTCTATCTGATAGAGTAAAAACCCAACTAAGACCATTGGGAATTATAAAAATTAAGAAAAGAAGGAGGATGAATCCGTATTGAGTTAATAATACTTTTAATTCTTCGAATCTTTCAGGTAATAAGGCAAATAAAACATGAGAACCATCTAAAGGAAAAATAGGAATTAAATTAAATATTCCTAAAGCAATATTATAAAAGATAATAACTGTCGCGATTGTTAAAAAACTGTCCGGTAAATGAACAAACTTAACAATTAATCCAAAGATTAAAGCAACTGTAAAATTAGCCACTGGACCAGCCAAGGCAACCTTTAACTCTCCCCATCTTCTGTCACTAAAGTACATTGGATTAATAGGAACTGGTTTAGCCCAGCCAATTATTGGTCCACCCAAGATAGACATGAAGAAAGGAAGAAGAATAGATCCAATCGGGTCTAGGTGTTTTAAAGGATTTAAATCCAATCTTCCTGCTTCTTTAGCAGTTGGATCACCCAAGGCATAGGCAACACTTCCATGAGCTATCTCATGAATAATAATTGAAAACAAAAGAATTAATAATGTAAATATTGTTAATGTATCCATGTAATAATATTAACACAAAACACAAGGGGGTTGCAATTATTTAATTTTTTGGTAATATACATTACATATGGAAAAAGAATGTACAATTTGCGGAAAATCATCTTCAATGGGAGGAAGCTATTACAAGCTTATTTCGAGATACAATCCTTCTACTAAAAGAAGAATACGCCCTAATCTACAATGGGTAATAGTTCCCGCTAATACAACCAACAAAAACTTCAAAGGATTTGCCGGGAAGAGAATTTTGGCTTGCACTAAATGCATCAAATCTCTTGGAAAGAAATAATAATTTAGCCCTTTTCGGGCTGTAGTATAGTGGTAGTATTTGCGCATGGGGTGCGTAAGACCTGGGTTCAACTCCCAGCAGCCCGACACAAAAAAACAAACACTGATGATGAGTCAGTGTTTTTGTTTTATTTCTTTTTTGATTCGTAATCTTTGATTGCACCTTTTAATGCTTCTTCAGCCAAATTAGAACAATGCATTTTAATTGGAGGCAATCCCTCTAAAGCATCTGCAACGTCTTTTTTAGATATCTTCTTGGCTTCTTCTATTGTTTTTCCTTTAGCTAATTCAGTCACCATTGAAGAAGTTGCAATTGCACTGGCGCAACCCAAAGTTTCGAATTTTATATCATCTAATACTTCTTTTCCCTTTTTATCTTTTACTTTGATGTATATTTTCATTAAATCTCCGCATACAGGATTTCCAACCATTCCTGTTCCTGAAGGATTTTTAATTTTCCCGCGGTTGCGTGGATTCATGAAATGTTCCATTAATTTTTTTGAATATTGCATATGTTTTATTTTTTTGAATAATAATCGGATAAAACATCTCCCGAAACACCTCTTAATTTTTTAATTGTTTCTTTTAAGACTTTAACTGCGAAAGTTATTTCTTCTTTCGTTGTATATTTTCCCAATGTCATTCTTAAAGAACTGTGGGCATCTTCATGCTTAAGCCCTAACGAAAGAATAACGTGCGATGGCTCTAATGACTGAGAAGAACAAGCTGATCCAGTTGAACAGGCTATTCCCATATTATCTAGCATCATTAACAAGCTTTCTCCTTCAGTATCTTTAAAACTAAAGTTTGCATTATTAGGAGAACGATTAATCAAAGAACCATTCAATCTTGAAGCAGGAACATCTTTTAAAACTTTTTTAATTAAGACATCTCTTAATTTTTGAATTCTTACTATATCTTTCTTTTTGTTTTTCATTAAAACCTCGATGGCTTTTCCGAGTCCAACTATTCCCGGAACATTGTGAGTCCCCGCTCTGCGTCTATTTTCTTGATCTCCACCATCTTGAACTCTGATAATAGGAGTTCCTTTTCTGATATATAAGGCTCCGACTCCTTTAGGACCGTATATCTTGTGAGCTGACATTGATAATAAATCAACATTTAACTCATTAACATCACAATCAAAATAATTAATAGCTTGAGTAGCATCTGTGTGGAAAATTATCTTTTTTTCCCTTGTCTTGTTCAATTCTTTTATCATCTTTCCAATTTCCTTTATTGGTTGGACTGTTCCTATCTCATTATTTACATACATCACAGAAATTAATAGAGTATTAGGCTTAATTGCTTTTTCAATGTCTTTTACATCAATAATTCCATCTTTATCGGGTAGAATAAAAGTTACTTCGGCTAGTCCATCTCTTTCTAAACTCTTTGAGGCATCTAAAACACAATGATGCTCGAAGGCAGTGGTTATAATATGAACCTTTTCTTTATTCTTTAATTGATGCTGCTTAACAACTCCTTTTAAAGATAAATTATTAGATTCAGTTGCTCCACTTGTGAATACTATTTCTATCGGTTCGGCATTGAAATATTTAGCTAATATGTTCCTTGCTTTTTCTATTCCCATTCCCGCCTCAATACCGAAAGAATGCAAAGATGCAGCATTACCAAATTTTTTAGAAAAATATGGAAGCATTTCCTTCAAAACCTCATTATCGACTGGCGTCGTAGCTGCGTAATCAAGATATATTCTCTTCATGTTATTTGTTATATATTTTTATTACTTTTAATATTTCTTCTATCATTTCGTCTTTCTTCTTTTCATTATTAGTTTTCATAGCTGATTTAAAGCAATTATGCAAATGATCTTCCATCATCATTTGATGAGCTGATTTTAATAAACCAATTGCAGCCAAATTCTGCTGCATTACATCAATGCAATAATTCTCTTTTTCCATCATATCGATTATTTTAGCAGTTAAGCTTTGAACCTTCTTTAAACTAATCAATGTTTTTTCTTTTTGTGCTTTCATTTTTTAAATTATTATTTTACCACTACCATAGGTATAGGTATATTATATCTGTAATTATCAAATTGTCAAGAAAAGAAAAACACTGTTTGACAGTGCTTTCCAAGGGTCCTACCGCTTTCAAGTGAATCCGAATTAATCCACGTGGGTGACCTCATTCATTTGCCAAAGCAGATAAATATATGATCTCCCGATTGAAAGTTGTTCGGAATTTTGAATGATAGGACCAAAGATATTATACCTTTAAATTTTCAATACTTCAACCAACTGTTTTATCATTGCAACTACCACCGGAGCAGCCTGTAAACTAATACATTGTACTCCATTATCATCAGCTACAATCCAAGGTTCTTCAATGGTTTTGACTTCCCCATTCTCGTATTTAAATGAATATCCAGGAGTCATTTCGTATTCATCAACATAATCACGAGCAACATCAGCAGGAATAGCATTTCTTAATTTAACCTTTGGAATTCCATATAATGTATCAGCTTTCTTTAATATTTCTTCATCCATCATTAATCTCTCTTTAATCGGTTCAATTCCTTTTTCGTCACCTTCTTTCATTACCATTCTTCCACCGTCACAATTGGCCTCATCACAAATTAAATAAAAATCTTTAGATGATTCATCGTATCCAATTTTTGAAGTTGGTAATAATTTCAAGCTTCTTGAAGCATTACATTTAGGACAAATTCTTCTCCATTTAATTCTCTCATTAATAATGTTCATTGGAACATCAATCATAATGAAAATATCTGGATCATCTCTGTAATCAACCAAATCTCTAAAGAACAAAGAGAAACTAACTTGATCCATACTTCTTGGAAAACCATCTAGAAGAATAACCTTTCCTTTCCTCTTAGCAATTTCCCTTTTAATTAAAGCCAAAACAAATTCATCAGGAAGAAGAGTTTTAGTATCCCTATTTTCCATACTTTTAATCAGATCTTCCAAAGGATAAAATCCTCTGTAATTCTTTTCTAAAAACTCAACTAATTCTTTTTTCTTTTCTGGGTCTTGAATTTCAGTATCTAATGCTCTTACCATATCTCCAACAGACAAATGCTCTATTTTATCAGCACCTAAAACCTCGGATAACATTTTAGAATAAGTTCCCTTTCCTGAATTCTTTTTACCTAAAAGATAAGCAATAAAAGTATTATCTTTTAAATATTCTTTTAGTTTTTCTATTTCCGGTCCACATTTTATATTAAAATATTCTGCCCTTTCTTTTGGGTCGGCTAGATTAAATTTCCTATCTCCTCCCATCTTAGTTTTAAAAATTGGAAAATCCATATATTTATTGTTTACTAGTTATTATTTTATAATTCAAACCATCGGAAACAATCTTTATATCTCCATTAGTATCGTTCCTTAGTATTTTAATACCAAAATTATTAAGTCGTGTCAAAACTTCTTCTGTTGGGTGTCCGTAGGAATTCTTTCCAACCTGAATCACAGAAACTAAAGGACTAACCTTTTTAATAAATTCTTTTGAGGTTGAATACTTTGAACCATGATGAGGAATCTTCAAAACATCAACGTCTATATTAGTTAATTCATTTTCTGCTTTTGAAGAAATATCTCCCGTGAAAAGAAAAGAACTATCCTTATATAAAAGCTTGGAGACTATTGCTGTATTGTTGCTTTCTTTAAATGTCTCTCCCTTTAACAACTCTTTAGGATTTATTATTTCTAAGATCGCATCTCCCATAATTACTTTATCACCAGAATTAGCATAATAAATATTAGCTCCCTCTTCGTTAATTAATCTTTTCCAAGTTTCAAACTTTTCTCCATCTTTTTCTATTCCAGTCCACATAATATTATCTACCTTATAGTTTTCTAATACAGAAAACAATCCTGTCATATGATCACTCTCTGGATGAGATAATATAATTAAATCTATCTCTTTATCATTAAAAGGCATTTCTTTAGATAAACCATCTAAAACCTTGGAATAACTTGGGCCTCCATCAATCAATACTTGATATCCTCCTGGAGCCTCAATAAAAATAGAATCTCCTTGTCCAACATTAAAAAAGCTTACCTCAAGGTAAGCCGGCAAAGAAAAGAAAATAACAAAAGGCAAAACTAAAACATTCAAAATTAAAAGCATTAAAAGAATAAAAAACGATTGCTTCATTTCTTATTCAACTTTTCATTCAATTCTTTAATTAACTTAGTCGAATCGATATCGTACATTTCACAAATACTTCCTAGTTCTAAAGTTTCCATTTCAAGTCTAGCATGAGGACAAGAAAGACAAGGAAAATCATATTTTTCTAAAATTGTTTGTGCTTTCTTCTCATCTATTAGCTTAGATAGTTTGGTTTTTTGTGTAACTTTCATATTATCTACTCATCCTCTTCTACTTCTACTCCATTTTCAACTTCAATTGCTCCATATGGACATAAATCTACACCGCCACATTCTTCAACCTTAGCAGAGCTAATAACTTTTGCTTTGCCATCAGTATCCATTTCTGTTCCTTCTGGACAAGATAACGAACAGCTTCCACAACCAAGGCACTTTTCCTTGTTTACTTTGTATTTCTTGTTTGTATTTTCCATAATTTTATTTTTTACACTTTTCTATTATTCTTTCCGCTTCATCTTTTGATTTAAATCCCACTACTTTAACCCATTTATTTGGTTCAAGTCTTTTGTATGTTTCAAAAAATTCTTGAATTTCTTTTTTCTGATGTTCTGGCAAATCATCAATACTGTTAATGTGTTTAAATCTTGGATCAATTTTGTCATCAGGAACAGCAATAATTTTGTAATCAATTCCACTCTCATCCTCCATGTCTAACATTCCAATAATCTTACAAGGAATGACACAGCCAGGAAAAGTTGGTTCATTAACCAAGACTACAGCATCCAATGGATCTCCATCTTCTGATAAGGTGTTTTCTATAAAACCATATTCAAAGGGCCAATAAACAGAAGAATATAAAGCTCTATCAAGCATTATCTTTCCTGATTCCTTATCTAATTCATACTTATTTGAACTGCCTTTTGGATTCTCAATAAAAATATTTAATTTCATGTTTTTAATTATTATTCTTTATTTAACCTTATCTTAAAAAGGTAAATTTTTCAAGATTATTCTGGCTTTCTTTTTCTTTTCATCATATCAGATAAAGCATCTTTTGGAGCCTTATTCTTGTATAAAACTTGATAAACAGATGAAACAATTGGCATATCTACTTTGTATTTTTTACTTAATTGATATACTACTTCGGCGGTTGTTGCTCCTTCAATTATACTTGAGGTTGAATTAACAATCTCTTCTAGCTTCTGTCCTTTTGCAATCTTCTCTCCCAAAGTTCTGTTCCTACTCTCAGGACTAATACAGGTAGTAGATAAGTCTCCTAGTCCAGCTAAACCGTAGAAGGTTTTTCTTTTGGCTCCCATTTTTTCTCCCAATCTTTGTATTTCCACTATCCCTCGAGATAATATGGCTGCCTTAGTATTAGAACCAAAACCAAGACCATCAGATATTCCCGCCACCACAGCAATAATATTCTTTAATGGTCCACCAAGTTCAACTCCAATAACATCAGTAGAAGTATACACTCTGAAATATTCATTGCTAAATATGTCTTGAATTTTTTTAGCAATAGCATGATTTCTTGAAGCTGCAACAACTAAAGCTGGTAATTCTCTTGCTACTTCGACAGCAATTGTCGGACCAGATAAAACAGCTGTCTGAACATTTCCTAGTTCTTCTTTTAAAATCTCTGTCATTCTTTTTAATGTTTTTTGCTCTAATCCTTTAGCAACATTAATAAATACTTTCCCTTTTAAAGAAACATTTTCTTTTTTAATCTTCTTGGCTACATCTCTAAAGAATTTAGATGGAATACTGAAAACAATATATTCACCAAATTCAATTGCCTTGCCTAAATCTTTTTCAAAAACAATATTAGAAGGAATCTTTATTCCTTTTAAATATGTTTTATTCTCCCTTTCTTTATTCAGAATATCTAAATATTCCGGAAAAGCACTCCAAACTGTAACCTCGTGTCCATTTTTAGATAATAAAATAGCTAAGGTTGTCCCCCATGCTCCATCTCCTAAAATTATTAATTTTGTTTTTTTCATATATATAATTATACCTCAAATCTTCCTGTGAGCGCAAATATCTTTAAAGTCACAATATTGGCAGTGCCATCCAGGCGTAGGCTTGAAATTACTCCTTTTAATTTTCTCCAATAACTCTCTAATTTCTGTTTCTGTATTTTCAATATCTCCATCTTTAATATCGAAAGAACAGGTCGTTCCATCATCAAGATAATAATAAGTTAACTTAAGAGGATTTAATCCTAAAACTTTTTTTGCTGCCACAGCATAAATCATTAATTGAAGCTTTTCTTCTTTGGCTAATGTCTTTTTAGGCGAACCAGTTTTATAATCTATAATTTCTACCCCATCGCCTAATTTATCTATCCTATCTATGGTTCCTATAAAAACATCTCCGTTTAATTTTAAATTAAAATTCTTTTCTAGCGCTGGTTCGTCATTAATAAAAAGAATCTCTGGTTTATTTTTAATAAAATCTTCATAAAAAAGCTTCAAGCTTTCTTTTCCTTTTTCATAAAATTCTTTTTTAATTATTGATGATTCATACCAATCACTAATCCATTCTTTTTCATAGATTTTCAATAAATCTTCAAAACTCAATACTTCCGAACTAGTATTTTTACCAAAAAGAGTTTTCTGTTCAATTGAAGAAAATTTTAATGATTCCAAAACAAAACTATGCAATGTCTGATGAATACTTTTTCCAAAACTAAACACTGACTTTCCCCTTATCGGTATTTTAAATATACTTCCGAACTTATACCCTAAAGGACACTTTCTAAAAGATTCTAATTGAGAATAAGAAAAATGATCAGGAAGGAATGTTCTTAAATCTCGCCCCGAACCATTTGTTTCATTCGATTCTAATTTAAATCCCATTGAACGCTTAATACAAAAACCAGAACTTCTTGTAAACTTCTGTTTGTCTAATACTTCTTCAATAATTAATCCTGATTCAATCAAAAACCTTGACGGCTTCTTTAAATCTTTGCCTCCGTAATCAGCAGCCCAAGTCAAAAATAACCCTCTTTTAGCTCGTGTTAAAGCAACATAAAATAACCTTCTTTCTTCTTGCATGTGAAAATCTCCTTCTGGCAAGACTTCTTTAATTAAAGCTTCGGGAATTTCTATTGGATTCTTTTTCTGATCAGAGGGAAACTTTCTTGAAACTAAATTAGTTAAAAAAACGTATTTAAATTCAAGACCTTTTGAAGAGTGAATGGTCATGACTCTAACCGCCTCAAAACTCAAATCAATACTATTTCTTATAGAACCATCTTCACCAGCATCTAGTTCCATTTGTAGATTTTCCACAAAAGAAAGGATAGTTGGATCAACCTGTGAATTTTCAAAGCTTTTTATTTTCTCAAAAAACTGATCAATCATCTCCCATTTTTTCAAACTCTCTTCATTGCTTTCTGGAATATACTTTCCATATTCTAAATCATTAATAATGTGAATAAAAACTTCACTAGCATTCTTTTCTTTTGATAATTTATAGTGTTTCTTTAAGTTTTCAACAATCTTTCTTAATTTAACAACTGTGTCTGTTGTAAATTTACTTAAAAGATGACTATCTGTTATGGCTTCGAATATTGGAATTCCTTTTTTGTCGCTATATTGAATAATTCTCGAAACTTCTTCAGGAGAAAAATCCATCATCCTTAATATTCTATAAAAATTAGGAGAATCATAAAAATTAATAATAACCTTAAGGTAAGAAATTAAATCAAGTATCAAAGGATTAGTGTATAAGCCTTTTGAAGAAACGAATTGATAAGGAATACCAGCTCTTTCTAATGCTCGACTAAAATTATTAGCCGATTCATTAGTTCTTGTTAAAATAGCAAAATCAGAAAACTCTGCCTTATCGTCAATTTCTTTCAATTCCCAAATTTTACCAATAACTCCTGATAACTCATCATCAATCGTTTCAAAACCTAATAATTCTATTGCTCCAGATTTATCTTGATTACTTTTAAGCTTTTTATCAATTTTCTTAAATGATTTCAAATCTATTCCCCTTTCTTCTGCCCTTTTATTAATCCCCTCTATTTCATTTAATTGATACTCTAAACGATTAGGGTTGTTTAGCTGTATAAATTGATACGATAAATCAAGAATGTTTTGAGGTGATCTATAGTTTTCAACCAAAACAATTTCTTTTGATTTAGGATAATCTTGTTTAAATCTTAATACATTATTAAACGAGGCTCCTTGAAAACCCATTATTGATTGATCATCATCACCGACCACCGTAATATTATTCTCTGGATAAGTTAATTTTTGAACTAATTCATATTGAACCCAGTTTGTATCTTGAAATTCATCAACCATTATGTATTTAAATTGATTTCTGTATTTCTCTAAAATCTCTGGTCTTTTATCAAACAATTTCAAAGTATAATTTATCAGGTCACCAAAATCCAAAACATTATTATCAAGTAAAAGCTTCTGATAAACATGATATGCTTCGGCTACTTCTTTTATTCTTTCATATTCTGCCTGTTTATTGCTTAAATCTTTTTTGTCTTTCGATTTAACTGATTTAGATCCAACAGGAATATCATCCATGTTTAATTTTAAAGAATCGGCGTGTTCCAAATAATTTTCTGGATAAATGCCCTCATTTTTACAGTGACCAAAATGAGAAACTAAGGCTTCTATAAATTTAGTCGGATTTCCCAGAGGACGATATTCTTTTAAAAAATTAAATTTATCAAAATTCTTTTTAATTAAAATCCAGCTTCCAGTTTGCTCTAATAACTTGTAATTAGTTGGTATCCCAATACTTAATCCATATCTTTTTAAAATTCTATCGCAAAAAGAATGAAAAGTTGATATCCAAAAATCGTAATATCCAAAAGGAAGTAATTTTTCAACTCTTTCTTCCATCTCTCTGGCTGCTTTTTCAGTAAAAGTAACAGCTAATATTTCTTCTGGCTTAATCGCCTTTTCCTTAATTAAATAAGCTATTCTGTGGGTTAAAACAGTAGTTTTGCCAGTTCCTGCCCCAGCAACAATCAAAAGAGGCCCCTTATCAAAGGTAACAGCCTCTTTCTGCTCTTTATTCAATTTAGATAATAAATCTGACCCCATTAATATTCTTATACCACAAATTAGAAAAGCAAAAAAGGACATATGTCCTCAATTTGCAAAAAATCATTTAATCAAAAAACTTACTTTTTATTAATGTTTTTATTCTCATCAACTATCTTGTCATGCAATTCATCTAAACCGTACGCTCCCAAAGCTTTCCTCGCTTTACCTATCACTTTCGAACCAAAAATACGAAATTCCTTAACAAAACTATCAACTTTTTTTTCAACAACATCATTTGTTTCTTTAATTTCTAGTTTTGCACTTACCACATCATCCTTATTGTATATTTTTTTAAGAAGATCTTCTTTGTTCGGTTCATTGCTTTCTTTTATCGCTTCAATTTTACGATTATCATCTTGTCCTTCTTTGGTTTGTTCTAAATTAATAACCTCCCCTATTTCTGGTTTTTCTATTTTTTCTTGCATTTTATTTTTTACTTAAAAGCTCTTCTTGCAATAAAACAATTTGTTCGGATAATATTTTATCAAAATTAGGAACTTTCTCATCTAATATTTTAATAGTTTCTTCGGTATTTCCAGAGGTTAAACCAGTATTAATATTCTTAACTTCTTCTTCAGACAAGCCTTCTAGCGCCTTTAAAATACTTTTTCTTAAAACTATATCTGTCATTCTTTCTGCTATTTTTTCTTGAATCTCGAGAGGAGCTTGATCTATCCCAAGTTCTTTCATTATGTCTATTTCTTTTCCTTTAATTATTATTTTATCTAAAGCCATAATTTATTTATTATTTTAACTAATTATATAAATTACTCTACCCAGTCCAAACCCTTCTCTTTTGTATCTTTCTTAATTAATTCTTGAACTTTTGCATTTAATCCTCCACTAACAGGAATGTCATCATAATGACCTTCGAATGGACTTCTCTTTTGAGATAAATAAAGTATTCTATTTTTCAATGTTTCTGCACCATCTATTCCTAATCTATTATAAACTTCATCAATTTTTTTATATAATTCTTCAAAATTATTAACTTGCTTAAATTCATCATCTTTTATTAATTTTTTCTCAATCCCACTATTATCTTCTTTCTTTTCGATAGATTCTGTTTTAGAAATAGGAGATTCTGGTGTAGGAATTTCCTCTTGCTCTTTGTTTTTGTCTTGAGGAATTCTAGATTCTGCATCTTCTAAATCTTTTATTGCCTTGTGTAATAAAGCCCCTCCGCCACCAATGCCTCCGACAGCAAAAGCTGTATTACCAACTGCTAATCCCAAAGCAGTTGAATAATGAATAAAAGAATAACCAATTAATGCTTCACCTAGTCCCATTCCTAAAGCTCCAGCAGCTATTCCTGCGACAGGAAAAGCAATCATTCCTCCAGCAATAGCAACTTTTATAGCAAACTTTACCCTTTCATCTTTTATCCCAGTAAGTTTTTCTATTAAATCTTTTTTCTCTTTGCTTTGTCCTTCTTCAGTCTTTTCTAATCCAGCCTCTATATCGTCTAAATTTTTATTTACGTTTTCAACAGAATCTTCATTTCTTTCTTTCCCACTTAAATATTCTTTTATAATCTGATCTTTTGATTTTCCTGTAAGAGCTTCGACTTCTCCTAATGATTTACCGTATTCATCATAAACAGACCCGTACTCATCTGCTGTTACTGATTCGCCGTCTTTATCGCCAAATAAAGCTTTAAGTTTATATGACAAACTCTTTTGCTTTTCTTTTTGGGCAAAAAGTTTGTTCTTATTATCAAATAAAGCTTTAAGATTTTCAATCGCTCTCTCTGTTCTAGCTTCTTTCTCTTGTTTAGCCTCTAAGTCAATTTTCTTTGTTTCTTCAGACTTTATTTCTTCGGGAGTTTTTACTTTCTCAGGATTTTTTATTTCTTCAGGTTTCTTTACTTCTTCAGGGGTTTTTACTTTCTCAGTACTAGGCTGTTTTATTGATGATTCTTCTTCTATATTTTCATCTTCGCCTTTATTAGCTAAATACTGGTCAAATTCAGGCTTATAATCACTCTGATGTTTTGTATTTTCTATCTTCATTTTTGCAAGTTCTTCTTCGGCAATTTCAGCCCTAGTTCTTTCTGGCTGCTCTAATAATGGTTCTTTTGGTTCATTCATATTATTTATTATTTATTTTATTAAATTCTTCTTTGTTTTATTTCCTGCTCTATAAAATCCTTACTCCTTCCATAAGTTAAAGCATAGTATTCTTTAATATCTTTAACTCTTTCAAAATCTCCTTTAGTTGGAGGATAAGTTTTTACATTAAACGGCTTAGATATCTGTCCGTTCATCATCATTTTGACATAGAAATTAAAGTTGTCAATATTGATTAAATCTTGAGCACCAAAAGATGGAATGAACTCTTTTTCTAAAAATTGTGCATCTTCTGCTCCAACCCTAAAGGAAATTATTGTTCCAATATTGCCAAAAACGCTATCCCTAATTAAATCAGGGAGCTGTCCGATAAATTGATGAGAAATAATTAATGATAGTCTGTATTTTCTTGCCTCCGATAATATTTGAGAAATACTATTTGTAGCAAAGTTTTGAAATTCATCAATATATAAGTAAAAATCTTTTCTTTCACTTTCCTGAGTATCAGCCCTAGAAAAAGCTGCCATGGCTAATTTGCTAGTCATAATCAAACCAAGCAAAGAACTATTCATTTCTCCTAATTTTCCCTTACTTAGATTAACTAAAAATATTCTTCTATTATCTAATATCTCTCTAAAATTAAACGAACTCTTAGTTTGTCCGATAATCGGACGCATATAATCATTAGAGATAAAAGTATCAAATTTAGAAGTAATATAAGGAACCATGTTTTTCAATGCTGCTTCTCCTCCGGCCTGTTCAGCTTGTTTCTCCCAAAATTCTTTAACTAATATATTATTACATTTTGCTAATAATCTATGTCTAAATTCCGCATCAGCTAAAACCTTAGGAACTTCCATTAAAGTATATGTTTCATTGGGGTCATCCATTAAAAGCATCAAAGCGTTTCTAGTATACTGCTCAAACATTGGTCCTCCGGTTTGTTTTAAGTCGTACAACTTATCAAAAATGTTAATCATCTCATTTACAATAAAAGTTTTCTGCTCAGGAAAACGCTTATCATATTCAAGCATGTTTAAACCAACTGATCTTTCTAAATTAGTTGGGTCAAATAAAACAAGATCTTTAATTCTTTCATTGGGAATCTTACTCAAAATATCATCCACCAAGTCTCCGTGAGGATCCAATAATCCAATCCCTTCACCATTATTAATATCCTGCAAAGCCATGTTAGATAATAAAGCAGATTTACCTGTTCCAGTCTGACCGATAATGTAAGTATGTCTTCTTCTGTCGTCTTCTTTCATTCTAATATCTTTCTTTTCTTCCCTATATTCATTATATCCCAGTAATAATCCATCTTTTGGTAAATCGGTAGGAGGAGCAGAATTCTTCGCCTTTACTCCTTTAATATTAGGAGTTGAAGTTAATGGAGTTGGAAAATGAAAAACACTAGTCAATTCTTCTGAATTTAAAATATTTCTTTGTGAATGGTCAAATAATCTAAAACTGTATTGATAGATTAATTCATTAGCACTTTTTCCCTTAAGTATGGTTAATCTAAAATTGTTTGTCTTTGGAGAATTGAATTGCTCAAAAGAATTAGCCATTTGTATAAAAACTTCTTCGCATCTCTTTTTGTCTTCTATTGAAACAACTAAACGGATATTTGCTTCAAAGTTATCCTTGCTTATTTTCTCTTCAAGCATTTTCAAAAGAACTTCATCAACCTTAGGTTGAGTAAGCTTATTTTCTTCTTTTCCTTTAATCACGCTTAAAAAATTAGTAGCTCCCATTGCTTGATTAAAATTCTTTCCTTTAGCAACTTCATCAATAATCATCTTCGCTCTGGTATACCAATCATTATTGCCCTTCTTTATAACAAGCTGTATAGCTGCCTCTTCATTTTCATCAAGCTTAGTTAAAGCGCTGGTTATACTTGATAAAGGATCTGTTTCAATATAGTTATATGTTTTTATAGGAAGATAAAAAGGTTTTGTTGTCTTTAAGTATCCACAAGAAATATTTTCAGTAGGAGAAAATATATTATAATCATCTGTTTTTTCAATCTGAGCATTAGGATAAATACTATATATTTCTTTTTCTATAAAGCCTTCGAATCTTTTTGGAGCAGCAACATAAAAAAATATCTGTTCTTTTATCTTCCCGATCTCTAAAGCAATCCATGGATCTATTCCCAAAACCCCTTCCTTATTAAATGAAGTCAAACTACTATAAAAATCTTCCATTAATCTTATCCAATCTTTTTCCTGTTTTCCCGCCTTCTGCAAGTCTTCATTAGACTCCTTAGTCATTTTGACCGAAAATAAAACAAATTCTAAAGATTCTTTTAGTTCTTTAGCTTTGTTTCTTTTTTTAAACCAGAATACAAAAACAAGCAATAAAATAATTAAAGCTGCAGTAACGCAATAATAAATGTAGAAATTATTAATAAAATCAAACATGTTATTTTGAATTCATTATATAATGAATAAAATAAAAAAGGAAGCTAATTAAGCCTCTTTTTTCATATATTTTTCTTTTTCTTTTAAATTAAACTTCTCAATTGAATATCTTAACATTGTTCTGGGCATCACTCTATGGTATTTTTCCAAAAATTTAATCTCTATCTCTTTATCTCTCTTGCCAATCTCTCTTAACATCCAGCCAAGTGCCTTGTGTATCAAGTCATGCTCGTCTTTTAATAATAATTCTGAAATCTTTAAAACATCTTCATATTCTTTTTCTCTTAAAAGAGTAAAAGTAGA
Organism: Candidatus Pacearchaeota archaeon; assembly: GCA_035404185.1. Lineage (NCBI taxonomy): Archaea > Nanobdellati > Candidatus Pacearchaeota archaeon. The sequence continues at coordinate 392,166 of DAONGN010000001.1, read as the reverse complement.
TAAAACAGAAATTCTTCTCTCCCATAAATTATTTGATTTAACTAAAGAATATAATATTTTCCTTTCTTTTTTATTTTCCAAAATAAAACCGCCAACGATATGAGGAGCGGTCAAGTCAACTAAATCCCAATTATTAATATTTTTAGTATTTTTTAAATAAAAATCGTAAATCTCTTTTTTGTTTTCTGCTTTCTTATTTTTTTCAACCAAGATTAATAATCCAGTAAGCCTATGTTCATGAACTTTGCTATTTAACAATTCCTGAATATCTTTTAAAGAAGCTTCTTTAAATTTCTTAACTGTCTCTCTTATAGCTGGGACCTTAATTCCCCAAAAAATATCTCCTTCTCCATATTGACCCTTTCCGGTTTTAAAAAATCTAGACAAATTTTTTGCCTGCTCAGCATTCTTTTTAGATTTTAACTCTTTAAGTATTTTATCAATCATTTTACATTAAAAATTGAAATAAAGCTCCGATTAAACAAAGGAGTCCAAATATTAAAGTAAACTTAGAAAAATTAACCTTCTTTGAAAAATCTAATAAAATCTTCAACGATATTATCCCGAAAATAAAACTGAAAACTACCGCAATCCAAGAGGAAGAAGCAATAGTAGGATTATCCAAATAGAGATACAAAGATGAACCCAAAACTACTGGCACTGATATTATGTATGATTTCTTTAATATTTCAGTTGGATTATTCTCAGTTAAGGATAACCCAAATACCGTTGAGCCAGAACGAGAAACTCCAGGAATAGCTGAAATTGCTTGCAATAATCCCACAATAATTGAAGATAAATCTTTGTTAATGTTTAACTTAATATTTTTCTTTTGAAACCATGAAGTCAATAAAAGACCTAAACCTGTTAAAGCCAAAAGTCCCGAACCCATAGAAACATCTCTGGCCATTTTATAAACAAAAAAACCCAGTGTTCCAGAAATAAAAGTTACAATAATAAAAAACCTTAAAAACTCTTTGTCTTTGAATAAAGCTAAACTAATCCAATCTCTCCAAAAATAAACTATTACTGCAAGCACTGTTCCTAAATGCAAAAATAAGGCTAAATCAACACTATTAAAATCTTTAACTAAATAATTAGAAAAAATAGCTACCACTCCTTCACTTGAAACTGGTATCCACTCAAAAATTCCCTGCAAAGCTCCTAATAAAATATATTCCCACATATTATTTTTCTATTTTAATAAACCTGTATTTATTGAACTGATCTTTTAAAAATTCAAATCTTGAATACTTACCATTAATTATTTCTTCTATTGAATCTTTTTGCTCTGGGTCAAATTCAAGATAAATAATTCCATTATCTTTCAAATATTTAATTGCTTCATTCAAGAAAATTTTAATATATTCCATTCCATCGTCTCCACCATATAAAGCGATAGACGGCTCAAACATTTTAACATCTTCTCCAACTTCATCAATCCTATCTTCTGCAACATAGGGAGGATTAGCTAAAATATAATCATATTTCTTTTTAATATTTGAAAAAACATCTGTCTTAATCAAATCGTATCTTTCCTTATTTATGTTATTCAAATCAAGACTAATTTTTATTTGTTCTAAAAATAAATCTTCTTTTTCTCCAAAATCACAAAAAGAATTTTTAATATTCTTTAAAATCGATACTCCTATACATCCTGAACCAGCAAACAAATCAAGACATTCTGCCCCTTCTTTAATTTCTTCAATTGCAATGTTCACCCAATATTCAGTCTCATCTCTCGGTATCAATGGTTTTTTTGATAAATCAATTCTTACTCCTAAAAAATCTTTAAAACCTCTTTTGTAATCTTCTGGCAAATCCATGTGCTATCCAATGATTATAACCGCTGCTAATATTCCAATAATAATTCCTCCTAATATTTCAATCATACTATGTCCCAGTCTTTCTCTCAATTTATCCAAATCTTCTTCTTCCTCCTCGTTATAAGTCTCTATTAATATATTTAATGATTGAGCCTGTTTACCAGCTGCTCCCCTAATAACCTTTGCATCATAAATCATAAAAAAGGCTAAAATAATCGAAATAGCAAAAGCAACCGAATCAAATCCAGAAATCATACCTACAGCTGTTGATAATCCGACAACAGAAGCAGTATGAGAAGAAGGAAACCCTCCTGGCAAAGAATACAAATCAAATCTAAATTTCTTTTGTTTTATAGTTAAAAAAATAGCTTTTATTGTTTGAGCGATAAACCAAGATAATACTGCTGATGCTAATGCCTTATTTAATAATAATTCTTGTATCATATATATGTATATTATCAGATTTAATCTTTAATATCAAAAATTTTACTAGACTCTTTAAACCCCTTGATCATCTTTGCTTTGTGTTGAGGAATATTAAAATAATCTGCTATTAATTCAATAATTCTTTTATTAGCCATATTTCTTTCCGCCTCTTCGCAAACAAAAACATCAAAACTATCAATACTTTTTTTAACTATCCTTTCTTCTTTTGAGCAAGGAAAAGCTTTAACTTTAATCAACATACTTTTTTAATATTTTAAAATCATCTCTTAAAACATCTTTCATTTTTGGATTATACAACGCTACTGCTGGATGATAAAAAGGAATAATTATTTCTTTTCCTTTAAAAACCTTACCATGAATTTTACCAATAACATCAATATCATCAATAAGTCCAAATTTTTCCATAACAAATCTCATTGAGTGCCTGCCTAGAGGACAAATAACATTAGGAGAAATGATTTCAATCTGCTTTTCAATAAAACAACTACAAGCTTTGATTTCTTTTTCCACTGGATCTCTATTTTCTGGTGGCCTGCATTTAATAATATTGCAAATATATACTTTTTCTCTGTCTATCTTGGCTGATTTCAATAATTCGTCTAAAAATTTACCAGACCTTCCACAAAAAGGGATACCAGTTGCATCTTCTTTGGCTCCCGGAGCTTCCCCAATAAACATTATTTTTGCTTTTAAGCTTCCCTGTCCAATAACTGGAGCCTTTCTTTTCTTATACAAAACACATTTCTTACACAAAAAAGCATCCTTGGTTATCTTTTCAAATTCTTTCTCTTTTTTACTTAACATATAAAAATATTAACACAATTTTAGGAAACAAAAAAGCCCCGAGAACGGGGCCTTTTAATTAATTTATTTTCAGCAACTCAACTTCAAATATCAAAGTAGCATTGCCTGGGATAACGCCAGGGTAGCCCTGAGGACCGTATCCTAAATCTGAAGGAATAGTTAACCTTCTTTTTTCTCCAACTTTCATATTAAGCATTCCCTGCTCCCAACCTTGAATAACTCTATTTTCTCCTAAGGTGAAAGAAAATGGTGTTTTTCCTACACTTGAATCAAACTGAGTTCCATCTGTTAATGTTCCCGTATAGTTAACAGTAAGAGTATCTCCTTTTTTTGAAACCTCCCCTGTCCCTTCTTGTAATACCTCTATTTTAACTTCGTCCATTTTGTTTACTAAACTGGCTTGATCTGTATTTTTCGCACCGTTAGGAGCCATTAATTCTTTTGGCTTCATTAAAAGAAAAATAGCCAAAGCAATAACCAGCAATATTACTATTAATAAAACTGTCTTTTTTTCAACTTTCATATATTATTTAATATCGTAAGAAATGTTAACTGTTACTTCTATCTTATTTTCTCCAACAACTATTTGGAAATTACTTCCTGTACCAGAAGTAGCTGTTCCTTTTGAATTATAAACTGGAGAATAATATGATTCAGTAAAGCTTACTGGATTACCTAGTCCCACTTTTAGATTTTTAGCAATTTCTGCTGCTTTAGCTTGAGCACTAGCAACAGCTTGTTCTCTTGCTTGTTTTTTAAGTGCTTCTTCATTGCTAATTATAAAGGTTAAACCTGAAACTTGACTGGCTCCAGCATCAAGAGAACCTTGTATATTCCTTCCAATTTGTTCAGTATCTCTCATGGTTACTTCAACTGATTCAATAGCTTCGTAACCGACAATAACTCTTTTACCCAAAGGATAAACAGTTAAATCAACCCCCTTTGTTTGCCATTCATATTGAGGATAAATATTAAAATCAACTGTCTTTACGTCGCTATCTGCAACATCCTGCCTCTTTAAAAAATCTAGAATCCTGTTTGTTTTTTCTTGATTATTGGTTAAAGCTGCATTAATTGTTGTTGCATCAGTCATTGTTGTAAATGTTACTAAAGCAACATCAGGAACAGCATAAACTGTTCCGGTCTCAGAAACATTAATAGTATTTTCTCCTGTAGAAGATCCTATATATTGGGTTGTTTTTGAAGTGTATTGAATTCCAAAAATAGTATAGATTGTTAAAACTAGCAAGAAAATAATTCCCACTATCATTAAAGTCTTAATCATGGGATTCTCTGTTCTTGCTTCTTTTTCGAAATATTGTGCTTCCATTTTTTTAAAAAAATAAATTAATTTTGTTATCTATGCGACCTTTAGCTAATTTTGGAACCGGGGACTATTTCTTTTTCCGGAACCAAAACTGATAAATTATTATTGTCTTTGACGGCCAGGACCATTCCTTGACTCTCAAGACCCATTAAAACTCTAGGCTCAAGATTGATTATAACAATGACTGTCTTATTAATCAATTCTTCGGGAGCATATGCCTTGCCGATTCCCGCCAAGATTTGTCTTTTTTCTTCTCCCAAATCAATTTGTAACTTTAAAAGCTTGTCCGAACCTTCGACTCTTTCCGCTTCCAGTATCTTTCCCGCTCTCAAATCAATTTTTTCAAACTCCTCAAAATTAATTACGTTTTTGATTTCCATAGCCCGTGTATATTACAGTATATTCTTGCCGAAACTTCTCCCGAAACATTAAATTCGGCAGAAGGATTATCTCCTGGTTTCAAAAATACCTTACAATTATTTATTTCTATCCATTCGATATAATGACCATCTTCCATCGGATGAGAAACTTCTCCGACTTTAACTAAAATTCCTTTTTCCGTCTTCTCAATCACCGGAACGTGCTTTTCTTTTCCCTCATCAATTTCTTTTTCTGTTTGAAGTTCCATCGGCTGACCGCAGCAAACAAGTTCTCCGGCGCCAGTGTGAACCATTTCAACAATATTTCCGCAAATATTGCATTTGTATATTTGTTTTTGTTTTGTCATATACAAATATTTTAACATTGAAAAGAAAATAAGAAAAGACCCCCGAATGGGGGCCTTGTGAATTATCAACGATTATTCACCTTTGAAGTTGTTTTCCTTCATTGGTCTAGCTTCGTCAACGATCATCTTTCTTCCTTCTACCTCAGATCCGTTGAACATTTCTTTTGCTTTAGCAGCCTCTTCTTCAGTGGCCATTTCAACAAAACCGAATCCTTTTGATCTTTTGCTAAACTTATCGATAATGATTGAAGCTGCGGCTACGTTGCCAGCGGCTGCGAACATATCTTTTAGAGAAGCATCAGTTGTTGAGTAAGGAAGATTTCCTACGTATAACTTCTTTTCCATTTGATTTTGAAAATTGATTAATAAACGACCTACTCTCACTACTCTGTAGAGAAGAGCACGACACCTAATGTGTATATGATAAGGATACAGTAATTAGTTAATAATGTCAAATATTAATAACAACGATATTTCGTATAATTATCTAACAGTAAAAGACATTATTGTTTCCGAAACTAATCCCGAATATTTATCCCAATCATTTTTACCTGTATTAAAAGAAACTATCCAAACCCCGTCTTCTTTTCCCTTTATAACAACAGCGAGCAATTTAAAATCAGCTCCCTGTTGACTTAGGCTGCCCTCTACAACATAACTTTCATTGGCATTAATTATCAGTGCCTCTTCTTTGTCTACTTTAAAATTACTATTTACGGCAACAATTTCTTCTTCAAGATATTCTGCGTACTGTTTAATGGTTTTTCCGTTTAATTTATCATAAGTTACGGCAAAATAGCTTCTGAAATTAATATTTTTCAATTCCGGCTCTTCGTGGTCTTCAAACTTCTTAATGATCATAGCGGAAATTCCGGTAATGGCCTGCGTCTCTTCCCATCCCTCAGGAATCTTTATCGAAAAACCGTCTTTTAATAAATAGCCATTACTGTTTTCTTTTTGTGATTCAGTGTTAGAAAAATCATAATTCACCAAAAAATATCCTCCGATAATAAGAATAAGCGCTATTATAAAAAATATTATTGCTTTTTTATTCATATTTTTTGTTCTTTTATTATATGCTATAATTATAACATAATATTATTTAAAAACCATGCATAGAATACTAAAAATAAGCTTAATTGCCGTTCTTCTTTTTATAATTACTTATTTGGGATACATCTACTATGAAGATCGGAATCAAGATTACGAATTAAAACAAAAAGTCGGACAGATGCTGATTATCGGATTCCGCGGAACTGAAATTGACCGAACATCATATATTTCCAAAGCGATAAACATTCTAAATATTGGAGGAGTAATTCTTTTTGACAAAGATAATCCTTCGGGAGAATTTCCTAGAAATATTGTTGACTACAATCAGACAAAAAAACTAATAGAAGATTTGAACAGATATTCACCTACTCCTCTTTTTGTTTCGATTGATGCAGAGGGAGGATATATAAACAGATTGAAAACAAAATACGGATTCACCAACATTCCCTCAGCTGAAGAATTGGGGAAAGGAACCACAGAAGAAACAAAAAATCAGGCTAACATTTTAGGCCAACAATTAAAAGCTCTTGGATTTAATATGGATTTTGCACCTGATGTTGATGTTAACGTTAATCCAGAAAATCCAGTGATAGGATATTTGGAAAGGTCTTTTAGTGCCGACCCGATTAAAGTTTACGAACACGCTTCAAGCTTTATTACCGGACTTCATCAAAATAATATCATTACCGCCATCAAACATTTTCCCGGCCACGGCAGTTCCACCTCTGATTCTCATTTAGGAATAGTTGATGTGACTAATACTTATCAACAAGACGAACTGATTCCCTATCAGAAACTAATTGAAAACGGATATTCTGATATGGTTATGACCGCCCATATTGTCAATACAAATGTTGATCCAAATTACCCCGCAACACTATCTCCCCTGTTTATTAAAAATATTTTAAGAGACCAATTGAAATTCACTGGTATTGTCGTTTCTGATGATATGCAAATGGGAGCCATTGTTGATAATTACGGATACGACGAAGCAATCATCAAAGCCATTAATGCTGGCTGTGATATATTGATTATTTCTAATAATGGAAAAACCTACGACGAAAAAGCTCCCTACGATGCTGTTGATATTATCTTAAAAGCCGTGAAGGATGGAAAAATATCTATCGAACAAATCAACGATTCTTATAATCGAATCCAAGCTTTAAAAGAAAAATACGGAATAAAAAAATAAGGAGCAATCCTTATATTTCTATTTTTAAATTTGTCAATGTTTGAGCGATGTATTTTGCATCGCTTCGACTACCTTCTTCAAGTAATTGAAAGACGCTGTTTCTAAAATTGCCAATGTTTTTAACTTCAACACTGGGAAAAAGTTCCATATCGGGAAACTAAACCTGCGCTCTCAGCCTCGCCCCGAAAGAAGATTCATGGATGGCAGTCATCTTAGTCGAATCATCGGCTTCTTTGTTTTCCTATTAATTTTGTCAATTTACAAAAAAATAAGGTTTCGTCCTTATTTGTTAAAAAATGGCGATTGGAATATTTCCAATCCAACTTTTTTCATAATTTCCTCTGCAGGCATTCTCGCAATCTCGGCTATCTCTTTATTCGAAAACCGTCCTGATGACTTCATTTCTGCTGCTATCCTTCCGACAACTTCAGCATCTGCTTCGTATTCATCCCATGAATTGAAAAGCAGTGAATCCATCCATTTGTAAACACCCGGATCGATGATGTAAGGAAACGGTTGCGGCTTATCGTCTCCGCTTTGAGCTCTCCGACGAACCCATCTCATAGCAACCATGATTGCCATTATTTCGTCGTCATACCAAGGTGAAGATTCTGTACGGGTATTAAGAACGTACATCGTCGGATTCTTGGGATAACTATGTCTTCCGTCAGAAAGATAAATCCTTCTTTCGCAATTAAGATCCATTTTGACGATTTCCAGCTGAGGAGAATAATCAAAGCATCTAAGCTGCCTTTCAATGTGGTCAGCTAAGGTCTTTTCTCTTTTCCATCCTAATCGTGATAACAATTTTGCAATCATTCTAACCTCCCTTAGTACTCTAGTGAAAAATATTATAAAAAATGCTACCATTGATATATCACAAAACTATAAAATTAACAACATGAAAATCAAAGACCCAATCAGCGGAATAAGTCACTTAATCGGAGCAATTCTTTCTTTAGTCGGAACTATTTTCCTTCTTTATTCCGCCTACAAGCAAAATGATTTAACAAAAATAGTTTCTTTTTTTATTTTCGGAGGAAGCATGATTTTCCTATACACCTCGAGTGCTATTTACCATCTCTTCGGACACTCTCCCGAAGAAGTTGATGTCTTCAGAAAAATAGACCACGCTATGATATACATTCTGATTGCCGGAACATACACTCCTTTTTGCTTGATTGCCCTAAAAGGAATAATGGGAATATCAATTTTAATAACAATTTGGATATTGGCAGCCGCTGGGATTTCAACCGTCTTCTTTAAATCATTCTGGACTAAAGTTCCCCGCTGGTTCGCCACCTCTCTTTATCTATTAATGAGCTGGCTGGTAATAATTGTTATTTACCCTTTATTTAAAGCCACCAATCTTGATACAATCATCTGGCTTTTGATCGGAGGAATATTTTATACCGTCGGAGCGGTAATCTATGCCATGAAAAAACCGAACATTTCAAAAGGATTCGGTTTTCATGAAATATTCCATATCCTCGTTCTTTTAGGAACCGCTTTTCATTTCTACACTATTTACAAATATTTAGCCTTCTTGCCAAAATAACGGCAATAAGATATATAGTTATTATAAACAAATTAATCGAGAAGAAAAACATGAGCAAACATACCTGTTCAACTATTATCTTCCACTGTATTGATTTCAGGCTAATCGCCGAAACAATGAAATTCATTGACGACAATTACGGCATTGGAGACTGCGATATTGCTTCCGTCGCCGGAGCTGGGAAAGGAATCGCCGACGATAATGAAATTTTAAAAAATTATCTTTTAAATCAGATTAAAATATCTCACGATCTTCATGAAGCGAGAAAAGTTATTCTCATTCACCACAGCGACTGCGGAGCATACAAGAATTCCTATCAATTCAATTCTGAAGAAGAGGAAAAAAATAAACAGACCGAAGACATGAAAAAAGTGGCGGAAATAATTAAAAAAGAATTCCCTGACATGTCGGTTGTAAAAATATGGGCGCAAATGCTCGACCCTCACGGACACGAAGTTAACTTTATTGTTATTGATTAATCAAAAAAGAGACTATTAAGTCTCTTTTTCTTTTCTCTTTTGTCTAATTCTTTCAATCTCAGATAAGTACTGTTTTCTTAAACGGATATTATTAGGAGTGATTTCTAAATATTCATCATCTTTCATAATACTCAATCCTCCCTCTAAAGAAACTCTAACTGGAGGAGTTAATTTAATCGCTTCGTCCGATCCAGAAGCTCTCATATTTGAAAGCTCTTTTCCTTTAGTCGGATTAACCGCCAAATCATTTCCTTTAGAAACATTTCCGATAACCATTCCTTCATAAATTTCTTCAGCGTGGCCAATATACAAGACTCCTCTTTCCTGTAGGCCCCATAAAGAAAATCCTGAAGATTTGCCAGTAACCATAGAAGTCATGGAACCAGTAGTTCTGGTCTCAATTTCACCAGCATATGGTCTAAAACCTAGTACTCGACTGGCTAAAATGCCCTCTCCGCGGGTATCCATAACAAAGTCTGGCTTATACCCCAATAGACCTCTAGTTGGCATCTCAAAAACAATTCTAGTGTGTCCTTGTTCTGGCCTCATTTCTGTCATAATTCCCTTTCTCTTAGAAAGTTTTTCGATAACAATACCGGACATATCATCGGGAACATCAATAATAACTTCTTCAAAAGGTTCTAGTTTCTTTCCATTCTCTTCTTTAATAATTACTTGTGGTTGAGAAACTTGCAACTCAAATCCTTCTCTTCTCATTTTCTCCAAAAGAATGGCAATATGCAATTCACCTCTGCCGTACACTTTATAGAAATCGGTTGAAGAAAAATCTATTTTTAATCCCACATTAACTTCCAATTCTTTTTCCAATCTTTCCCTTATCTGTCTGTTGGTGACATACTTTCCGTCACGACCGGCAAAAGGAGAATTATTAACCAAAAAGTTCAAAGAAATAGTCGGTTCATCAATGCTGATTACCGGCAATGCTTCCTGGTCCGGATTGCTGCAAATAGTTTCTCCGATAAAGATATCGGCGATACCGGCAATCATAATAACATCTCCGGCAATAGCTTCTTCGGAATCTCTTCTGTCTAATCCGTAGAAAGTATATATTTTAATAATCTTTCCTTTTCTGGTTTCTTCTTTAATTCCTTTGATATACACTTCGTCTCCTTTCTTGATCTTTCCTTCGTAAACTCTGCAAACAGCCAATCTACCCAAGAAATTATCATAAGCAAGATTAAAAGGCTGAGCTCTTAGTGGTTTATTAGTCAATTCTTCAGAAGAGGCAGCCGGAACTTTTTCCAAGATTAAATCCAATAACGGAGTTAAATCTTTTGATTCGTCTGTTAATTCTTTTTTAGCTATTCCGTCTCTGCCGATAGCATAGATGTATTCGAAATCAAGCTGTTCATCGTTAGCTCCTAAATCCATGAATAATTCCAAAACCATTTCTTTCACTTCTTCTGGTCTGGCCGCTGCCTTATCAATCTTATTGATTACTACGATTGGCTTCAATCCCAATTCCAGTGATTTTTTCAAAACAAATTTAGTTTGAGGCATCGGACCTTCCTGAGCATCAACAACCAACAAAACTGAATCGATTGACCTCAAAACACGTTCTACTTCCGAACCAAAATCAGCGTGTCCAGGAGTATCCACGATGTTAATTTTAGTATCTTTATAGAAAACAGAGGCATTCTTTGAATAAATAGTAATTCCTCTTTCTTTTTCTAATTCATTTGTATCCATCGTAAACCCTTCTTCGGCCACTCCAGTCTGCCTCATTAAAGCATCTGTTAATGTTGTTTTACCGTGATCTACGTGGGCTATAATGGCTATGTTTCTTATTTCCATAATTTAAAAAATCTGCCAAGAAGCAGAAAGCTTTTTACGTATATACTATATATAGAATAGATTTGATTTTTTGTCAAAAAAATTACAGCCACAAGGACTGAAATTATATGTATTTATTAATTTCTTTGATATTAAATTTTAAATGATTGACACAGCCAGTATTCTTACAATTGAAACAATCCTGATTGCATATATGATTCAAATCTTCGAAGCGTCTGTTGTTATAACAACTTATAGCCATACAGTTGCTACAAAAAACAAGTTTTTCAAAAGATTTACAAAGGTTGAGACAAGAAAAGCAGCAGCCATTACATTTTCCGATTCTTATAAAATAATTGGCTTCAAACTTTCCTTGTTGTTCTTCTTGTAATTGTTCTTGCAATTGATTTAAGCTTTCTCTAAGTAATAAAGAAAACTTGGAAATGAAATCTATAAACTCGTCCATATATTTCACGCTCCTTTTTGTGAACTAAAAACAGTATATCATATAATACTGTTCCTATTCAATCTTCTTGTTTTTTAAAGAAAAAACTACTAATCCCTTCTCTCTTATCAATTCTTCTTGTCCGAAATCGTTTAATTTAAATTTTAAAACATATCCGACCTCTCTTTCTATTATTCTTCCGGTGTATTCCTTTGTTTTAGGATCCCATTCTTCAAGAATAAGAGTGTCTCCTTCTTTGACTTCGAATTCATTTAATCTCAATTCAAAATTCTTTTTGTTGGAATTAACTAAGTCATAGAAATCTGGAGGAATTTTCTTTTTGATTATAGCCATATCTTAGTATTATTTAATAATACCACCATGATATATTAATTCATAAACCTTCTCTTGTTTAAAATAGATTGATTCTTTTCCAGTAAAATTATTTGCTATACCATTAATTTTATTTTTATAAATCCAATTATTCTCCTGAAAATCAATAGGCCCTCTAAATGGGTATTCTATTTTTGCTAATCGTAGAGACTTTTTAAGAAATTGGTAAATCTGTTCTGTTTCAACTTTATCAGAAATAATTCTACCATAATAATTCATGCCCCAAAAAATTTTACTATCCTTAAAAATAATTTCTTCTCCGATAAACGGATTGAATCCAAAATATCTATCCCTATATTCCCATTCATTATTTTTATAGACTAACTCCTTGCTACCATCTTCTAGTATCTTTTCTTCATTTTCTCCGTTGCTAGCGTATGTATTAATTTTTGCTTTTAACAAAAATTCTTCAAACATCATTTTTTTATACTACAATTTACCCTTTACTTCTAAATCAAATCTCTTAAAAAAGTTTGCCATATATTCGTGTCTATCTTCGGCAATTTCTTTTCCTGTTTTAGTTAACATTCCTGACTTAACTTTTCTTAATTTGTAATAATATTCTAATAATGCTGTGTCCTTTTTGGTATAAGCATAGTCTCTTGCATTTTCTGCAACCTGTTTCTCATTACCAACATAGAGAAGCCCTCCATAATATCCAGCAAAAAGAAAGTCTCTCGCCACTCCAACTGCACCAATAGAATCAAGTTTATCGGCGTCAAATAAAACCTTAGCCTCGATTGTTTCTGGTTTACAGTCATTCCTATATCTATGAGAAAGAATACAGTGCTTTATATTTTCAATGATATCATCATTTAAATTAAATTTTGATAAAATTTGTTCAGCCAATTTAGAGCCTATTTCAGCATGACAAATCTTCCCTTTTTTATTCATCTCTTCCTTACGCCCAATATCATGAAGATAGACAGATGCCTTCACAATATCAATATTTGCTCCCTCTTTTTTAGCAATTTTAATAGCTAGATTATAAACCCTTTCAATATGAGTCCAGTCATGACAACTACTAGCACCAACAAAATAACCTTTGGCTATCTTTTTAATCTCTTCAATTATTTTGTTATTTATTTTCATATTACTTCCCGCAACAATGCTTATATTTCTTCCCACTGCCGCAAGGACAAGGATCATTTCTGCCAACTTCTGATTTAGAAACACTGTTTCCTCTGTTTTCCGAAACAGCTTGCATCTGATTGGGAGTATTTTCTACTTTAATTGATGCCCTCATAATACTCTCTACCAACATTCTTTCATAGTTCTCTAGTAATTCCTTAAACATCTTGTATCCTTCCTTCTTGTACTCAACTAGAGGATCTCTTTGGCCATAAGCTCTTAATCTAACCGAATCCTTTAAGCTTTCCATGTTTTCCAAATGCTCAATCCAAAGATTGTCTATCACCCTTAAACCGGCTATTTTTTCAATCTGTCTCATATTTTCCGCTCCCACCTCTTTTTCTTTCTTCTCGTAATCTTCTTGAGAATAATTGTATTTTTCCAATAACGGCAAAACTACTTCTTTTAATTCTCCTTTTTCTGATTTCTCCAATATCTCAACTCTTTTTGAATAAATTGTTCCTCTTTGTTTGTTTAAAACATCGTCATATTCCAAAACATGTTTTCTAGCATCAAAGTTAAATCCTTCTATTTTTCCTTGAGCCGATTCAATGCTTTTAGAAATCATTCCATTTTCAATTGGAGTGTCTTCAGGAATATTAAATCTTTCCATTAAGGATTTTATTCTGTCTCCTCCGAATATTCTGATAACATCATCATCTAAAGAAACAAAAAATTGAGTTGTTCCTGGGTCTCCTTGTCTTCCAGCTCTTCCTCTTAATTGATTATCAATTCTTCTTGCTTCATGCCTCTCGGTTCCGATAACATGCAAACCACCTAACTTTTTAACTTCTTCGTTTTCTTCTGGTGTTGATGGTTTTCCTCCTAAATATATATCGACTCCTCTTCCTGCCATATTAGTAGCAATAGTAACACCACCCTTTCTTCCGGCTTGAGCAATAATCTCACCTTCTTCTTCGTGATGCTTAGCATTTAAAACCTTATGAGGAATTCCTTCTCTTGATAATAATTTATCTAAATATTCATTTTTTTCAATCGAAGTCGTTCCAACTAATACTGGCTGACCTATTTTGTATTTCTCTTTAACTTCTTCGGCTACGGCTTTAAATTTAGCTTCTTCTGTTTTGTAAACCTTATCTCCTAAATCTTTTCTAATGATGTTTTTATTGGTTGGAATAACAACAACGTCCAAGTGATATACCTTGTCAAATTCTTCAGCTGATGTTTCAGCGGTTCCTGTCATCCCAGCAAGTTTTTCATACATTCTAAAATAATTCTGGAAAGTAATTGAGGCTAAAGTTATTGATTCAGGCATAATCCTTACACCTTCTTTGGCTTCTATCGCTTGATGAAGCCCACCGGACCATCTTCTTCCTGGCATCATTCTTCCTGTAAATTCATCAACAATGATAATTTCACCATTTTTAATAACATAGTCTTTGTCTTTTTTAAAAAGTATTTCTGCTTTAAGGGCCTGCTCCATATGATGAAGATATTTTATTCCTCTCTCATCGTAAATATTTCCCACATTTAAAATTCCTTCTATCTTATCAATTCCTTTTTCTGTTAAAGTAACAGCTCTTAATTTTTCATCAACTTCATAATCTTCTTCTTTGCTCAATCTAGGAATAATTTTTGAAAATTCGGTATACCACTTTGATCCTTCTTCATCGGGAGCAGAGATAATCAAAGGCGTTCTAGCTTCATCAATTAATATTGAATCCACTTCATCAACGATTGCATAATTAAATCCTCTCTGCATTCTATTCTTTAAATCATAAACCATGTTATCTTTAAGATAATCAAAACCAAACTCATTATTCGTTCCATAAGTAATATCACAATCGTAAGCTTCTTTTCTTGAGCAAGGCTTTAAAAAATCTTCTTCAACCAAGAATCCTCCAAGTTCATCTCTTATTTCATCTTTTTTTTCTTCAGCTTTTTTATATTCTGAATCATAGATAAAAGACTGGTCATGATTTATACAACCAACTGTTAAGCCAAGAAAATTATATATCTGTCCCATCCAAACAGCATCTCTTCTTGATAAATAATCATTAACGGTAACTAAGTGACATCCTTTACTTGAAAGAGAGTTTAAAACTAAAGGTAGGGTTGCGGTTAGTGTTTTTCCTTCTCCTGTTCTCATCTCAGCAATTTTACCCTGATGTAAAGCTATTCCTCCGATCAACTGACAATCAAAATGCCTTTGATTAAGAGTCCTCTTGCCAGCCTCTCTTACCAAAGCAAAAACCTCTGGCAAAACATTGTCTATTGCTTCCCCATCAATTAATCTTTTTTTAATATCTTGTATCTTAAATTTAACCTCTTCAGGATTTAAAGCCGAAACCTCAGTCTCTAAATCATTAATTTGATTGATTAAAGGCTTTAAACTGTTTGCGTATTTAGTGTTTGCGTTGCCAAAAAGGCTTTCTAGAAATGCCATATATTTTAATTATTATACCACTACATACTATATTAAGAAAGATAAAACGTCAAAGACTTTACCAACGTATAAAAACATGCTAATAAACAAACAATCCGTAAATGGAGATAGTACTTAAAAGGAGTCATAAATGGCAGAGTCTTTTGGAGAAGGACATTATAGCAGAAAAGAAAAATATCCCAAAAAAGGGATTATTCATTGGGTGATAGAGCCCCACTGCTACAATATCGACCACATAGAAATATGGGGTGAAAAAGTACAAAAGGTTGAAAATCTTGATGAACTATTCGAACAAAGGGTCTTTGTCAGGACATTTATGAAAAACGATCTTTCAAATCGCTTCCTCGGCTTATTTAAAAAAGAACCTGAACCGATTCAAACAGAGGAAACAACCACCATCAAGCTGATTGGCTACGACGGCAGCATTCCTATTTTAGAAATAGGAAACAGAAAGCTGTTCGCCCATGTCATCACAAAAATAATTGAATGGCCCGGATACGAATATCCCCCATTCAAAAAAGGCACCTAAACAATAGGTGCCCTTATTTATTTTTTAACTCTCCTTCTTTGTTCTAAAGATATCTTTTCTTTGTGTTTTTTAATTTGAACCTCTAGCTCTTCTCTAACATCAGTTAGAGCAGAACGGAAGTCTTCTTTCTTTGAAACGGCTCTTAATAATTTACCACCCGGAACTTCAACTTGAACCTCTACGCGGAATAAATCTCCCTTTTGATGATGTCTAGTTGTCTTTTCTAACTCAACCTCAATAATTAGGTCTGGATTGTCTGGAAGTAATTTTTCTACTTTCTTAATTTTTTGATCAATCAATTTTAATAAATAATCTGTTAACTCAACATTAGTTCCTTTTATTTTTATATTCATGCTTTTAAAAACATTCTAACTAAAACAACTCCTAGTGAGTTGTTTTAGAGAAAATTTATTTTCTTTTCTTTGCAGTCTTCTTTTTAGCTGTTTTCTTTGCTGGTTTCTTCTTTGCAGCTTTTTTTACAGCTTTCTTTTTTGTTGCCATTTTATTTAGAAAAAGTTTGATTTTTAATTAGTCGACCTTTTTCATTACCAAAAAATTATCTACTAATTATATTTTCCTCTTTATTAAAAAATTTGTCAATAGTAAAATGCTAAAAAATTTTAATTTCTTCATTTAGATCGATTAAAAATTTTTCTTTGACTGATTTTTTTATTAAATTTATCAAACTCACAACATCATTTGATGTTGCATTTTTTAAATTGATGATAAAGTTGGCATGTTCATCTGAAATTTTTGCATCACCGATTTTTTTTCCCTTTAAGTTGCACAATTCAATCAATAATCCAACTGGAATAATTCCTTTTTCATTAAAACTTTTTAATTGAGGATAATTTTTAATAATATTTTCTGATAACTTTCCTTGATAATTTTTAAAAATAGAACCAGCGGAAAATCCTTTTGGTTGTTTTATTATTCTCTTGTTTAAATTGTTATTTATTCTCTTTTTAATCTCATCTTCGCTATCTTTTAATAAACTTAATTCAGCTGAAACAATCAATAAGCTGCTATTATTCTTAAAAATGCTCGTTCTGTATCCAAAAAGACATTCTTTATTTTTCATCTTTTTTTCTACAACACCATCAGAAGAAATATTTAAAACATCTACACTTTCAATTGAATTAGAAATTGATTCATTAAAGGCACCGGAATTGCCATTAATCGCACCACCTAGTGTTCCCGGTATTCCAACTCCCCATTCAAGACCAGATAAATTATTCAATTCAGAAATCAAAAAAGACAACGGAATAGATGTGTCAACCTTAACAATCATGTTGCTTCCATTTTCTTTTTTCTCAATATTAAAATTTTCTTTTGACAAATTTTCTGCCCTATAAGCGACAACTAATCCATCAAAACCGCTATCAGAAAAAAGAATATTACTTCCACCCCCTATGACCAAAAAAGGAATATTTTCTTTATTCGCTCTTTCGATTATCTTTCTTAGTTCTTTTTTATCAGAAGTTCTTAAAAAATATTTAGCTGAACCACCTATTCTAAAAGTAGAATAATTCTTAAGAGGAATATCTTTTTCTATTCTAGGAAAATCGTTTTTTAATTCATTAAATATATCCATATTTCAATTATAACACAAATTATTGTAGTTGATTTATCTTTTTTAAAACATTTTCATCTAAAGGATTCAAATCAAAAGCCTTCTTGTATTCCGCTAAAGCTTCGTCATACTTTTTGTCTTCTTCTAATAATCTAGCTACTGCTACATAAATATCATAATTCTGAGGAGCTAAAGCTTTAGCTTTTTCATATGCAACAATTGCTTCTTCTGTTCTGTCTTCTACGAGAAAATTTGTGTTCTCATAAACTAAACCTAAGTTCTGCCAACTTTGAAAATTATTCTTATCAGACTCACAAGCTACTTTGGCTGATACTTCAGCTTTTGAAGCACTATCTTT
Organism: Candidatus Pacearchaeota archaeon; assembly: GCA_035404185.1. Classification (NCBI taxonomy): domain Archaea; kingdom Nanobdellati; species Candidatus Pacearchaeota archaeon. The sequence continues at coordinate 374,123 of DAONGN010000001.1, read as the reverse complement.
AATAGATTGTTTCTGTTCTTCTTTCTTGTCTTTAGTGGTCCATTTTTGTTCAAAATCTTCACTAGCTTTTATTAAATATAATTGAGAAAGACCGACATAATAATCCCCTGACTTCCATAAATTTGAAGCTTTTTCCATTTCTGATATTGATTCGCTAATAGCCCCTTGATTATTATAATTATTTATTGATTTTTGATAATGAGTTTCGGCTCTATAATAATTTATAAAATTGAAAACAATTGATCCCCAGACAATAAAAATAAAAGAGAGAACTACCTTGGCAATATTTTGGGAAGGAATATCGATGATTTTTTCTTGTCCTTTCTGTTGTCCATCCCAAAGACCTAAAGTAAAAAATAATAAGAAAAGAGAACTTACATCAATTTTATAAAAAAACATTAAAAGCGTAAGACAAAAAATAGTTGGAAACAATAAATCTAAAACATTCACTGGATCATTTTTATTTTCTTTTCTAAAATTTAAAAAATAAGTAAACCCTTGATAATAAAAAAAAGAAATTAAAAGTAACAATGCAAAAACTAATAAAAATCCGCCCGTGACAAAAAAAGTTAAAAGAGGAATAGATCCTTCTTCAAATATTAATGAGGAATCAGCCATATTAAAGCTTTTATCCTTATATAAAGAAAACTGATAAGAATAAGTTGATAGCCCAGAGCCTACAAAAAAGTTTTTAAAACTCTCCCCTAAACTTTTTTCTGCTATGCTCCAACTTGATTCATAAGAAAGCTTTGATTCATCAATCTTATCAGTGAAAGGAATGCGTAAAAAAAATAAAGATAAAAAAACTAAAAGTAAAGACACTGAAAGAATTGCTTTCTTTCTTTTGAACACAAAATCGCTTTCAAGCATGCTTCTCCAAAAAACAAAAAATGTTCCTATTGATACAAAAAACCAAGAAAGTTTGAAGTCTATCAATATTAAAGAAGTTAAAAATAAAATAAAAAATGTTCCCATTGAGGCTACTCTCACAATACTATAACCCTTACCTTTTCTGAAATAATTTAAATTGTTGAAAACAAAAGATATTAAAACAACAAAAGCCATTGAAATAACAATTGCTGTTCCAGATATACTATCAAAAATAACTGGACTTACTCCTGTAAACTTTTTAATAAGATAAAGTATTGATAAGATAGCTGAACCAGCAACGAAGTACTCTAATATTTTTAAAACGCCTCTTCTTTTGATGGTGCTTGATAAATAAAAAACCACAAAACAAGCTAAAAAAACTATAAAAGCATCGGCTTGAAATGGACGGCCCCAAAAACTTAAAAACATATTTTTAGAAAATAACAACGATAATAGAAGAGAAAAAATCAAAAAGACTATTATTCTCTGTAATGGGCTATCTCTAAAAGTAACCTTCTTTGAAAGAAAAATATTTAATAATTGAAGAAAAAAAATAGTAAAAGCAAAAACTAAAAGAAATGCTTTTTCATTTAAAACCTGCGAGACATTTATCTGGGGAATGAAAAAAAATGGAAAAAAGAATACGAATAAACAAAAGGTGTTTTTTGATATTTTCTCAAGATTAATCATGATATTATTTTACACTACTTGCTGCATTCTGCCCAGCCACATATCCCGTAGTCCAGCACATCTGTAAATTATATCCTCCACAAGGACCATCAAGATTAATTGCTTCTCCGGCAAAATATAAATTATTGATTAATTTAGATTTCATTGTCTTTGAGTCTATTGTTTTCAAAGAAATACCACCATGAGTTGCCATGGCTTTATCAAAACCAAGAAGACCAACAATACTAATTTCAATCTTTTTCAAAAATTTAATCATCCTCACTCTTTCATCTTTAGTAATATCATTTCCCTTTCTGTCGAAAGAAACACTGCTAAAGTTAAGAATAAAAGCAGAAAGTTTTTCTGGAAAAAAATCATTCAAACATTTTAAAACATGTTTCTTCCTATTTTTATTAAAGACAGATAGAATGAACTTATCTAATTGTTCAGTGTTCTTGCTTGGAAATAAATCAATCGTCATTTTGACTTTTCCTCTTTCTAATAAGTCCCCGATTGTCCTACTCATGTCTAAAATTAATGGACCACTAAAACCGAAATGAGTAAACAATATTTCTCCTCTTCCTTCGCTTTCTTTTTTTTGATTGCAAAATAGAGAAATAGAAACATCTTCTAGAGAAATTCCCTGAAGACTTTTAGTCCACTGCTCCTTAGTTTCAATTGGGGTTAAGGCTGGCTTCGTATCAACAATATCGTGACCTAATCTTTTAGCCCAAATAAAACTATCTCCCGATGATCCTGTACTAGGATAAGATCTTCCTCCCGAAGAAATAATAAATTGATCAGCTTCAATTTCTTTTCCATTTAATAAAGAAACGGAAGTAATTAATTTACCTTTTTTATTTATTTCCTTAACCTCTGAAGAAAACAAAATATCTACTTTGTATTTTTTTAATAAAGAAACTAAAACATTTAAAATATCTTTGGCCTTGTCAGAAGCTGGAAATACTTTACCCATTTCTTTTTTTAATTCTATTCCATTATTCTCAAAAAATTCCATTGTTTCTTTGGTTCCAAAAATAGAAAAAGGAGATAAAAGAAAATCTCCTTGTTTTCCAAACTTACCACAAAACTCACGTATACTTTTTTCAACGTGAGTTAAATTACATCTTCCCCCGCCAGTCATTAAAAGTTTAACACCAATTTTTTCATTTTTCTCAATTAAAACAACCCTTGCTCCTATTTCTCCCGCTCTAATTGCTGCCATCATTCCCGCTGGTCCTCCTCCAATCACGGCAATATCATATTTTTTTGAAACTTTTTCCATATTATTTTCCACTTTTAATTTCAATAACATCTCCATCTTGAACAACATATTCTTTTCCCTCGGTTCTAATCATTCCCTTTTCTCTTGCTGCAGAAAAACCACCACACTCTATTAATTTTTCCCAATTAATTACCTCTGCTTTAATAAATGTTTCTTCAAAATCAGTATGAATTGCACCTCCAGCTTGAGGAGCCTTGTCTCCCTTGTGTATTGTCCAGGCTCTTGTTTCATCGGATCCAGTTGTTAAAAATGTAATTAATCCCAAAAGATCATATGATTCTTTGATTAATTCATTCATTTTTGGTTCCGGAGAAAGACCAAAAGATTCTCTTTCTTCGGGACTCATGTCTCCACTTTCTGATTCAGTCAAAACATCCATGAAAATGTATCTCCAGTTATTCTTCTTGAACACCTCTAAAACATCTAAAGAAACATCTTTTTCTTCTCCATTCAATAAATACAAGCGGGGTTTTGATGATAATAGTTGATAACTTTTAATTATTTTTATTTCCTCTTCGTCCCAATTAAAGTCAGATGGCATCTTTCCTTCTTTTAGCAAAACCTCTACCTTCTTTAGTACTTCTAGTTCTTTAATTGCTTTCTTGTCTCCCGACTTTACTTCTCTTTCTAGGGAGCATAATCTCTTTTCAACCGTCTCTAAATCTTTTAATATCATCTCCATATCCAATATCTCCTTGTCTTTTAATACGTCTATTATGGGACGAGTATTAACAATAGTATCATTTTTAAAACAACGTAAGACATATACGATGGCATCGACTTCTCTGATATTAGCTAAAAATTTATTTCCCAATCCTTCTCCCTTACTTGCTCCTTCAACTAATCCTGCAATATCAACAAACTCAATCGTGGTATATATTTTCTTTGCTGAATGCGTTAATTCGACCAATTTATCAACCCTGATATCTGGTACAGCAACAACACCGACGTTTGGGTCGATGGTACAGAAAGGATAATTAGCAATATCCACTTGTTTTTTTGTAATTAGTTGGAATAAGGTTGATTTTCCAACGTTAGGAAAACCAACTATTCCGATATGTAATGACATTCTATTTTAATAATACCTCAGCTTCTCTTTTTAAGTCTTCTAGTCGTTTCTTTGGTATATTAACCTTTTTAGAAAATTTATCAATATCAAGACTTAAAATTTCATTAACAAGCATAATTCCTTCATTCTTAAATATGTCAGCTTGATAACTTTTAAAAGAAGGAAGAATCGTTATAGGATATAGTTTGTTTTTATCAATTATATCCTCTAGTCCTTCATTTTTAGGATAATCCCATCCTAATAATTTTATTCCTTTACAGTTTGAATATTTAATGGCTTGATTAGTAAATCTAGAATTGGTTACGATAAAAAATTTAAGATTATCATCAAATTTTCCGCTATTTTTAATGTCATCTAAAACAGCAAAGCCTTTCAAACAGACATTAACATCAATCTTGTCTCCTCCATTGTTCCTATACTTACATTCTCCAATATAGTTCGTTCCTTCTTTTTCAGCTAAAAAATCTATTTCGTAACTACTACATCTACCAGATAATATTCTGCTTCCTTTAATTTTTATTCCTGACTGGGAAAGAACTTGTCTCGCAAAATCCTCAAACACAAAACCAGCTGGTCCTAATTTCTTCATTCCTTCTTTTAGATTAAATCTTAAAGAAAATTGAAGATTTTCTCTTTTTAACTTATTCTTAACTTTTTTAAATATTTCTGATGTTTTAATTCCATCATAAATATCTCCTTCTATTTCTTTTGAAATTTCTTTGGCTAAAAAAGCAGGAGCCCCTGCTTTAATTGCAGAATAATACACTTTTTTTACAGAAAAGTTTTCCTTTTCTCCATTAAGCTTTATTACCTGATAAGCCATATATATTATTCAAATTTTGACTTAATATCTTGTTTTACTTTCTCGTATTTATTTTTAATCCCTTTAACTTTAAAGCTCAATCTGATGTATTGTAATCCAAAAAGAATAATAATCGCTCCGATAAAGTAAGCAAATATTTTTAAAGCTTCTTCTGGCCAAGCCATAAAAGAAAGACCAAGAGCGATAGCTACTAAACCATTCAAGAATACAAGCCACCAATTTCCACTCACTTCTTTAATATAATTATCTACTATATTAATTACAAAAAAATTTGATTTTTTTTCCATATATTTTTAATTACTTCTTATATTATGAAAACATTTTCTGCAAACAGGAACATATTTATAAGTTCCATCTTCAGGAATTACAGATGGAACACCATCAATAATTATTTTACCATCTTTAAAGATTGAAGTATAAACAGCATTTGGCTCTTTGCAAACTTCACAAACTGATCTTTTAAACCTAACTTCTTTGGGACCTAATTCCATCAACTTTTTAACTATCCCGAACATTTCTCCTTTGTAATCCATGTCTAATCCAGAAATAAAAACTTTAACATCTCTATTTAACAACTCTTTAATCGCATCAACATCTTTCTCATCAAACATATGAACCTCATCTATTCCTACAACCCTAGCATCTTCATTAAGAATATCATTAAGAGAAGAAATCTTTTTACAATTAATAGATAGTCCGGTTCTTGACCATATACTTTCGTTTCTGACATCTTTGATTGGCTGATAAACTTGAAAAGGAATATTCGTATACTGTAAGTGATTAAAAAGACTAATCATCTCTAAAGACTTTCCACTCTTCATTGGACCAACTATTAACGTTAAATTCATATTTACCTATTATCTCCACTTCCATGAAGTTCATTTCTCTGTTGTCTTGACTGTAATTTTTCAAGATTCTTTTGGGCAACATCTTCTAAAAGAATTCCTAATTCTTTTGACAAATTAGCAACATACCACAAAACATCTCCTAGTTCTTTTGTTATTTCTTCCTTTTTTTCTTCCGATACAATTCCATTACCATCTCTAATAACTTTCTTTATCTTTTCAGCCACTTCTCCTGCTTCTCCAGCTAAACCAAGCGTTGGGTAAATAAAATTATTATCTTTGTTTGGATAAATAGCTGTCTTTCTTGCTTCTTCTTGATATTCTTGAAATGTCATATTTTTATTAATTATTATTTTTATAATTTTTACCGATTATGAAATAAGCAACAATTCCTCCCATTAAAGCTGTAACCAATTGAGGATAACTCATCATTACTGCTATCTTATCAGCAACGGCTTGCTTAACAAAGAAACTAATTAAAAAGTTGCTCACTAAAAATAAAAATGAAAATTTTACTAGTGCTGCTGGAATCAAACCTAGGAAAAAATTACTCTTTCTTAATAGATTAAATATATATACTAAAGAAACATTTCCAATGATTATAAAGGGAACCATCGGAGCCATGACCATAGGTAATAAACCGAATAATAAGGAAATCACACTTGGCAAAAAACAAAGTAGGGTTGATCCTCTCATTCCTAATAAAACTACGGCTATTAAAAGCGAGGCATTAACTATTGTTCCTGTTATTATTTGATTATTTATTAATGGTGCAAAACAAACGACAAGAAGTAAAACTAAAAATTGTACTAAAGATAATACTATTTTTTTGTCTAACGATAATGTCTGTTCCATATTATTTTTCTTTTATTATTTTAATCTTGTCCTTTTCTTTTTTAGAATAATGAGTATGGCATATTTTATGAACATTCTTTTTATTCTTAAAGAAATCTTTATAAAGAAGATTTACCACTGGACTCTCATGAGCCATTCTTAATCCCCATTTTTTATCTACCTCATACAAAGCTAATGCTCTCTTCTTTCTTATCTCTTTATCCGTCGGGGTTGGTTGTCCACCACCGCCAACACATCCACCAAGACAAGTCATCACCTCAACATAATCATATAATTTAGGATTATCCTTTAATCTCTCTAATAAATTCTTAGCATTTCCTAATCCATTGATAACTGCCACCTTAACAATAATATTTCCTATTTTAATTTTTGCTTCCTTGCACTCCTGCATTCCTCTTATTTCTTTAAAATCAATTTTCTTTAATTTCTTTCCTGTTACTTTTTCATAAACAGTTCGCAAGGCTGATTCAGTCACTCCTCCTGTTGCTCCATAAATAACTCCTGCACCGGTATATTTATCCCAAGGAGCGTCTGGCTCCTCTTCTTTAATCTCATTAATATCTATCTGTCTCTTCTTTAATAATTTACCCAATTCTCTAGTTGTTAAAACATAATCTATCGGTTTTAAATCATCGACGAATAGTTCTTCTCTTGTTGCTTCATATTTCTTTGAAGTACAAGGCATAACAGAAACAACGACTATCTTTTTAGGATTAATTTTCTCTTTCTCAGCTAAATAAGTCTTAGTTAACCCTCCTAAAATTATTTGCGGAGATCTAACGGTTGTTAAGTTCTTCATGAATTGAGGATAATTAAGTTCAACAAACTTAACCCACGAAGGACAGCAAGAAGTAAACATCGGCAGTCCTTCTTGTTTGGTCAATCTTTCAATTAGCTCTCCACCCTCTTCTATCGTTGTAATATCTGCTCCAACTGAAACATCGAAAACCTTATCTGCTCCTAGTTTTCTTATTCCAGCTATCATTTTTCCCGTAACAACCGTTCCATAATCCATTCCAAATTCTTCTCCTAAGCTACTTCTAATTGAAGGAGCAAACTGAAAAACAACGTATTTATTTTTATCATCTAAGGCACGCTCAACATTATTAATAGAATCAACTTCTTCAAAAGCTCCGCTCGGACAACGAACTAAGCATTGGCCACAATAGATACAATCTTTATTCTCTTCTTTTGACGGACTAACTTCCCAAAAAGAATTATTCTCTTCTACAGTTAGAAATCTTACCCCTTGCCTATCGCACATTTCAACGCAATTATGGCAATCAATACATTTTGAAGAATCAAATATAATTGATGGTCCAAATTGATACTTTGGAAAAAACTTTTTCCTATCTTCAAATCTAGTTATTTCTATACCACATTCTTTGGCTAAAGAAAGAAGTCGACAATGATAATTCCTAATACAAGTAGGACATTGTTCAATGTGTTGAGAAAAAAGAAGTTCTAAATTAGTTTTTCTAATTTTTTTTATTTCTGGAGAATCAGTAATAACCTCCATTCCTGGTTCTATCTCAACAGAACAAGAAGTATATAATCCTTTTCTATCTTTAATTGAAACTAAACACAATCGACAACTGCTTTTCGGTTTTAAGTCGGAGTGATAACAAGCAGCAGGAATCTTAATATTATTTCTTCGTGCTACTTGAAGAATGGTTTCTCCTTTCTCTCCGACAACCTCCTTATTATTAATTTTAAATTTAATATTTTTCATTTTTAATTACCTTTTCAATTAAAGATATAAAAGGAGTTGGAATTCCCCTTCCTAAAGCACAAAAACTTGACTCTTTAAGGCTCAAAAATAAATCATCTAAAACATCATAATCGAGCTTTTTCTTTTTGACCATTTCATAAATCCTATAGGCTCCTTCTCTACAAGGAACACATTTATCGCAATTTCCAAGATGAAAAAATTCAGCCCATTTTTCCATTAAAGTAAAAACGTTTGTTTTCTTTTTGTTAAAAACTGTAATTGAGCCGGCGCCAGAGACAGGTCTGTTTAATTCTTCCATAATCATTATCTCTCCAGACGCCCCCCCTCCAACTTGAGCAAAAAAATCAAATAAAGGATAATTACCCGTCTTCTTTAAAACCTCAAAGATTGTCATCTCTTCTGGAAGTTCATAAACTCCAGGATTTTCTACATCTCCATTAACAGAATAAAACCTCTTTTTTTCGTATTTGCCTTGAACAATTTTAGAAACATAATAAAAAGTTTCAACGTTATTCATTAAAGTTGGACAATCAAATAATCCACTATCTGTTAAAAAGGGCGGCTTCTTTCTTGGTTCGGCTCTCTTACCTTCTATTGATTCACAAATAGCTGTTTCTTCTCCTCCAATATACCTAGCCTTTTTTTCAAAAATAATTATTCTTCTTTTCCCAATCGCCAATTTAATACTCTCTTCCATTTCTTTAAAATATTTACTATTAATGTAAATATATCCAGTTTCTGCAGAAATAGTTTCCATGGCCAAAATAATTCCATTGATAACATCACTTAAATAATTTCTTAAAATATATCCATCTTTAAAAACATTTGGCTCTCCCTCTGAAGCATTACAAATTACATACTTAGTCTTTCCCTTAGCTTTCTTAGCCAATTCCCATTTTAAACCGACGGGAAAACCTCCTCCTCCACGGCCTCTTAGTCCTGAATCCTTAAGTTTTTCTATTATTGAATTTTTTACCATATTATCTATTAAAAACTATTGCCAAATTAAGTATTGATGCAAATCCAACCCAAAACAAATACGGAAGAAGAAGATATGCTGAAAGTTTTGAAATCTTTTCAAAAGATAATACCATGACAATTATCATAATTAATAAAATTATAATATCAATAAAAGCCCACAGATACTGTCCTAAACCAAAAAATATAATTGGCCATATTAAGTTAACAAACAATTGAGCAAAGAACAAAATTAATAATTTATTAACTTTTTGTTTTTCTTTTAATCTCCATAACAAGTAAGCTGATATTCCCATTAAAGTGTATAAAATAGACCAAACTGGAGCAAATATCCAGGTTGGAGGAAAAAAAGACGGCTTATCGCTTATATTCAAATAAGTTTCGGGTATAGAAACTCCAGTTAATTGAGATCCAAGATATCCAGTCAATAAAGACAAGACTATAAAAGAAAATAGAAAAATGATTTGTTTTGTTTTTTTCTTCATATTTTATAATTACTCAATAATTTGATTATATTTCCTTTCCATCTTTTACACAATGTTGACATAATAATAAAATATTTTAATCACTAAGCCCATAATTCGATACTGCATCATTTCTTAAGATATTTTTTAACGACTTAAATGAAAAGATAACATCCTGTCTTCCAGCAGTATAAGCAGCAACTATGTAGGGGTCAAAATAAAAGACAATAGTATCCTTACTAAATGTAAATGTTTTAAAATTATCTTCTTTTGGTCCTGCTCCATCTCTTATCCATTCTTCGTCGCTAAATTCATTTTCAGTGTTCAATTTTAATAAATACTGTATTGTTTTTTCAGAAATTGTCTTTATATAATTCTTATTAGAATCAAAAATATCAGAAAGTGTAATTATTTTATTATTCTTTAAGTCGTAATTAAAGCTCTGAGAGGAACTTATTGGGTGAGCACCGCCAGTATACTCAGAAACCTCAAACCTAATACTTACAAAACTTTTATTAATTTCATATGGTTCATAAAATACTTTCAATGAATTCTCTCCGCTCCAAGCATCAGCCGCACTTACTTTTTCCTTGAATGAAGAAATAATTTTTTCAACAAAATTATATATCTCTATGTCAACTTGTCCGTTTTCAACTCCTAAAACATTAGGATACATTATTTCAATAGTATAATTTTTCCCAGACTCTTTTTGACTTTCTAAAGATATATATGGTCTGGTAATTTTAAAAGTGCTTTTGATATCTTCTACTCTAGCAATCATTTTTAAATAGTCTTCTCCCCATTGCTTATCACTTCTTGTTGGATCAGTTGAAAGTATAAAAGCAAAAACATCTACATCGTTTCTTCCCAAATACTCTCCTTCTTTTTTATCTTGTTTTTCCCAAAAAGAATAAGGAACTATTGATATCTTAAAAAGATTTGGTTCTCCGTAATTAAAAGAAATATATCTAATTCCATTTTCACCGTCCTCTTTTTTTACTTGATATTTATTTTCCCAGTCTCTAGGTATTGTTAATGAAAAATTGAATTCTTGGTTTTCGTAAACAATCGCATTAACTATTCCTTTTTCACATTTTCCATTATATAACTCCCAAACATTACAAATATTTCCATTAAAAAAAGAACAATTACCATCTTCCGTATTATTATTCATTCCAGTGCTATTATATTTTCCTCCTAAAATAGCACAATATACTGCTGCTTTTGTAATGTATCCAACTACTTTTAATCCCCCAATAGGACAATCTCCGGTTAAGAGAGAATTTGTTTCACATTGCTTATTATCTTCAAAGACACAAATATTATAATCTTCTCCGTCACCTCTTTGTTCTGCCTTAAGAGTACCTCCCTTATCTTTACAATTATTAGCAGCTGCATCTAAATTATTTAATCCAGAAAGATTGGGGGTCTTAATTTTTACTCCCTTATAAAAACAAAAAATTACTATAAAGAGAATAATTAATCCAATTATTAAAATTTTTTTATTCATATTATTTAATTTTTTATTTCTATCTTCCCATTTTTAATATTTTCTCTTAATGCTTCGCTAGATTTTTCGGCTAAAGAATTTAAGAAATCTATTTTATCTTGTTCTTCCATTAATTTAGGTTGAGATGATTTATTTATGATCGGATAGAGAGTATAAACTTTTTTGTCCTTGTATATTTCTACTCCCACACCTAATCCTTCTTGTGTGTCTTTGGAAAAATATTGATCAAAGATAAAATTACCCAAAGAATAAAATATCAATTTGTTATTGTACTGTTCAATATTTTGAACGACATGAGGATGACTACCAATAATTAAATCGGCTCCAGCATCAATCATTATATGAGCCAAATTTTCTTGCCCCTTAGAATCAACTGTTTTATATTCTGTCCCCCAATGGATTAAAACAACTAAAAATGTTTCTGGATTATAAGATCTAATATCTTTAATCTGCTTAGCTATCTCTTTATCGGAACAGTTATTAGAAAAAGTAACATTTATTCCATAATAAATAATTCCGTCTTTTTGATAAATATAATCAGAATCACAGTCTATTGGATCACCCGTAAAAGCAATATTGTTTTCATTTAATATTTTTTTGGTCTCATCAAATCCTTCCCAATCCATATTAAGAGTATGATTGTTAGCCAAAGAAACCAAAGAAAAATTTCCTGTTTTTAATGATTCAATGCTCTTTTTATCAAAAGAAAAAGACAAAGAACTATCAGAGAAATCTTTAGGATTTTCATTAATTGGTCCTTCCAAGTTTCCGACCACAAAATCAAAACTATTCAAAAAGTCTTTAATAAGGTCTACGGGATAGCTAAATGATGATTTTTGCATTAATCTTTCAACCCCCCTATCAAGCATTATGTCTCCTACAAATAAAAGACTTTCTGGTTTGTATTCTATCTGCTTTGGAGTCTCAACTACTGAAGATATATCAGCCGGAGCAGTTTCGGGCTTAAAAACTTGACTTCCGCAAAACAAAAAAATCGCTACAAAAATAATTGATAATATTTTCCCTTTCATGGTTCAATTATATCACAAAAAACCTTGAGAGGAAATGATTTAAATGGTATATTAAATAAAAATATGAAACAAGAATTATTAATATTACCGTTTGATCATCGTTCTTCTTTTTCAAAAGATATTCTTGGCTTAACAGCAAAACCCAATAAAGAACAGATCAATGAAATTAAAGAGTTTAAAAAGATAATTTTTGATGGTTTTGTTCTGGCTATCGACAAAGGAAAATCATTTGGCATTCTTGTTGATGAAGAATATGGCGAAAATATTCTAAGGGAAGCTCGAAAAAGAAAAATTATAATATGTCTACCGGTTGAAAAAAGTGGCGAAAAAATATTAAAACTAAATTATCCAAAAAATTTTGAAGAACATATTGATAAATTCAATCCTGATTTTGTAAAAATATTAATCAGATATAATCCTTTAAACAAAAAAGATAATCAAAAACAGTTAAAGGTTCTTTCTAAAATTGATACTTTTTGCGAAAAAAGAAATTACAAAGTTATTTTAGAACTTTTGGTTCCTCCAGTAAAAAAAGAACTAAATATCGAAAATTACGATAAAGACATTAGAGTAATGAGAACGATAGAAGCTATCAATGAAATAAAAGAAAAAATTAAAGTTAATATTTGGAAATTAGAAGGATTCGAAAAAAATCAATGGAAAGAAGTAATTAAAGCAATAAATAAAGATAGTAAAATAATATTCTTGGGACGAGGAGAAGATAAAAAGAAGGTAATAAAATGGCTGAAAGCTGCAGCTCACAACAAAGAAATTATCGGATTCGCTATCGGCAGAACTATTTTCCTTGAAACCATTAAAAAATACTATTCAAAAAAAATATCAAGAGAAGTTGCCGTAAAATTAATAAGCAGAAATTTTAAAGAATTTATTAATTTATGGAGAAAAGAAAAATAAAAATATATAAAGAAAAATTCTTCCCTATTGAATTTCCCAAGGATGAACAAAAACATAACCACATTATTGAATGGTGGTATTTTAATGGAAACCTTGAATCAAAAGATGGGCAAACTTTTTCATATATGAACTGTCTTTTTGCTGCTGACCCAAAAAAAATTAATATTCCCTTCTTAAAAAATAACGTAATGAGTCAGCTATTTTTCTCTCACTACTTATTAAGTGATAATAAAAATAATTTTGAAAGCGTAACTAATCCTATATCTATTGTTGATAAAAATAGTTTTACCAAACCTCTTCTCTGGGTTAATTATGATAATTCTTGCTTAATCGAAGAAACATCTCCCTTCAAATATCACATAGTCAATGACTTTATCGACCTTACTTTAGAATCACAGAAAAAACCCCTTTTATTAAACAAAAATGGCTTTTTAAATTTAGAAGTTAAAACAACTTATTATTATTCTTTAACAAGCCTTAAAACGTCTGGAATTATAAAACAAAAGAATAAATGGATTCCTGTTAATGGACTATCGTGGATGGATCACCAATGGGCTCAAACTCCATTAACTAATGATGATAAGTGGAGATGGTTCTCCATGCAATTAAATAATGGCTGTGATATTATCTGTTTTGTTTACGGAGACAAAATAAAAACAAGCCATGCCAGCATGATTAATAAAAACAATGATATTAAAACAACGAATAATGTTGAAATAATCCCTAAAAAAATAAATTATAAAAATAAAACAACAGGAAACGAATATTGCTTAGAATACGAAATTAAAATACCGGACTTTGGTTTGGAATTAAAAACAATTCCCTTTAAAAATGATCAAGAAATGATGTTTGAAACAATTAACTATTGGGAGGGCGGGATAGGAATAGAGGGAGAGATGTATGGGAAAAAAATTAAAGGAAAAGGATTTTGTGAATTATTAACTTCAAAAAGAGTAAATTTTATTAAATATGCCATCAAGAAAGCTAAAGAAAATCCTATCAAAAATATCAAAAATATTTCTGATATCTCTATTAAATCAATCTATCTCTTAAACGAAAAAAGAAAGAAAAACTAAAAATGAGTTAAGCCTCTTTCTTTCCATTTACCATTAATAAAAACAAAGTAACCGATAGCAACTGCTATCGTATTTGCTATTGGGAAAGATAAACAAATTCCCACAAATCCTAAAATACCCGATAAAAAGAAAGCCATTGGTATTCTTAAGACCCAAAGAGAAATAACAGCTAAAAACATAGAAATTTTTGTATCCCCCGCTCCATTAAATGTTCCATTAAATATCTGCTGTAAGCTTAAAAATCCGAAGAATAGCGATATGGTTCTAAGATAAATAACGCTCTCGGTTATAACAGCTGAATCGTTAGGAACAAAAAGAATTGAAATCTCTCTGGCAAAACAAAACGATAATATTCCTAAAAAAGTCATAACCAAAAATGACATTTTAGCTACTGATTTAGTGATAAATTCTGCTCTTTCAAAATTACCATAACCAATACTTCTTCCCACCATGACTGAGGTGGCCATCATAAATGACATTGAAACAACCATAACTAAGCCTAATATTTCTCCCCCAATACCATAAGCGGCAATACTAGTTGTTCCTAATTTAGCAACCATAAACGTAATAAACACAAATCCCATTGATCGAGAAAATTGTTCCATAGAGCTAGGAATTCCAACTTTTAATATCTTTTTTACCATTCTTAGATTAATCTTAAAATTTTCTTTCTTTAAAACAATTCCGCTTTTTCCTTTTAAAATAATATATCCAGCTATTATAGTATTAATTACTTCACAAAAAATTGTTGCTAGTGCCGCTCCTTCAGTTCCCATTTGAGGAATAAAACCAAAACCAAAAATAAAAATAGGATCTATCAAAAAATTAATAAGAACTGTAATTAATATAATATACATTGGAGTTTTTACATCTCCCATTGCCCTCATTAATGATTGATAAAGAGCAAAAGCGAAAATAAAAATAGTGCTAACAAAAAAAAGCTGCAAATAGGAAATAATGCCAAAAGGAATAAGCTGTTCGGCTCCAATCATTTTGACCAAAAAAGGAGAAATAAAATATCCTAAAATTGATAGCAATAAAGAAACGATAATCATTAATAAAATCAACTGAGCCGAAATTAAATTTATCTTCTCATGATCTTCTCTTCCTTTATGGTGAGAAATTAAAACGGTTCCTGAAATAAATAATCCTGCCCCTAAAGAAATAACAAGAAAAACTATTGAGGAACAAATAGAAACGGCTGCTAAACTTTCTGAGTTCAATCTTCCCAACCAAAAAGCATCAGTAATAGAATATGCTGATTGCAAAAAATTAGCGATGGCAATAGGAATAGACAATTTGAAAAACTGTTTCCATATTGATTCTTCATTGATTTTTCTTTTTCTTTCTTCCATGTCGATTTAAAAAATCAAAAGGCTAGGTCGCCCTAGCCTTATACTTTAACTTAAAGATTTACTTTAACGAAAATGAAGCTTTGACGGTAATCATAATCTGTTTATCTACAGTAGAGGTATCATAATTCCCATAATCAGAAATGTCAATCGAATTAGGCTGCATCACTTGGACCACGCCCATACTAGCAGATTTTAAGGTTCCGACCTTCTTTCCAGTACTCTTTGCAATACTTTCGGCTCTTGCTTGAGCATCTTTCATCGCTTCGGGCAAAAGCGTTACCCTCATTTCGGGAAGTTTACTATAATAATATTCAGGAGAATAGGCGGAAAAAATAACCCCTTGATCAATAATAGTTTGAATGTTTTTTGAAATCGTCTGTACTTTTTGAATATCTGACGATTGAACGGTTACGTTTTGAATTAATGCATATTCGGTTGGAGCTCCAGCACTTTTATTATAATCATACTGCTCTTGCATTGATACGGGAGAAATGGTCAATTCAGCATCAGTAATTCCACTATCTTTTAAAAACTTTGTTACTATGACTTCGTCATCTTTCATTTGAGCATAACCAGTCTTCAAGCCAGAAGAATAAACGGTTCTTGAGAAACTACCATTCCACTTAACAATATCTGCTGTAACAGATTGTTTAGCTGAACCAGTTACACTTAATGCATTATCTGCTGCTTTGATTTGATATAAAGAATACGAAATTATACTAACTCCAATAATTAGAAAAATTCCTAAGATTATCGAAGTTTTAATTAGACTCTTCTCTAAGATTTCCATATTTTTTTATTTATTATTATATTTAAATAATAACATTATTAAATATTTTGTAAAGCTACGCCTCATAAACTTCTTTATATTTAGGAACTATTAAATCTCCTCTGCTCACACCATCTAAAGCCTGAGCTAAAGATAGGCTAGCTTCCTCTTCTCCGTGAATTATAAATATTTTTTTAGGAAATGGTTTATTAATTGTTTCTATCCAATTAAACAAAAATGCTCTATCTCCATGCGAAGAAAAGGAAAAAATACTTGCTACCTGTGCCAAAACTTTTATTCTTGTTCCATCTATTTCAACAAATTCTCCTCCCTGCAAAAGATTAATTCCTAATGATCCTTTCGATTGGAAAGAAATTATTAGTAAAGTGTTTATAGAATTACCTAAATATTTTTTTAAATAACTTTTAATTTTACCTCCCTCAAACATTCCGCTTCCAGCAAGAATTATTTTAGGTGGCATTGCTTTATCAACTTTCCCAGTTTGAGCCTCATTTTTAATTATTTCTAATCCTTTAAAATTAAATAAATCATCTCCTTTAGAGATTAACTCTTTTGATTCTTTATCATAAAAATCAGCATAATGTTTATATATTCCCGTAGCTTTTATAGCTAAAGGACTATCCAAAAATATTGATATATTTCCTATTTTTTTATTTTCTATAAAATCATTCAATATATAAAGTAATTCCTGAGTTCTTTCTAATGCAAAAACTGGAATCATTAATACTCCTCCCTTTTTAATTGTTTCTTGAATTTTCTGCCTCAACAATTCTATTCCTTTTTCCTTAGAATCATGCAATCTGTCTCCATAGGTAGATTCTACAAAAACAACATCTGCTCCAGATATAAACTCTGGATCGTTAACAATCGGGGCTGGAGGATTACCTAAGTCTCCCGAAAAAACAAGTTTCTTTTCTTTTCCTTGATCATTTATCCAAACCTCAAAGATAGATGATCCTAAAATATGCCCAGAATCTCTCATCTTTATTCTTATATTTTCATTAATGTTTCTTTCTTCCCCATACTTTAAACAAGTATAAAAGTTTATCAACGAGGAAATATCATTTTCTGTACAAAAAGGAGCACAAAAAGGAATTCCTTCAATTCGAGCAACCTTAAGCGCATCTGAAAGTATTATTTCTGTTAAATCTCTAGTTGGAGCAGTAGAATATATTCTACCGCAAAATCCATCAGCAAAAAGCTTAGGCAATCTTCCACAGTGATCTAGGTGAGCATGTGTCAAAAGAACAAAATCTATTTGTCTCGGATCAAAAGAAAAAGCTTCTAAATTTTTATTAGAATCGGCTCCTTGAAACATCCCACAATCAACTAAAAATTTAGTTTCACCAGACTCAATTAATATGCATGAACCGGTTACCTCTCGACAGGCACCATCAAAAGATATTTTCATTATTATTCTTTCCTATTAAAAATAATTCTTAACCCAATCAAAATTATAATTAACGCCCAAACAATTCCCCAATTAACAATTGAGAATGGATTAAAATCAAAAATCTGCTCAAAAAGAATGTCTAATCCTACGAAAATAATAATCAACCCTATAATATTTTTAATATTCACAATCCAATTTCTATTTTTTTTAATTTCTTCGGCAAGCTGTTGAGTCTTCTCCTGCGTTCCGCTGACTACCTCTCCCATGTTCTTATTGATTTTTCCTTCACTATCAGGAATCATTATGGCTAAAATTAAATAAATGATGATTCCTGAACCCCCCGTAAAAGTTAAAAGAATGAATAATATTCTAAAAATTAAAGGATCTACTTCAAAATATTCGCCTAGACCCCCACAAACTCCAAAAATAATACTATTAGTATTTGAACGATAAAGTTTTTTTGTATTGGTCATATTAAAATTTTTAAACTATTATTATCTATTATACCATAAAGCACAAAAGTAAAAAATCGCCAAAGCGATTTCTTACCATTATGATTACTCTTTACCCATAAAGTAAGCAAAGATTAGATATATTGCTGATAATCCGACTAAATCATACACTATACTAGATAGCATAGATGCGCTTCCGAATAATGCTGTAACTAAATTAAAACTAAAGAAACCAACCAAGCCCCAGTTTAATCCTCCAATAATTACTAGTGTTAGAGCAATTAAACCTATAGTGTTTAGTTTTTTCATTTTATTTTTTTGGTTTATTAAACGACCTTTGACGTGCTAATAATATTTTACCTTGCCATATTTTTATTAGCAATAAAATTATCCACAAAAGATAAATTCAATTTAATATTTCTATCAATTTAAGCTCTTTAACTAAAACATCTCCATTTTTTTCTACCCCTTTAACTTCCACGCTTTCTCCGGCAGCCAAATCTAAACATGAGTCTGTTTTATTTTTACAAACACTGTCTTTATTAAAAAACAACTTTGCGGTATTAATTGAAGAATTTTTAGTCTCATACGATAAATACCAAATATCTTTGATAAAACCAGGATTATTGATAATAATATTTCCTTCCTTGAAAAAATTAATATTATCATTTTCTCCCGCGGAAGAAAAAAATTCCCAATAAACAAAAAGGCTGATGATCAGTAATACTATCACGCTCAAAATTATGATAACCAAAGAGGTTCCCTTATTTGCCTCAATCATGTTTTTTTATTTATGGCTGAAGAATATCTTCTGTTCTTCCGTCTATACTAATTATTACTTTTTTAACTGAAGAAAACTGCATCAAAGTTTGTTTGATTTGTTCTCTAATTGCTAGTACTCGACATGAGCCTCCAACTCCTTTTTCTAATGTTTCATCAAAGTCTATTTTCGCTGTTCCATCAGTAATTATTAGGCTATTAATTTTCACTCCTTCGTTGATAGTAGTAAAATATCCCGCTTCTTTCTCTTCTTGAGTCAGTCCCTTTAATAATTCCTCTATGGTTGCCCTAGCAATTCCCTCTGTTTTAATAATTTCTCTTTCTACTGGAAACAAACTTTTACAATCATCGCTTTCTCCTTGTTTTCCAAAATATAAGGTAACTTTAGTTTTTTCTTGAGAAAGTTTAATTGAAATAGAAAACGTTTCAGACCTTTCTGGTAATCCGCTTGGATTTTCATTATAAAAGACAAGGGATGCCTCTTCTGTCTTAGAAGAAACAAAACTTAAATTTGCCTCAAAGTTAGTAGGAAATTTAGTATAATCAGAAGTAGTAATTAAAGGAGCGGTGCCCAATATTGTTCCATCTGGTTCAACTAATTCAACTCTTCCCACCTGACCTTCAAAACCTCCCCATTTTCCTCCAGTAGCAACTCCTTCAATAAATAGAGGCGACTTAACAATCTTTCCCTCCATAATATTACTTATTTCTATCCCTTGATTATTAATAACTTTTTCTTTATTTATTAAAAAGTACTCTACCAAAAAACACGCTCCGATTATTAAGAGTATTATTACTCCAATGATTGATTGCTTGTTTTTTGTTATCATATTGTTTTAAGATTATAATTTAATAATTTATCATTATCTTCAAAAACAAACTCTCCATTAAATTTATCTCCATTCAAAAATAATGGCATCCAATAAATATCATCAGCCCACATTTTTTCAAAAGGAATTTCTTCCACATTAAACCATTTAGGATTCATCTCTTCTGTTTCTGTCATTTCTCCACTATATTTTAAAACATCAAAAACGTGAACCTCTAGAAATTTTCCCGTATCTAAAAATTTAAAAAGAAGTATTCCTTTTTCTTCCAATTCTTCTACTTTTAGCCCAGACTCTTCCTTCATTTCTCTTATTGCAGCTTCGATAATGGTTTCTCCTTCTTCTACCTTTCCGCCAAATCCATTCCATCTACCCTCACCAAATCCTCGTTTCTTCATTCCCAAAAGAATCATTTCATTCTTTTTAACAAGACAAAGTGTTAATATTTTAGGCCTTAATAATGTCTCCATACATACATCTTAATACAAAACAAATATTAAGACAACTTCCTAATATTTTAAACTTAGGATATAATCAAAACATGATTGAACAATTTTTAACCGCTATCTTAATGGGAATATTAATAAACATAGATATTTGCCCTTTAATGGCTAATTTAGCGGCTATTACCTATATTTCTAAAAACTCGAAAAAGAAAAGCATAATCATGCACGGATTATTTTATTCCTTAGGAAGAATTTTAAGTTATACTATAATAGCGCTTCTTGTTTATTTCGGATTGTCTTCTTTTCATTTTTCTTTCTTGACCAAATACGGAGAAATAATTGCTGGAATAATTTTAATTATTTCTGGAATAACAATGTTTATTTTGGCTAATAAAGATGATGAAAATGAAAAGGAAATAAAAAATATCCCTTCTCGGGGTTATTTTGGTTCTTTTTCTTTGGGAGCGATATTATCTTTGGCTTTTTGCCCACATAGCGCTGCCCTCTTTTTTGGAATATTGATTCCACTAACGATAAAATCTGCTGTTGGATTACTTCTCCCTCCCTTTTTTGCTATCGGAGCTAGTCTTCCAATTATCATACTCTCTTTCTTTTTAAGTTATAATACTGAAAAGATAGATATTGTTTTTAATAAAATGGAAAAAGTAGAAAAACCATTAAGATACACTACGGCTTTAATATTTTTAATAACTGGAATAATATTTATTTTCAATTAAAAAAAGGAAATTAATCCTTAATCTTTGGAAGCACATGAACAATTGCCTATAGGACAAAATTTGCCGATACAAGCATCGCTCACTGCTATATTTTTGCCTTCAAACCATTCTCTTCTTGCAATGGCATACCGCACAGCACTTTTTGAATCTCCAAAATACAATAACATTCCAGAGCTATGTAGCGGATTTAGCACGGTTCCCCTGCTTGTCCCCGAATTTGATATAATCAAATATCTACCCGCAGGATCAGAGAACAATTCTTTACCAAAACGTTCCTTAAGAAACTTGTCTTGAGCAATTAAGTCAAGACCCCAAAAACCAATCCATTTATTGGTTTCTGATGATGAAGCCCCTTTTTTCTTTTGGTTCATTGGTATACACCTAGGCGCTAATTTTAAGGACGCCATAAAGATACTACAAAAATTAAAGAATATTGTCAATTTACTCTTGTCTCAAAGCATTAATCGGATCCATATTGGCAGCCTTTTGAGCCGGATAAACTCCAAAAAACATTCCAATTATGGCCGAAAACAATAAAGATAAAATAATTGAAAAAGGAGAAACCGCATAGGTCCAATCTAATCCAAAAGATACAGCAACGTAATAAATTAAAAATGAAACCCCCATTCCAATAATTACCCCCAGTAATCCTCCTAAGAATGTTAATATCGAGGCCTCTAATAAAAACTGCCAAAGAATATCATTTTTCTTTGCTCCTACCGCCCTTCTTAATCCAACTTCAAAAGTTCTTTCAATAACTGAAACATACATAATATTTGTAATACCAACCCCTCCCACCACTAAAGATACTGCTGCTATAACTGCTAAAAGCATCGTAATAGCCGATAAAACTGTTCCTACCATAGTTTGAGCATCAGCCATAGTCATAACTTCAAAATCGTCCTCATCTGGACTATTAATATTATGTAATTCTCTCATTAAAATGGTTAATTCATCTTTAGTTTCATTAATTTTATTAACATCATTAACTTTAACTGATAAACCAATAATATAATCTGTCCCTAGAAGTTTTTTCTGCATCGTTAAAGTAGGAATATAAACAATAGAGTCCATATTCATACCAAAAGTAGCTCCTCTTTCTTTTAGAACTCCGACCACTTTAAATGGCTTACCTCTTACGTAAACCGTTTTGTCTATTGCGTCATCATCTCCAAAAAGATCATCTTTAATTTTACTCCCCAAAACGATAACTGAAGATATAGACTCTTCTTCGTCTACACTATAAAATCTTCCAACATCAATTGGTATTTTTTCAATTAGTGGCGCATTGGCTCCATAGCCAAAAATCATTGTGCTTTTAGCTTCTCCTTGATATTTAATAATTTCTTGTCCGGTAATGTAGGTATACAGAAGTTCTACATTATCAACTTTTCCTATTTTTTCAGCGTCGCTATTTTTAAAAGTAGTAATCGTTGTCCCTGTCGCAAAACTAGTAGAACTTCCTGTCGCTCCTTTTCCCGGCACCCTCACCTCAATATTTATCATATCTGAGCCATATGCTTCTAGTTCTTTTAAAACCATAGCCTTAAGACCATTGCCAGCGGCAATCATAGTAATCAAAGAAGCTATACCAATAGCAACCGCGATTATAGTTAAAGTCGTTCTTGATCTTTGACGCATCAGACTAGAGAAAGCTGATTTAATTTGAATAAATATTTTATTCATATCTTAATGCCTCTATAGGATTTAAAAGACTGGCTTTTCTAGCTGGAGCAATTCCAAATATTAAACCGATTCCAATTGAAACAATACATCCTAAAATTATTGAAATAGGAGAAATTATTAAATCCCAATGATAATTCAAAGCATTAATAATTACAGATATTAAAATTAAAATAAGAGAACCTATTACTATTCCTATTATTCCACTAATAAAAGTAATTGCCATTGCTTCAATTAAAAATTGCCTTGTAATGTCAGTATTTTTTGCTCCAATTGCTTTTCTTAAACCAATTTCTTTGGTTCTTTCCTGAACCGTGGCTAACATAATATTCATAATTCCAAAACCACCGACAATTAAAGAAATAGCAGCAATAGCAACTAAGAAAAATCTTAAAGCATTAGTAATAAGAGAAATAGTCTCTAAAGCTTGGGTTGTTGATCTAACAGTAAAATCATCTTCTTTTAAATCAATTATATTGTGTCTATCACGCAAAACATCCTTAATATATTCTATCGCTCCATCTATATTTTCAGTTTTATCAATTTTTGCCCTCATGAAACTAATATGATTAATTCCTAAAAGAATATTTTGAGCTGTTGATATTGGAACAAATAAATTGCCGTCTTCATTTTGAATTAAACTTCCTCCTTTCTTTTTTAAAATACCTATAACTGTAAAGTTAGCTTTTTTAATTTTTATCTTCTTTCCAATTGGATCTTGATCACCAAATAAGTCTTTTGCAATCTGATTACCTAAAACTAATACCCTAGCATTAGCAACCTCTTCTTCTTCAGTGAAGAATCTTCCTTCCTCTATTGAAGAATTCTGAACATCTAGATAACTTGCTGTCGTTCCATAAAAAGTAGTACTCACCTTATTATCTTCTACTGTTACTATGTCGCTTCCTGAAACATACATTGCTAAAGATTCTATATGTGGATAGTTACCTTTTAATATCGCTTCCCCATCTCCATACTTTAATGAAGTTATAACAACTCCAAAAACAGAAGATGGCGGACTGTTTTCATCTGAATAGCCAGGCAAAACTCCAACTAAATTTGAACCAATGCTTTTTACTTCGTTTAAAATTAGTCCTTGAACACTTTCTCCGACAGATAAAACTATCATTACTGCGGTAATTCCTATAACAATTCCAAGCATAGTCAAAAAGGATCGCACTTTGTTGCGAACTATCATGTGCCAAGAATTTTTTATTGACTCAAGAATGTTCATATTATTTATTAAGCACCTCTCCCCCGGCTCTTAACCTTTGAAGAACCTTTGAATCATCAAGAATAACTCCATCTTTTATACGAATTATTCTTTCGGCATGCTCAGCCGTTGCTTTTTCGTGAGTAACCAAAATAATAGTATGACCCTGATCATTTAAGTCTTGAAGAATTTTCATAACCTGAGCTCCTGATTTAGAATCAAGATTCCCCGTAGGCTCGTCAGCAAAAATAACTTCTGGAGAATTAATTAAAGCTCTAGCTATGGCGACTCTTTGCTTTTCTCCTCCAGAAAGCTTATTAGGAGAATAATTGAGTCTATGGCTTAACCCAACTTTCTCTAATAAATCTTTAGCTCTCTTAACTCTTTCGTCATTTAATGTATCAGTATATACCAAGGGAAGCATTACATTCTCTAAAACAGAAGATCTATTTAAAAGATTGAAAGATTGGAATATAAAACCAACTTTTTTACTTCTCATTTCAGCTAATTCATCATCATTTAACTTGCTAACATCTCTAGTTTCAAAATTATAGGTTCCTCCAGTTGCTTTGTCTAAAAAACTTAAAATATGCATTAAGGTTGATTTTCCAGAACCAGATGGTCCCATTATAGAGACAAATTCACCTTTTTCTATGTCAAAAGTTACTCCTTTCAAAACCGAAGTAACGACATCGTCGTTAATAAAATCCTTTTGTAAATTCTTAACACTGATTAACATGTTATTTTCCAATTTTTAATACTATTTCTTCATCTTCAGATAATCCTGATAAAATTTCTACCATGCCATTATCAGCCCTTAATCCTAATTGAACATTTTTTTCTTCAATCTTTCCATTAATTAAAACTCTTACATATTTTTCATCACTATCACTTCTTGATAATACAGCTCTATAAGGAATGTATAATACATTATCCCTGCTATCTGTTTTAATTAAAACATCTGCAGTCATTCCTGATTTGAATAGTTCAGCATTTTCATCACTAATACCAACCTTTACTTTATAATAAACAACATCTTGAATGTCTGTTGAAGCAGGGTCAATTGATAAAATGCTTCCTGTAAACTTAATATCGCTACCTAATGCATCTAAAGTAATGGTGGTATCATTTCCTGTTTTTAACTTAACAACATCTGTTTCGGGAATATCAACTTGAATTTCATAATGAGGAGAAAGAAGTTCTATCATTGTTTCAGATGAAGAAATCAATTCCCCTTTTTTCTTATTAACTTTAGTTATTACCCCCTCAATTGGAGCATAAATTATGGCTTTATTCCTACTAGCAATAGCCTGATTTAAAACAGCCTGATAATACGCAATATCAATATCTCTTGGTTTGGCTACCAAAGAATCATAATTAGCTTGTTGTAACTCAAGAGCAGCTTTAGCAGTATCAACGGCAGCCTGGGCCGAATTCAAGCTATTTTCATTTTGAGTTTTTAAAATAGAAATTTCATTCTCTAAAGAAGAAATTGTTGTTTGGGCTGTACTAATATAGGACTTCTGAGTATCAAGAGATAATTTTTCAGTTGAAGTAACCCTATTTTGATAAGTCGATTCATCACAAACACTCCTAATTACAGTTAAACCAATAAGTATCTTACTTAAAGACGTTTTAGCATTCAAAATTGCTCCATCAATATCTTCTGTTTTTCCAGTAGTCTTAGCAGTATCAATATATGTTTTAGTTTCATCTTTAGGTCTCTTTATTTGATATTCTTCATTGTTTCTTACAGTTAGACCTTCTTGATCATTACTCTCAAAATAGTTATCCTTTATTCCGTCAACGACTGTATAAGCATTATACATTTTAATATAGGTATCATCTAAAACGTTCAAAGCATATGAATATTTAGCAGCTAAATTCTTATCAGTTAAAACCTTAGTATCATTTAATGTCTCTTCTGCTTTATTTAAAGCAAGCTGTGCCGATTCAACTTGCTTTTGAGCTACATTTATCTGTTCATTAGTTGCTCCTGCCAATTTCTGATCTAAAGAAGCTTGAGCCTGAGCGACAGCAGCATTTAATTGAGATAAAGATAAATTAGCCAACCACTGCCCAGCCCTTACAGTATCACCTTCTTTTACTTTAACATTCTCAACTATTCCCACTCCATCAAAATGAAGAGATAAATCGTTGGCTGATTCTACCTTTCCCGTAGCATCAACTGTTTGAACTAATTCTCCTCTTACCACCTTAACTGTTTCATATTTTGAAGCCTTTTTTTCGCTAAACAGAAAGGAAAAAGCAATAATCAAAACCAGAGCTATTACTGCTATTATAATCCATGTTTTTTTTGATTTAAAATTGGGTTTAAATTTATATTTCATTTTCGTATTTTTTATTATGTATTACAACAATACCATTTTAAGGCTTATTTTTCAACAACAATAACTTCCATCTGGCAACTAATACAATTAAACTTAAGGAGGAACTTTTGACCCTTTTCATTGATTAAATAAAGAGGTTCTTTGATTATCTTGTGGTCTTTAGGACAAAAACCGAAATAGTTCTTTAAACAATGCTTAGTGGTCATTACCTTGTCTCTTTTTTTAATTTCAAAAGCCGGTTCAATATCAACTACTCCATGTTTTTTATAAAACTTTTCGGCTAATTTGTTGGAAACGTTCCATTCATAAGAAAGTTTTTTTGTTATAAATTGAATATTATTATCTTTAATTTTAAATTCTTCTATCTTGTAATTCTTTTTTCTTTCAAAAGAAAGATTATCTATGGCCTCTCTTCTCATTTCATTAATTTGTGATATTGGAATAAAATATGGTTTTTTCCATTTAATATTAATTTCTTTAATTGTATAAATGGTTTCTCCTAATTTTCCTAATTGATTGATTACGTTCTCTATGGCTTTCTCTTTCTTTTCTGCTTCTTGTTTATTAATCTTAATTTCACCAATTCCTTGATTACCATCATCATCCTTAACAACTAGAGAGAATCCTTTGCTATTTTCTTTAAATGAAAAAGATAAAGGTATTTTTCTTTCTGCTTTTATGCTTTTTAAAAACTTTGTATCAGTATTACGATATATATCAAGTCCTTTAATAATCCCCGACATATCATTTAAAAATATCTTATTTCCCAAAACAACATTCACGTTGCTCCCGATAAGATTACCGAATTTATCAAAATAGCAAAGTCCGTCTCCGTTGTTTATCTCAACATCATTCTCTAAAATAAAGTAATCATTCAAAACATCTTTTACCCTTCCCAATAATTTTCCAATTGATTTAGGAGAAGAAGAAAGGATGTCTTTTTGTCTTCCTTTTAAAAAATATATTGTATAGGTTCGATGAAATGTCTTTTCTAAGTCAGGTTCAAATCCCAAGGAAACAATACCAGTAGAGGTTCTTTTTATCTTCTTAATACTATTCAGTTTCTTATTGTAATAAGCCACAACATTAGAAACATAATCTTCGTCTTTAAGTCTTCCTTCTATTTTAAATGAAGTAATACCAGCATCTATCAATTCTTCAAGATTATTAGAAAGATTAAAATCCTTTAAACAAAGGAGGGGTTTATTTTTAGCAATAACATTGTTTTCTCCATCAACTAAGGTATACGGTAAACGACAAGCCTGGATGCATTCGCCTCGATTAGCGCTTCTTCCGCTTAAATATGAACTTAAATAACATCGGCCAGAAAAGCTCACACAAAGAGCTCCATGAACAAACGATTCTAATTCTAAATTAGTGTTATCTCTTATTTCTTTAATCTGTTCTAAAGAAAGCTCTCTAGCTAAAATTATTCTTTTAAATCCAATATCTTCTAAAAACTTTATCCTCTCTAAAGAATAATTATCGGTTTGCGTGCTAGCAATTAAAGTAACTGGAGGCAAATCCATCTCCAATATTCCCATGTCTTGAATTATTATTCCATCAACTTTTAGATTATAAAGACTCCAAATTAAATCATTAGCTTCCTTTAATTCATTATCAAACAAAATAGTGTTTAAAGTAATATAAACCTTAACTCTAAATTGATGAGCGTAATCTATTAATTTTTCTATTTCCTCTAAAGAATTAGAAGCAGCTGCACGAGCTCCAAACTTAGGAGCTCCGATATATACTGCATCAGCACCAGCATTAATAGCAGCTATTCCCGTATTTAGATTCTTGGCCGGAGCCAAAAGCTCTATTTCTTTAATTTGTTTTTCCATATCTTTTTCCTAATCATATTACCATTAACGATAATTTTCAATCTCTATAAAAAGAGTTCCTCAATATGAGGAACCGTATATATCTCTTCCTGCTATTTCACAGAGAGCAAAGAGACCGGAAAGAGGAACCAGGACTTCAGCTCCGTGACGTACTTCACTTGAGTCGAATTCTACTCCTCTATGTCCCACCCTTGACGATCTGGGATAAACGACACAATGCGATGGGCACTGAAGAGTCAACCCTCCTTCTTCGTGAGGATAGACTTGGAAAATTCCACTCCTGGGCCTGTTCCAGATATAGGAATAGGTTTGCTCCATCGCTCTTTCGGCGTTTTCAAAATCATCTCTTGAAGCGATGTCATTAAGCCAATCGCAAAAAGTGGGTGAATAGTCACCGGCGACGGCATACAATCCACGCTCATGATTGGCAACAACATATAAAGAAATAAGTTGTTTCTTTTCACGGAAGCCGCCTTCTCTATAAGAAGAACGAGCAAGTTCGGTGAACAAAGCAATGCTTTGAACAACTGCATGAATAGATTTCCACGATGGAACGTGAATTTTTGATGCCTTGGGAATAGGAATGATATATTTAATATCTTCTTGCCGTTCCTCGTTCTTTTGAAAGGCACCATCAAATCCGAAATTTTCATCAAAGCCAGAAAAGCTTTGGAAATCAAATTGCTTTATTTTTTCTGCAACCGGACTCTGGTTAATATTTAAAGACTCTGTTAAGTCTTTGCGGATTCTGAACGACAGAGCTGGATCTGCGTTGGGCATAAAACCCATTTCATATAGCGATCTGCTATCTTTACTAAGACCGAACATTATTATCACCAATGTACTGCCACTTTAATTGTGGTAATCACACATTATCAAAGACAATCAAGAAGTCAAGCTACGTCTTTTCAGTTCTCTTTGATAGTTAATAGCAAATCGATGAGCCTCATCTCTTACTCTAATTAAAAGATTTTCGTTATTTAAAATAAATTTATTATTTTTATTAAAAAAGAATTCGTTCTTTTTCCTTTCCGGCCCTTTGGCAATGCCAACCACATCAATATCTAAATTATTATTCTTTAAAATATTATTAATTGCATTGACTTGAGGTTTTCCTCCATCAACTAAAATTAAATCTGGCATCGGCCATTCAGAATGTTTTAACCTCCTTTCTAAAATTTCTTTTAAACAATCCACATCGCTTTGTCCGAAAACGCTTTTTATCTTGAATTTCTTGTATTCGCTCTTCAATGGTCCGGACTCATTAAAAACGACCATGCTTCCAACCATTGCTTCGCTCCCTAAATTAGAAATATCATAGCCTTCGATTCTTAAAGATTTTTCTTCCTTTTTTTCACTAATCAAAAAACTCTTATCAAGCAAGGCAAAATCCCTTATTTTATTCAATGAAAAAATCTGATCTCTTAATCTTTTAGCTTCTTCAAAGTCTTCTTTTTTTGAGGCTTCTCTCATTTTTTTCTCCAGAGAAGATATTAATCTCTTTTTCTTTCCCCTCAAAAATACCACTAAAGGTTTAATGACTTTTTCTTTGTATTCACGAGCAGATATTTCTCCTGTGCAAACTCCCAAACAATTATTCAAATGATAATCAAAACAAGGTTTTTTTTGACTAGAATTACATCTCGAAACTTTAAATAAAAAGTGAAGAAGTTTTAAAATCTGTGCAGTCTTCATTTCGGCGTAAGGTCCAAAGGTATACAAATAATTTTCTTTTTTTAAATTATGTTCTCTGACTGCAATCAACTTAGGAAATTCTTCCTTGGTTATGGCAAAAAAGTTCCAACTCTTATCATCCTTTTCTTTGACGTTGTATTTTGGCTTAAATTCCTTAATGTAGTTAGCCTCGAGAATAACAGCCTCCAAAACTGAATCTGTTGTTTTCCATTTAACATCACTCACATTCTTCATTAAAACCTCTATTGGACGTAATGTCTTGGGATTTAAATAACTTTTAACTCTATTTCTCAAAGAAGTAGCTTTGCCAATATAAACAAGCTCTTTTCCTTTATAAAAAAGATAAATCCCGGGAGTTTCTGGTATTTTTTTAATTTTGTTTTGCCAATTAGACATTTTTAAAAACTCTCTTTAAATATTTACCAGTCCAAGTCGGCATCTTGGATAATTCTTCGGGAGTTCCCTCTCCCACTACTTTTCCTCCTTCATCCCCACCTTCAGGTCCCAAATCAATAATCCAATCAGCACACTTGATAAAATCTAAATTGTGCTCAATCACCATCACTGTGTTTCCTTGAGAAACTAATTTCTGCAAAAGAATCATTAATTTTTTAATATCGTCATAATGAAGCCCGGTTGTCGGTTCATCTAATAAGTACAATGTTTTAACTGTTCCTTGTTTTGATAATTCTCTACTTAATTTTATTCTTTGCGATTCTCCGCCCGACAAAGTTGTTGCTGGCTGACCTAAAGTTAAATATCCTAAACCAACCTCATTTAAAACTTTAAGTTTGTCGTAAATAAAAGGAATATCCTTAAAGAATTCTACCGCTTCTTCAATGGTCATGTTTAAAACATCTGAAATATTCTTTTCCTTATAGTGAATATCTAAAGTTTCTTTATTAAATCTACGTCCCTTGCAAACATCACAAACCACTTCAACGTTAGGCAAAAAATGCATTTCTATTTCCAAGGTTCCCTTTCCTTCACAATTCTCACATCTTCCTCCTGGACGATTAAAACTGAACCTTCCCGGCTTATATCCTTTCATTCTTGCTTCGGGAGTTACAGAAAATAAATTTCTTATCTCGTCATAAACCTTAGTATAGGTAGCTGGATTAGAACGAGAAGAACGGCCAATCAAAGACTGATCCACTCTAACTACCCTATTTAAATATTCTATATTTTTAATTTCCTTTACTTTGATGTCCCTTTTAAAACGATTAAGTTTTCCGGTTACGTATTTATATATAATATTATTCATTAGGGTTGATTTTCCTGAACCAGAAACACCGGTCAAGCAAACTAGCCTGCCCAAAGGAATGTCAACGTTAATGTTTTTTAAATTATTTTCCGTAGCACCAATAATTTTCAATTTCGGCATAGCACTGTGAACCCCTCTTTTTTCTTTAGGTATTTCTATCTTTTCTTCTCCTCTTAAATACTTTCCGGTTAAAGATTTCTGAGCACTTCCATATTGTTTGCAATTTGAAGTCTCTTTTCCTTTTAACAATAAATTATTTAAAGGACCAGAAAACATTATTTCTCCCCCATGTTGTCCGGCTCGAGGACCAAAATCAACAACCCAATCACTGGTCATAATCGTATCTTCATCATGCTCGACAACGATAATGCTGTTTCCAATATCACATAGATTTCTTAATGTTTTAACCAACATTTCATTATCTCTCTGATGTAATCCGATGGTCGGTTCATCCAAAACATACAATGCTCCGACTAATTTAGTTCCAACCTGTGAAGCTAAACGGATTCTTTGCGATTCTCCACCCGATAAAGTTCCGGACATTCTATTTAGAGTGATATAGTGCAAACCAACGTCAATCATAAATTGAAGTCTATTCTTTATCTCATTAAAAATAACCTCAGCAATTTCTTTATCTTTCTTGCTTATCTCTTCTCCTGTTTTAGAAAAGAATTCTAAAGCCTTCTCAACGGTCATATTGGTTGCCTCCCAAATATTCTTATTATTAACTTTAATCGATAAAGCATTATTATTTAATCTCTTTCCTTCGCAAACTGGACAAGGATTAGTTGAAAAAGGATTTTCAGTCCCCAATCCATTACATTCAGGACAAGCACCATATGGACTATTAAAACTGAATAATCTCGGCTCTATTTCAGGAAAACTGAATCCGCATTTAGGACAAGAATATTGCGTGCTGAATATCTTTTCTTCTTTATTGGGGAAAATAATCGTACAAAGACCATCAGACATATCAATTGCTGTTTCAATAGCTTCATTCAATCTAAATTCAAAATCATCATCAATCTTAGAAAAATATATCTTATCAATTACAATTTCAATAGTATGAATCTTTGCTTTTTCTAAAGGTATTCTTTCTTTCATACTTCTTATCTTCCCATCAATTCTCACTTCAGAAAAACCAGCTTCGTAAGTATCCTGAAGCATTTGAAAATATTCTCCCTTTCTTCCTCTTACTACTGGAGATAAAATAAACAAAGGTCCCTCTTCTTTGAGTAACTCTTCTGTTTTTTTAAATATCTCATCAGTCGTCATTTTTTCAATACTAATCCCGCAATTAGGACAGTGAGGTTTTCCAATTCTAGCGTATAGAACTCTTAAATAATCATATATCTCAGTGATAGTCGAAACAGTGGAACGCGGATTACTACTATGAGCTTTCTGACTAATTGAAATAGCTGGAGACAATCCTTCTATTTCATCAACGTCTGGTTTTTGCATTCCTCCTAAAAACTGCCTAGCATATGAGGATAAAGATTCAATATACCTTCTCTGTCCTTCAGCAAAAATTGTATCAAAAGCCAAGCTTGATTTTCCCGAACCCGACAATCCGGTGAACACAACCATTTTATTTCGGGGCAATTCCAGAGAAACATTCTTTAAATTATGTTCTCTTGCTCCTTTGATTATTATTTTATCCTGCATATTATTTTTTTTTTACCTCTTTCTCCAATTGATTAATTTCATCCCTTAAGATGGCTGCCAATTCAAATTCCAATTTATCAGCCGCTTCCTTCATTTTAAGCTTCTTATCTTTCAGTATCTCTTTTATTGATCTAGCATCTCCCTCTAAATCCATCTCTAATATTTTTTGATTACGTTTCTTGGACTTTAATTGTTTTGAAGTAAGACCAAACTGTTCTAAAATATTCTTAATGCTCTTTTCGATAGTTTTTGGAGTAATTCCATATTCCTTATTATACTCTAATTGAATCTCTCTTCTTCTGGCGGTTTCACTAACCGCTTTCTCAATTGATTTGGTAATATTGTCAGCATACAAAACAACACGACCATTAACATTTCTAGCCGCACGTCCAATAGTTTGAATTAAACTAGTTTCGTTTCTTAAAAATCCTTCTTTGTCAGCATCAAGAACTGCCACCAAAGAAACCTCAGGAATATCCAATCCTTCTCTTAATAGGTTGACTCCAACAATAACATCAATGCTTCCTCTTCTTAGTTCGGTAATTGTGTCAATTCTTTCTAATGTTTTAATATCGCTATGTAAATACTTAACTTTAATTTTTTTCTTTTCTAGATAATCTGTTAAATCTTCAGCCATTCTCTTGGTTAGAGTAGTGACCAAAGTTCTTTCTTTTATGGAAACTTGATCTTCTATTCTTTTAATCAAGTCATCTATCTGAGAATCACCTCCTTTGGCTGTAATCGGCCTAATGATAACCTCTGGGTCAATCAATCCAGTTGGTCTGACTATCTGTTCAACTATTTGTTCGCTTTGACTCAGTTCTTCTTCTTTTGGTGTCGCTGAAACATATATCTTTCTTTTAGTTAATGCTTCGAATTCAGAATACTGCAATGGTCGGTTATCATATGCGCTCTCCAAACGAAAACCATAATCAATTAAAGACTTCTTTCTTGATTTGTCACCAAAATACATTCCCCCAATTTGAGGAACAGTAACGTGCGATTCATCGATAACAGTTAAAAAATCAGGATCGGCTGCTTTGAAATAATCTATCAGAGTAAAGGGAGGCTGTCCTAATTTTCTTCCATCAAAATGTCTTGAATAGTTTTCTATCCCTTGGCAATAACCGATATTCTCAATCATCTCTAGATCATAATTGACTCTTCTTTTCAATCTTTCGTGTTCCAATAATTTTCCTTCACGTTCAAAAAACTTTAACCTTTCTTCTAATTCTTCTCTTATTTCTTTTAAAGCTTCTTTTTTTGTTTCGTCATTTAAGACATAGTGCTTGGCGGCAAATAAAGAAATCTCATCAACTTCTTCCAAAACATTCCTTCTAATCGGGTCGATTAATTCTATTGAATCGATTTTATCGGAAATACTCATTCGATATATTACTTTTTGGCTTACTGGCATTATTTCTAAAACCTGACCTCTTAATCTAAATTTTCCCAAAAATAAATCTTCATTGGTTCTTTCAAACTGCAAATCAATTAATTTCCTGACCACTTCTTTGCGACTAATCTTTTCTCCTTTTTTAAAAATATGCATTACTTTCTTGTATTCATCGGGAGAACCTAATCCATAGATGCAAGAAACAGAACAAACGATAATAACGTCTTTTCTGGTCATTAATGCTTGAGTGCAAGCATGTCTTAATCTATCTATCTCTTCATTAATCTGGGCTTCTTTTTCTATATACGTATCTGTATGAACCATATATGTTTCTGGCTGATAGTAGTCATAATAAGATACAAAATATTCAACCGCATTATCTGGAAAGAATTCCCTAAACTCATTACATAATTGAGCAGCCAAAGTTTTGTTATGCGAAATTACCAGTGTCGGCTTCTGCACCTTATCTATTACATTCGCTATGGTAAAAGTCTTACCAGACCCAGTAACTCCAAGCAATGTTTGTTTTCCCATTCCCTGTTTTAAGCCTTGAACTAACTTTTCAATAGCTTGAGGCTGGTCTCCTTTTGGTTTCATTTCCCCTTTTAGTTTAAAATCCATAGGTTTTAAAACTTAGGAAAATATATTATACCATCCAAACAAAAAGGAGGCAATATGCCTCCTAGTATAAAATATTACTCCTTTATATCAATTAAAATACTTTTTTAAACATTCTTCAAATTTAAAAATATTGCTATTGTTTACTGTAAATCCAGCTGCGGGAGGATGCCCTCCAAAAGTCACTAATAATTCCTTACAGCTTTCCATAGCTTGAACTGCATCCATTCCCTTAGGAACCCTCACTGTTCCTCTACTTAATTCCTCTCCTTTTTTATAAAGAAAAACTGGCTTTTCAAAATAGTTGCATAAACGAGAAGCAGCTGCTCCTAAATATTCTGGCTCCCATAAATGAGAACCCTCAAAAATAATACTGGAGTTATTGCTCATTGAAATCTTTTCTATTAAATCGTTAGTTATTACTGCTATCTCTCTTTGCTTTTCGTGACTTTCTAAAAATAATTCTTGGGCAACTTGTTTAGCTTTATCAAAATCAGACTCAATTAAAAATAAATAAGGTTTAGGAATGTGGTTTTCAATCGTTGCAGAGTTTAAGGCGCTATTAATCTTT
Source organism: Candidatus Pacearchaeota archaeon (assembly GCA_035404185.1). NCBI lineage: Archaea > Nanobdellati > Candidatus Pacearchaeota archaeon. Next base: position 338,921 of record DAONGN010000001.1, on the reverse strand, counting down.
GAAACCATATCTCTTTTTGATCCAAAATCCATTGGATTAAGAATTGAAAATATTGCTCTGATTGCTGGTCTTTGACTATATTCTATTTTTTCCAATCCCTCCTTAATCCATTCTTCATTTTCTCCCACCTCAGGCATCATATCAGAGATGGTTGCTAAAGCTGTTAATTCTAAAAAACTATCTCTTAACATGGGTGATAATTTTTCTCCCAATAATTCTTCTGATAATTTAAAAGTAATACCAACGTTAGCATATTCTTTGAAGGGGTAGTCATCGTCTGGTTGCTTCGGATCAACAACAATCTCTGCTGCTTCGGGTATACCTCCAATCGCCTTATGATGATCTACTACAACAACAGAAAATCCGCTATTTTTAGCGTCTTCGATTTCTTTAAAATTAGTTATTCCACAATCAAGAGTGATAATTAAACCCTTATTAACTTTTGATTTAATAAAAGCTAAAGCTTTATCATTCAATCCATACCCTTCGCTTTTTCTTTCTGGAGAAAAAGCAAAAATAGTGGGAAAAGATTCTTTCTTCTCTTTGGAAAGCAGAGAAATCAAATTATCTATTGACTCTTTAACTATCACCATTGAAGATATCCCATCTAAATCAGAATCTCCATATATAACTATTTGTTCATTGTTTAAAACTGCTTCTCTTATTCTGTCAGCCGCCTTATCAATATTTTTAATCTTCAACATCTTTCTTTTTATTACTATTCTCTTCTAAAGCCATTATTCCCGGCAAATCTTTCCCAGCCATAAAATCAAGCATTGCCCCTCCACCAGTTGAAATATGATCAAATTGATCCTCTATTCCTAATTGTTGTATTGCCTCAACAGTCTCTCCTCCTCCAATAATTGAAAAAACTTGACTATTGATTGCTCCTATCATTTTAGCAATATCCACTGTTCCTTTATCAAAAGGTTTTTTTTCAAATAAACCTAAAGGTCCATTCCAAATTATTGTTTTAGCCTCGCTTAATATAGCTATATATTTTTCTACTGTTTCTGGTCCGATATCAAATATTCCTTCTTCTCGCCTTACTGTTCCAACTGCCCCTACCCTTGAGTATTCTTCGTCAAAATTGTTCAAAGCCATTATTCCATCAATTGGCAAATGAAGCTTAGGACTTGTCAAATCTATTCCTTTAACAATTTCCATTAAATTTTCTTCATCGCTGCTCAATAAATCTTTAATACATTGGCCCTTAGCCACTAATAGAGAATTAGCAATTTTCCCTCCCAACAATAAATAATCTGATTTATCTAACAATCTTTCAATTACTCTAGTTTTGGTTGAAACTTTTGCTCCTCCAATAATTGAAACCAGTGGCCTATCTGGAGAAACTAAAGCATTAGATAAAACCCTAATTTCTTCTTCGAGTAATAATCCAGGATATGAAGGAAGAAATTTTGTTATGCCTATCATTGAAGAATGTGAGCGGTGGCAAACTCCGAATCCATCCTGAACAAAAATATCGCCCAATCGAGCAAGTTGACGTGAAAATTCTTCACTGTTTTCTTCTTCTCCCTTGTAAAATCTCAAATTTTCTAAAACTATAACGTCTCCCTCTTTCATCTGGGAAATTTCCTTTTCTACTGCTTTCCCTATTGTATCGTTAATAAATTTAATTCTTCCACCCATTAACTCCCATAATCTTCTTGCAATAGGCCTAATTGAATATTTTAAATCTTTTCCTTTGGGTTGCCCTAAGTGAGTAATAACTATAACTTTTGCTTCTTTAGTTCTTAAATATTCTAAAGTTGGAATAGCTTTTTTAATTCTAAAATTATCGCTTACTTCTCCTTCTTTAGTTAAGGGAGCGTTAAAATCTACCCTAACCAACACTTTTTTCCCTTTAACGTCTACATTTCTTAAATTATTCATATTGTGTATATTTTACAAGGTAAACGATTAAATATCAAGATATTATTTAGGAGCATCCATTTTTAATATTTTTTTAGCGATAATAAAAATCACTAATCCCAAAACTATAAAATTTAAAAGTTCTCCCAAGAATGATCCGTATTTAATACTTATTGGCCCCAAGTTTAATACTGCATTCTGCCAATCTCCCGATGAAGTCAAGGGAGAAAATATTGGCATAATAATATCTTTAACTAATGAATTAACCAAGCTAGTACTGGCTGCCCCCATAATAAAAGCCATTGTTAAAGAAACTATATTGTATTCTTTTAGAAAAGCAATAAAATCTTTAAGCATATTTTTATTTTATTATTATTTAATTAAAGGAAATTCTAATGTAACTTGTGTTCCTACGTTTTCCATTGAATCGATTGTGATCGTTCCTTTCATTAATTCGATAATTTGTTTGGTAATCCAAAGACCTAATCCAGTTCCAACAATGTCTTCTGTTTTTTTAGTCTTAATTCTATAAAACTTTTCAAACAGATGTTCTCTTTGTTTGGCTGTCATTCCAATTCCAGTATCTTTAATTATTATTACTAAATTACTATCTCTATTTAAAGCCTTCACCTCAACACTTCCTGAGGGAGTATATTTAATAGAATTACCGATGATATTAATTAAAACTTGCTTTAAACGATCTTTGTCGGCAAAAATAAAAGATTTCGTATTGGGCTCCAAAACACAAGACAAAACTAATCCTTTGTTGTCTGCCTGTATTTTCATTTCTTTTATTGTTTCTTCAATTAATGGCCATATTTCTATTTCCTTGATATCCATCTTTAACCTTCCTTGCTCAATTCTTGAAACATTTAAAAGATCTTCAATTAAATTATTTAACCTTTCTGACGAAACATCTATGATTGATAAATATTCTTTAGCTTCATTGTTGACACCTAATTTTTGAGCTTCTTCAATCATCATAGTTGCATAACCACGAATAACCGTCACTGGGGTTCTTAATTCATGAGAAGCCATAGAGATGAATTCGTCTTTCATTGCATCAACCTCTTTAATTTTATTATACAAAATAGAATATTCAAAAAGACGAGAATTTACCAACAAAAGCAATACAATAAAAATGATTGTTATTAACAACATCCAATACGACTTACCTAAAACAATAGCCATAATTGTGTCTATAACATCAGCCGAGAGCTTCATTGATAATAGGGCTTGTTTCTGTCCATTCAAGTCTTTTAGGGGCATAACAACCAACCAATAACGATGATTATTGGTTCCATCTGATTCATATATCTTTTGTGCACTTGGCCAATTATTATTCCAAGCAATAGTATAGACTAAAGAATTATCTTCTTTGCCTAATTTCTCATTATTATTCATTGTTGCAACCAGCTTGAAAGTATCATTATCACGATAAAAAATATCTAAAGATTTTGTATCGCTATTATATCCTTTCCAATTATCAATAAAAGTCTGCATCTCTTCTGGTGAATTAAGTTGATTCGAAAGTCCAGCATTAACTGATTCTCCAATACCAATAGCTTTATCCTGTAAACTTTGATCTATTGTTTTTCTAAAAGATGTTGAAAATATCCAAGTATTCAAAATTATCACTCCTGGAATTAAAATCATTAAAGCTATGGAATATACAACCTGTTTGTTGTCTCTTAAAAATTTAAAATTCATATTATTCAGAATATTTCTGCCTAATAATCAATATCCCAGCAATAAAAATAAATATTACTATTAATCCTCCTAATACATACAATATTATCATTCCGTCAGTTTTATCAGAAACTTGACTAGCATCACCAGCTGCAATGAAATTATCGACTGAAACAGCTTGTGCCTGAGCTATGAAAAAAGGTGTTGGTAAGCTGGTTTCTACAATCTTTCCTTCATCATCGTTAATTGCCACATATGCTTCGTGTGTTCCATCAACTAAAGTTTTGTCTAATTCATAAACCCAGTTTCCATTCGAATCTGATTGAACCGTTACCACAATCGGCATAACACTATAAATAAATAAAGTAATTACTTTATTGGGCTCAGCTTTTCCTTGAAGTTTTAAATTATTTTTTTCAGCAGTTAAAGTTGATTCAATTGAATTAACAGTTAACGTTTTACTAATAGTTGAATTAGAAAGTTTGGGTTGTTCTAATGTTTTTCCTTCTACTAATGCTTTATCAACTCCCGATAAAACTGTTACAGTTGAATTTGCCAATGGATCTAATGGATTTGTTCCATTCTTTAGTTCTTCATTATCATTAATTCCGTCGCCATCTGTATCTTTTTTATTAGGATCCGTTCCTATGCGTTTTTCTACATCATCAGGCAAACCGTCTCCATCGGTATCAAAAGTAATACCAACTGGAGATAAACTATCTTGAAAAGAAGTACTACTTGTTGGTATTAAATTTACTGATATTTGATCTGAATTGCTAGTGGCTAATGGCATCTCTTCTATTTTAATTTCTTTGCTTTGAGTGGGTTCTCCTGAAATTGTTGATTTAATTTGAACAGTTATAATTCCTTGTTGCGCATTAATTATACCAGCACTACCAGCAATACTAGAAAGTTGCTCTTTAGAGACTGTTGAAATTTTATCTTTAAGTCCAGAAAGAATAAAATCATTAATTAGGTTATCACAAGCTAATCCACTTATTTCGTTACATTTAGACGGTTTACCATATGTAAGTATATATTCTCGACAACTATCAAAGGTGGTTAAATTCTTAGCCCTACAGTCTGACAATACTTTCTCTTTATAAGTATATAATTCGCAATCACTTAAATTAGTCCATCCAATATTGAGACATTCTTCAGAAATTTGAGTATCCACGCATGTATCTTCAAGAATAGGACCGTCAGTACAAGTGCTCGGATATTTTGAAATAACCGTCCTTGTTTTTTTCCCGTTAACACAACTTCCCCAATCACTGTAAGTATATTGACAAGAGGAAGATGAATTACATATTTTTGATAAAGATTCTGTTGTTGTATTCTCGCATCCATCTGGTGAACGAGTTGCTATATCCCTATACTGCATTCCATTAATACAATCCCCCCAAGGAGTATATGTATACTGACAATAAATATGATTGACCGTTTGAGGGGTACAAGTTTGTTCTGTTTTATAGGGATTCTCGGTGATAACCTCTTCACAATCATAAGAAAGAGAACAAATTCTTTTCTGAGTATTATTTAAACATTCACTCCATTCTCCACAAGTCCATTCATCTTTAGTGCAAGTAGGAACAACTATACACTGCTTCTCAAGAGCTTCTGGAAATCCACTAGAACAATTATCAGGTATTCTCTTTGTAATAGTTCTTTTTTGAACTCCATTTACACATTCACTCCAATCAGAATATTCAAAACCATTACAAGTAATGTTTGTATATACACAAATTTTTCCATCAAGATAATGATTAGCAGGACAAGTACAAACACATGTATTTGAATTCCATGTTCCTTCACTATTTTTACAGCTATCTCTATTTTGACTATTTAATAAATAATTTGTCATATCACAATAACTATATTCACATGACTGAGATAAAGTTGTTGGACCTGAACATTTAGCAGTAGACAAAAGAGTTTTAGTTTGAGTATTGTTTGGCTTACAAGCTGACCAAGTAGTAGAATAATCAGCGGTCGTACAGGCCGACAATGTAGATGTGTTATTGGTTGTTGTAGTTATAGTATTTGAAACCGTACATGTTTGAGTTGTAGGCACATTTGGAGTTGGCGTACAGGCTACGCCAGTATTAAGAGTCCTGGTTTGTGTTCCTCCGGTCGCAGGACAAGTTGACCAAGAAGAATAATCAGCAGCTGTGCAGTATCGCAAGGAAGTGGTAGTAGCAGCAGTTGCATTTGTTGAAATCATATTAGTTGTACTTAAACATGCTTGAGATGTGGATACACTTGAAGTTTCTGTACAGACTACGCCAGCATTAAGAGTCCTGGTTTGTGTTCCTCCGGTCGCAGGACAAGTTGACCAAGAAGAATAATCAGCAACTGTACAGGTACGTGTATACAAGCAGCTTGTTCCCTCAAAATGATAACTAGTTGAACAAACACAGTTGCAAGTATTTGAGTCCCATACCCCCCCGCTCCAAATACAATTATTTATTTTTATTGCATCATCAGTACTAGAACTACAATTATTAATATATGTACATTGATTATTTTTTAATACTGGACTGCCTCCTGTGCAACCAAAAGGAAGGGCGCTAGCAATTGCTCTTAATTGTGTTTCATCTGCTTGACAGCTCCACCAATTTCCATAATTAAATGAAGTACAAATTGGATTAGTTGATTGAATATTTTCAGTTCCTGTTTTTACTTCAAAGGTATAACCAATCTTATCACCAAAATATAATGTTGTTGTATTACCAGGTTCATCTGCAAGATAAATTGATCTAACTTTCCATGTTCCCGCTTCATAACCAGAAGGCATTAATATGGTATAAGTCCTAGTGCTTGTACTTGAAGAACTTAAAGAGGTTGATTCTGCGTGTAAAATATCGTTACCCGACGGACTCTCAAGAATAATATTAGCTGCTTGAATATTTGAAATATCGTCTATTACCGTCATGGTTATTGTAAAATAAGATCCAGTCAAGACAATTGATGGATTTATAATTACGCTTCCAGTTTTAATTGATGGAGCTGTAACATCTGTATTTACCGCAAAAACATCAATAATTGTTCGCCCACCATAGAAAATAACACTAAAGAAAAATACTATTAAAAGAAAAATATTAAATTTTTTAATTGACATATATCTAATCTTAAAAACATCTCAAAAAAGATGTTAAATTATTAACCTAATAAATAAAGTTGTAAACATTTAATCATTATTTTATTATAAAATATGTTTCGAAATAAAACAATACTTATTTAGCCACATTTAGCTTTTTTATTTTTAAAAAAACAAAAAGACCGGTTTAAAACCGGCCTTCTATTTTTAATTTTATCTTTTAATAATCCTAGTTGAATCAGAAACAGATACCGTTGTTGTTTCTCCTGTATCTAAGCTCAAAACTATATTATCAATATTAACTTCCGTAATTGTTCCCGATAACATTGTTTTATTTCCCGCATTACTATCTATTGGAGCATTCCCTGATGAAACATCTCCTGTTGGAGCCCCACCTGTTGGAGGTGTCCCCGATGAAGGTTGATTATTGGTTCTTCCGTTTTGACAACTATCCTTACTATCACATGCCATTATCATTGAAGCAACATATAAACCATTGTTTTTTTCTGCAACAACTGAAACCCAATTACCAACAGACAAAGAATCTAAAGTAACTTCTTCTATATTTTGCATTTGAGGATTAAAATTATTATCTTGTTTAGACTTAAAGAAAAATAATCCTCCCCCAATTACTAATACGATTATTATTAAAATTATTAAAATATACTGTTTTTTCATTTTTTTATTTATACTTATTATTCATATCTTAATGCTTCTATTGGATTCAATTTAGAAGCTCTTTGGGCTGGATAATATCCAAACACAATTCCTATCCCTGCTGATACAAAAAATGATAAAAGAACTGACTGGATACTGACAACTGTCGCTGTGCTCCCAAACTTAGAAACCAAGTAGGAAGCTACTAATCCTAAAATTATTCCAACGATGCCTCCAATAAAAGTCAAGGAAATTGATTCTATTAAAAACTGACTATTAATATCCTTACCTCTAGCACCTAATGATTTTCTTAAACCTATCTCTCTTGTTCTTTCGGTTACAGTAGTCAACATCATATTCATGATTCCAATGCCTCCGACCAATAGGGATATTCCAGCAATAGCACCCAATAATAAAGTTAATGTTCCAGATATTGAAGACATGGTACTCATAATATCAGCTTGATTAGCAATGCTAAAATCTGCTGAATCAATACTATCTATCTTGTGTCTAGTTAATAATAAATTTTGAATATCTGTCTCGGCAGTATCCATATATTTAGCCTCAGAAACCTCGACGTTAATACTAGAGACTGAATTATTTCCAGTAAAATAATGTTTAGCTACAGTTATGGGAATATATATTAAATCATCAGCACTATTCATCCCTGAAGTTCCTTTCGATGTCGTCACTCCGATAACGGTGAATTCTATTCCATCTATCTTTATCTTTAATCCGGTTGGATCAACATTTTCTCCAAAAAGAGTATCCCTCGTTGTCGGTCCTAAAACGGCAACCTTGGCAACATTTGTTATTTGTGTTTCATTAAAAAAACTTCCAACAGCTATTTCTAAACTTTTAACAGTTTGATATGTACTATCTATTCCGTAAATACTTGTATTAGTGTTGTTTCCTTTATATATCACTTGCTTTCTAGAAGAAATAACTGAGGCAACAGCTTTTAAATTATTAATTTCACTTTTAATTGCTTCTGCGTCGGATAAGGTTAAAGTACTCGCTGAACCAGAACTACCCCTCACCATTGAACCGTAACTTTTTGAAGATCCAGGGGAAACTACTAAAAGATTAGAACCTAAAGATTGAATACTACTTTCAATGCTAGCGGTCGAACCTTGTCCAATCGCAACCATGGTAATGACCGAAGCGATACCAATAACAATTCCTAGAATAGTTAATCCTGACCTAGATTTATTAGATGAAAGGGAAATATATACTTCTTCGATTAAATCAGTAAATACCATATTATTTATTCTTTAATAATGTTGATTTATCAGCTTCTCCATCAGCGATTATCACTCCATCTTTTAATTCAATAACTCTATCAGCATGGTCAGCTACATATCTCTCGTGAGTAATCAAAACAATTGTATGTCCATACTCTCTGTTTAATTTTTGAAATGTTTCAAGCACTATGTCTCCAGTTTTAGAATCGAGATTTCCGGTTGGCTCATCAGCCAAAATTAAATCTGGATTATTTACTAAAGCTCTTGCAATAGCTACTCTTTGCATTTGCCCTCCAGATAATTGACTTGATAAATGATGCCATCTATCTTTATCTAATCCCGCCGAAAGTAATGCTTTCTCAGCTTTTGCTTTTCTGCCTTCCTTTTTAATACTACTATCGTAAATTAAAGGAAGTATGACATTTCGAAGTACAGTAGTTCTTGATAAAAGATTAAATGATTGAAAAACAAATCCAATTCTTTGAGATCTAATCTTGGCCAATTCATCATCAGATAAATTAAGCATATCTTTGCCGTTTAAAAAATATTTTCCGGATGTTGGCCTGTCTAGTGTTCCTAAAATATGCATTAAGGTTGATTTACCAGAGCCAGAAGGACCAATAATAGCAACGAACTCCCCTTTTTTTATTTCAAAGGAAACTCCTTTTAAAACAGCTGTTTCTGTATCGACCGTCTTATATGTTTTTACAATATTATCACATTTAATCATATCTATCTTGTTAGCATCATCATATCACTACCACCTCCTGGTCCTCCCTGATTAGTGGTGGTAGTTGTTTTGGTGGTAGTTGTTTTAGTTCCGCTACCACTATTGGTACTTGTAACAACCTTGTCACCCTCTGATAATCCACTCTTAATTTCAATCGTAGCGTCGTCAGTTAAACCAGTCTCAACAATTTTTCTTTCTATTTTTCCGCTACTATTCATAACCTGAACATAACTTTTTCCTCCTACTGTTTTGACTGCGGCACTTGGAACAGTTAAAACATCAGAAACAGAATCAATAATAATATTTGCCGATATACTCATTCCTGGTTTTATACTTTCGTTATCCGTACCAAATGATATTTGAACACCATAACTAACAACTCCTTGACTCACTGTTCCCACAGCATCAACCTCAGCAACCTCTCCTTGAATAGTTACACCGTCAAGAGCATCAAAGGTAATATCTACTTTTTGTCCAACTTTAACTTTAGCAATATCAACTTCATTTAAGGTAATAGTTGCTATCTTTTCTTGAGTAATAATTGAACCCATTATTGTCCCTGAATTTGCAGTATCACCCTTGTCAACATTGACAGTAGAGATAGTTCCACTAAAAGGAGCTGTAATAGTATATTTTGCTAATGTATTTTTAGCCTCAGACAAATTTTGTTCTTTTTCCTCTACGGCTAATTTTTGAGTTCTAATCTCTAAATCAGTTGCTCCTTCTTTTACTTTTTCCAAAGATAGTTCTTTTACTTTGATTGATCTTTCAGCACTAATAATACTATTTTTGCTGTCTTCAATGGTGCTCTTGGCGGAAAGAAGGCTCGAAATATGACTATTGACCTTACTTGAATAACCACTTAAAGATGAAATATTCGCTGTAGCAACCGAACTATATGACTGTTGTTTTTCTGACATAATATATTTATAATATTCAATAAAATCAGTAGAACTCTTTATTGACTCAGCAATAGCTTTAGTGGCATCGTAAGTTTGCGTAATTAAAGATTCTATAGTTTCTTTATCAGAATAATGACTGGTTGTTTTATAAATAGATAGAACTTCATCGTATTTTTTCTTTGCTATTATGTATTTATCATATACATCATCCCTATATTGAGTTACATTTCCTTCGTAATAATTAATGGCAGTCGTATAATAATCTATATTTTGTTGACAACCATTAGAACTTGCAGTTGTAGAAAACAAAACACTATAAATTCCAGTCACTATTGATGGTAAATCAAGAAATGCGTTAGACACATCTGTAAAACCATCGTCATATGATTTTTCTAAATTACTTTCGGTTTTAGTTTTTGATTCTTGAGCATCGGTTAGAGCATTTTCCGCCTGAATAAGAGTTAATTCATCGACTGGCTCTTGCATCTCTTCTAAAGCCAACTCCGCACTCTCCAAAGCAATCTCGGCACTTTTAACATTTTGTTGACCATCGGTACTATTTATTCTAAAAAGAACATCTCCTTTGGTAACCTTTTCTCCTCCAATAACATAGACACCTGTAATATTTCCTGAAACTTCAGCAGTCAAATCAACATCTTTTAATGAAGAGACTTGTCCTGTTCCAGAGACAGAAACACTAATGTTTCCTTTTTTAACTGATTGGGTTACGTAGCTAATAGTAGTTTTGTGGGGTAAAAAATAGTTAACAACAAATGGTGATGATACGATAACAACCAAAATAAACACCGATAGGATCTTGTGGCCCAGTGCAAAAGTTTTAATTTTTGAAAAAAGATTTATAGTGTTTGAAATAATGTTTTTGATCTTTGCCATGTTTTAATTTATTATTCTATACTATTTATTACCTAGGCCACTAACCTTTTATTTCAATTAAAAAACCGCCCAAAGGCGGTTTATTATTAATGGCATTCCTTAAAGCAGTCTGGACCTTTGTTTAATTCAAAACACTGTCTAATGCATTCTCTTTCTACTTCATTAAAATATAATAAATCTGGAGGAATAGACTTAGTATTTTTATTATCAAAGTCTTTGAATTTAAAATCAATTCCTCTATTTATCGCTGGCATATCTTCTTTATTCACTATCTTTATCTTCGTGGCTGTAAAATTAAATTCGCCTCCATTCCCAACAGTAATAATAAATTGTCCTTTTTCAATTTCAGGAATATCTTCTACGTTCTTCGTTTCAACTCTTCTTAATCCTTGAGGAGTTTGAATAATTAAATAACCATCTCCTTCTTCAAAAATAATACCGGCTATTCCATTATTACGCACATCGGTTAATGGCTTTAAAAATGTTCTTACTGGTTCATTTCCCATTCTAGCCTGTTTTTCAATACTTTGACCTAAATTAGTATAAGTTAAAAATCCACCAAAAATCATAATTAAAACTACCATTCCAACAGCTAAATAACCAAATGGCCTCTTATATGAAACATCACTTCTGGTCAATAAATATCCCGAAAGAATAATCAACAAAATAAAGACTATCACCAATAAATAAGGAAACGATTCTAAAAAAGCAAATATCCCAAACTTTCCGAAACTTAAATATTTAAGGTTGTCTGTTTCCTTAAGATAGAAAAAAATCAAATTAAAGAAAAGAATAGACAAAAGCACGCTTAAAGTAAAGGCCGTTCCTAGTCCTAATTTCTCAGCTAAAAATATATACTTTGATTTAAGCTTGACTTGACCAGACTTAATCTTTCCCATTATTGAATTTTCTAACTTTTCATCTTGCATGTTTTTTATTTATTTCTTCTAACTTGTCTTTTATTGAATTCTTCCCTCTCATAATTAGTGTTCCAACGGTATTTTTTGGAATTCTCAAAATATCACTAATTTCATCATATGACATATTCTCAAAATAAAACAATACGATGGGCTCTTTATACTTAATATTCATATCATTAAGAACTTTTTCTACGTCCTTCTTTAAAAACATTCTATCTGCTTCTCCGCCAACATCAACTTTCTCGTCTATAAGCTTATACTCCACATCGTCTAAAGAAATTCTTCCGTTTCTTCGTTTCTTCAGGTAATTAATTGCTTCGTTGTGAGCTATCCTATATATCCATGAAGAAAACTTCTTATTTATATCAAAACCATATAAATTCTTGTATACCTTAATAAAGACGACCTGAAGAATATCCTCCATGTCGTCTCGATCACTTAAAAATTTAAGCAAATAGTGAGATAATTTCTTTTCGTAGCGCCTGATAATTTCCCTATATAGGTCCTTTTCACCATTAAGAATTGCACTAACTATTTGTTCGTCGGTTAATTGATCCATGGTTTATACATTCATAATACCATATATTAATACAACTCCAAGTGATGATATATTTCTTAATGCTCGGGAGGTGGAACAAACTTGGAACCTTTTTGCGTTTAAGCTCTTAGCATTTAGAGATATGTATTATCTTGGGATATTCCCAATTAACATTATCGATTACAATATCAGCCACCTCTATAGGAGGGTATTCTTCTAAATATTTCTTTTGAGCTGGCAGGTATTTCTCATCATACTTTTTGATAATTTCCTCTCCAAAAATTGGTACATCTCTGACTACTGCCCTATTCTTGCTTTCTTCAAAAGGAATATCTATAAAAATTTTATAATCAATATAAGGAGACAATTCTTCTCTAAATAAAAAGACTCCCTCAAAGATAACTATCGTGTCTTTGTCAAAAGAAAAATCTTTCTCAGTTTCATATTCATCGGTATGCAAATTCAATAACGTTAATTTTATAGAAAAATTACTATTTTTACTAATAGGCATTAATAGCTTTTCAACGATTGTCTTAATATCAAAACCCTTATTGTAATAATTATCTACTTGATTGTCTCCCGATGACCTTATCGCTTTGGGGTTGTGAAAATCATCCAAATTAATTACCTGGACTTTGAATTCTTTAGAAATTAAAAACTGGCAGAATGCTTCGGCGAACTCTGTTTTGCCGGATGTGTCGATTCCGCTTATCCCCACCACAAAGGACTTGTTCCCGTTCTTTCTTTTATTAATCTCTTTTAATATCGTTTCGAATATCGGTTTTTTTCTGTCAAAAATGGTTAATAAATCGGTAAATTTACTTATGGTCAAATCCGCCTTTTGAGCCTCTTCTTTATTGTAGCCGTACAGCGCTCCAACAGAAATAATACTATTCTCTTTTGCCGCCTCTATATCATGAATTCTATCTCCGACAACAGCGGCATTTAATTCTGCAAATCTTGTCCTGATTTTCTTAATTAATTCGGCCTTCGTTAAATTATTCTCTTCCATACACTCCGTATAATCAAAAAACTTTCCGATATTTAAAAACGAGACGACCTCTTTGAAATAATTGGCAGATGCGTTTGAATATAGCACTATCTTATATCCTCTTTCTTTAAGCGTTTGCAAGGTTTTTGCAACATCAGGAAATACCTCTCCGTATTCTAAAATCGTGGAATGGCGATACATTCTCACTTTTTCCGTCAATTCTTCCCATTTTAAATCTTTGTCCGGTGGCAGAATAGACTTATATGCCTCTTCCGATGTTTTTCCTATATATCCCCTTACCTTTTCTTCAATATTATCAAGATTCAAGCCAAGCTCGGAAAAGGCTCTTTTTACAGCCTCAATCTCTGGTTTTATAGTTTGAAAGATGGTTCCATCAAAATCAAATATTAATAATTCTACCTCATTTAAATTAATCATGGTTCTATTATAAAAGATATATTTAAATAAAGCAAAAACCGACAAGAGTCGGTCTTAATTTTGCTCGGGAGGTGGAACGAACTTGGAACCTTTTTAGGCCAAGAATTTTCAATATTAATAAATCTTAAACAAAAAATTTAAAACCCTCAATTAATAAGCTAATAGCAAAATACGCAAGAATCAATGAAAAAATCTTAAAAACAATTGGAATAACCCTTTCTTTAGTTAAAAAGTTTCTAAAACGAGAAAAAATGAACGTCCAAGACACTGTTGCAATAATCCATCCTAATTCAAATAATAACAAGAATAGAATATGACCCTGAGGAATTTGTTCTTTTAATAAGAAAGCTTGAGGAACACATATGGTAATCCAGAAAATCCAAAATGAACCATTTAATATTGTTAAAATGAGTATCTTCCAAAAAGAGAATATCTCTCCCTCCCCTTCGCCAATTTTATTTATCTTCCAAACTTGCAGAGCAAGATAAAACAACATGATAGCTCCGGCAAATGAAATTGCATAGAAAATAGATTGAGGAATGCTAAAAGAAAAGAACAAAGTTAATATAAATATTGCCACTATTGATTCGGCAATAAAAGCTCTTAAAATTACCAATAAACTTTTAGCAAAGCCTCTTCTTATTGATTCAGTAAAAGCAGCTGCCATTATTGGCCCTGGAACAGAACCTCCAATAATGCCTAGAATTAAGACACTAAAAATTTGTATTATTAATTCCATGTTTTGATTATATCACAAAACAAAAAAGTAACAAAAGTTCCAAAGCCATATCACGGTATTATAAAAAGCCTTATAAATAAAGGCTTCCTAAATTTGCTCGGGAGATGGAACGAACTTGGAACCTTTTTAATTAGTAATCAGATGAAAATTGACCAGGAAATACCTGAGATAAAGCTCCCCCTGCCTTCACTATTGATAAATTATCGACAAAACTAAACCTTAAAGGATAATTCTCTTTAAGATATTTTGGGTTAGTCACATAAATTCGGATTGTTTCAGCAAAATCTTCGGTAGTAATCGTTTCTTTATTGCTGCCATATAATTTTATATGATTATTAACGTATTCGCTGACAGCCTTATTTTCTTCTTTAATTAGGCTTTGATATTCTTCTAAATTAATTTGCTTTTCGTATTTATGAGCAATTTCATGAGCAATAGTTCCTAAAACATATAAAATGTTTTGTTTGTCTTCTGATTCAATTTTTAAGCTTTTAATGTGGTCGAGAATGGATGGATTATCAAATTCAAAATTACCTAAACGTATAGTTTCTTTATAATTATCCCCTCCAACTTTAGCTCTGATTTTATATATATGTTTAAGCTTCTCAAAGCTATCAACTCCTTCCAATTCCATTTCTTCTTTTAAGTATGAATCTCTATCTTTTGCGGTTTCGATAAAAGAATTTTTATTATAATAATAATTTTGGCTCTTTAGTATTCGACTTATCCCATTATTTTTAAGAAAATCCTTAGGAAAAGTATTGTTCAAAAAATCTTTAATAAAATTAGCTGACATCGGCGGGATATCTTTTGAATTTTCAAAACCCCTAATTACAATTCCAGAAGTTATTAATTCCTTAGCTTCGCTCAAATTCTCAATTTTATTCTCTGTTATTATCCCATCAATCTCGTTTTTAATGTCTTTAGGATCTTTATTGGTGATACTAACTATTTCGTCAATTGTTTTATTAAAACTACTTTCAATATCTAAATTCAATTTGTTTAAAATTTCTAGCTCTTGACTACTAGTTAAGCCTATATCCTTTAAGCAAAGCAGTTGATTTCTATTATTAAATTTTCTTTGGATAGAATCTTCTGGATAAATTACAGCATTGTAATTATTTTTTTCTATTACCTTTTTAGCTATTTCATCAGCCTTTTCTTTAGAAGAACCATTGTCTTGAAGTTTAGTACTAATTTCTTCTTCTGCAACAGAAGAGCTTTCGATAATATCAATTCCATCGTCACTCTTACTTTGATCTAAATTTTCTTCATTTGGCCCTGATTCTGGATTAAACATTTTTAGTAATTTATCAATATTAAAATCATTATATCATAACCAAAAACCGACTGGAAGTCGGTCTTAATTTTGCTCGGTAAGTGGGACGAACTTGGAACTTTTTTGACGAAAAATATGTTTTTAATAAAAAATTAGGCGCAGTTATCAACCACGCCTCCGTTTTCCTTTGGACCTTTGTAGCCCACGATACTTTTCTGCCTTACAGGTTCATTCTCAAAGCGGATAAAAGCCGCTCTGAGGCCGAAACCACCAAGATCGATACCGGGCATAGTATCATCGCTTTCAAGGTACTCATTAATGATACCCAGTTCGTCGGACCATACTTTAAAAGACTGGATTCCCTCTCTTGCGTTATTAATAACCAATTCGTCATTAATAACCTTAATGCTGGCCAGTCCCTTTGCCAGATTGCCTGGAAGATTCCTTATGAAGAAATCTTCTTCGGTATAGCAATTGGATCGGAGATCAAAGCCAATGATGGCATTTTCTGAATCTCTTACAGCTTGAAATTCCATTTCTCCCAACCTCCTTGGGTATGATTTTTATACAATACAAAAAATTAAATGTCAAACAAGTTCCAAAGCCCTATCACGGTTATAATAAAAAGCCTTATGAATAAAGGCTTTTTAAATTTGCTCGGGTGATAGGATTCGAACCTTAGGCTTTATTAAATATAATATAAGGAAAACCAGCTTATTCAGCTGGCTTTTCCATTCTTTCACCACCAAGTCCCGGCCCAAAACCTTTTCCGTTTTTAAGCATGTCGACTTGCCTTGTTTTTATCTTATCAAACTCTTCTTGGGTTGTTGCGTTAATTTTGTCTATTTGCTGTTGTTTCCAAGTTGCAAGATCCATGGCTTCCCATTTAGCTAGCTCTGTAGCTCTTTGGGTTTCCATTTCAGTTTGCTTTGTTTGGATTTGATTTTTTTGCTCATCAGTCAACGTTATTCCAAATCTGTTTTGAAGTTCCTGAATCTTGTTTGAAATACTAGTTGAATCAGATGCAAATGCATTTATCACTCCAAACCCAGAAACAATTAAGGCTGAAACTGCTGACAACAATAAAAGTTGTCGTTTATTCATATATTGTTATTTATATTTATTATTATTTTTAGAGGTCCTCTAAATATAAATACAACTTCTAGCCTTTTTTATTTCGTTTAGATAAATGTTAGTGCTTCTCCCTTTCTCTTTCCTCTCCCAGTTCTTCCTATTCTGTGAACGTAATCATCGTAAGTTGCAGGAATATCATAATTAATAACGTGACTAACATTATCAATATCTAGTCCTCTAGCTGCGACATCGGTTGCAACTAAAATCTTCACTATCCCTGTTTTAAAGAAATCGACAGCTCTTTTTCTTTTTGATTGATTTTTATCTCCATGTATTGATTCAGCCTTAAATCCTCTTTGAACTAAAGACTTAGAAAGTTTTTCTACTCCATGTTTCGTCTTTCCAAAAACAAGCACTCTAGTAAATTCTTTTTTACCTAAAAGATCACAAAGAACATCTAGCTTCTTAGCTGGATCTCCAACCTTAACAATATCTTGATTAACATTGGTTGAAGATTCTTTTGTTTTAACTGAAACTTTTTCTGGATTTCTTAAAAATTGTCTAGATAGTTTTTCTATTTCATCAGGAATAGTTGCTGAAAAAAGTAAGGACTGTTTCTGTTCTGGCATCTGAGCCATTAAAAATCTCATATCTTCAACAAAACCCATATCAAGCATTCTATCTGCTTCATCTAAAACTATTGTTTGGAAGGTAGCCATATTTAATGCTTTTCTTTGGACTAAATCTTTAATTCTTCCTGGGGTTCCAATAATAAAGTCATTGTTCATTTTTGCCTTTCTTAATTGATCCCTTACACTTGTTCCTCCGATACAAAGCATCGAGAATAAATGCATTCCAATCGTAAATTCTCTAAATTCCTTCTCTATTTGAAAAGCTAGTTCTCTTGTCGGAACAATAATAATTGTTTTATTCCTTCTATTTAATAACGTTTTATTAATCGCTGGAATTAAAAAAGCAGCTGTCTTTCCTGTTCCAGTATTAGCAATACCAACCACATCTCTTCCTTTTAAGATCAAAGGAATAATTTTGTCTTGAATTGGAGTCGGATCACTATATCCCTTACGGACAATGCTACTTTTTAATCTATTGTCTATTTCAAAATCAATAAACTTGTTTTCTGGTTTATAAGCGATATCTTCTTCGGCTGGCATTACTTTCTGAATAAATTTAGAAATATCTATCCTTGTAGCCGAAAATCCTCTCTTTTTCTGAGAAAAACCTTCTTTTCTAAATCTGGAACGATCTCCAAATTTTCTATTATTACTATTAAATCTTCTTTTTTGCATATTATTAAAAAAACGAATTCTCCTTAGTACAGAGAACCCGCTTTACGTATCTCAATATCTATTAATAATATAACTATATTATATTTTAACTATTTTGTCAATGATTTACTCCGGACAAACCTTACTTAACTCAATCAAATCAACATCTGTTATGGTGTCACTTTTTCCAATATTATAAGCATACATAATGTCTTCTGGGTTATCTATGTGATTTATTCCTAAAGCATGACCCAATTCATGAGCTAAAACCCTTACTAGCTTTTCTCTATTTTCGAATTGATAAATATTTATCACTTTGGAATCAAGACCAGAAATATAGTTGCCCTGTTCAAATTCCTGATCAGAAGATTGAACAATATTGTTATATTTTTCAATGTTTAAATTTAAATTACTAGCTAATATATTCAATTGGCTAGCTAACTGATTTATTTTTGAAACCTCAACATTAATTTCACTTTGCTTATTTTTAATAATTATCGCTGAGCTCTCTAGTTCCTGCCTTTCTTGATTCAACTGATTGTATTCATTTTGACTTCCATTTTTTTTATTCCATAAACCAACTCTACTCTCATAAATTGAAGATTTTTGATTGTATGAAGAAATCAAACTATTTAATTCTTGATTATCTTTGTTGTATTGAGATATTAATGATTCGTATTGTGATTTAAGTGATAAATAATAATTATTATCTTTACTTAAACTGCTGTCTAAATTACTAATTTTTGAAGTCGACTCTTGCCTAGAATCATAGATAAGATTAATTTTCATCTCTCCGTCTGAAGAATACTCAAAAAGATTTCTGCCAGAAGCCTTTTCCCAGATGTCTTCAGCCTCCTTAATTGCCGACTCAAATTCTTTTTCGGTAATATTAAATTCTGTATCAAATTGACCAATTGAATATGTAATCGGCGTAGGACAAGGATTAATTTTATCTAATATATTTTTATATGCCTTAATTATGTCGCTCTGAAACAAAAAAATATATGATAATATCAATAAAACAAAAAATATTGGAATTATTTTTTCACTTTTCATTATCTTACAATTTTCAATGGCATATACCATCCTTGAGGTTTTTGACAAAGAGGACATTTCTCGGGAGCACTATTTCCTTTATGAATATATCCACAATTTAAACATTTCCATTCAACCTCTTCGTCTCTTTTAAACATCTTTCCTGTTTCTAGCAAATTAGCCAATATATCATATCTTTCAGCATGCTTCCCTTCTACTTCCTGTATTTTTTCAAACAAAGTAGCTATTTCTTCTTCATTTTCTTCATGAGCTATTTTAGCAAATTCAGGGTACATTGTTCCAAATTCGTACTTTTCTCCGTTAGCAGCATTCTTTAGATTCTCTAATGTAGTTGATAAAGGATGAATATCGTAAGTATTATTCATTTCCACTGTTTCATTAATCTTTTCTAGTTCCTCTTTAGCGTGAGCTCTTTCATTGTCAGCTGTTTCTTCAAAAACCTTAGCTACCCAAACCAAATTTTCTTTCATGGCAATCTCTGCAAAATATGTATATTTATTTCTAGCCATTGATTCTCCTGCAATAGCTTTTAACAAATTTTCAAATGTTTTTTTCATATTATTATGTATTATTAATATATTATAATTATATCAAATAACACTACAAACAAAAAGGGTAATATATACCCCCTATTATGTAAATCGCGCTATTGTTTATCATCAAACTTAATATCTATATGACTTCCATCACAAAAAGGTTTGTTGCAAGACTTTCCACAACGACAAATTGTTTGTCTATTTCTAGTTTCATACATTGAACCATCAGAAGATTCTATTTTAATCTCTCCCTTGATCCACAAAGGTCCACTTACTTTCGCTGGAATATCTTCAGTAACACTAATTGAGGGAATAAATTCTGGCTCAATTGGTTTGCCTGTTTTTTTATCAATTGCGGTCAATCTTCCAGAAGGACAATTACAAGCCTCTTCAATAGCAGTCTTCTTTGCTTCAGGATCATTAGATTTCATTGTTAAGTCCCAGGTTCCTCCTTGTCGATGACAAAATCTAGCTCGGGAACACAAACTAGGCGCATCTATTAAGTCCATTCCTGGACCAAAATTTTTCTCAGCCTGCTTTTCATAACTTTCTTTGCTTGCCGTTTCTGTTCCATCAAATTTTACTTTTTGATGGGTATGGTCACAAAAAGGTTTATTTCTTGATTTTCCACAACGACAAAGATAATATTCTCCCTTTGTCAAATACTTTTCTTCTTTCTTCCAATTTAAAGGATCATTGTTCTCGTCGGGAACAACAAATTCTTTCTCTAACGGTATATTACTAGGAACGCAGTATGGACCATTCTTTTCTATTTTTATTTTATTATTATTTTCCATATTTATTTAAATTATATTTAATTAAAAATTTCATTTAATAATTCTTTAACTCCTATTTTCTTCTTAGCTGAATAAGGAATAATCTTATGATTTCCAATAAGTTCTTTTATGGTTTTGAACTGTTCTTCATATCTTGTCTTTTTTATCTTATCTATCTTATTCGCCACAACAATAATATCTTTTCTATAATCTTCTAGAGCATAAAGCATTTCTAAGTCATCTTTAGTCGGACCAACGTTAGCATCAATTATTAAGACAATCTTTTTTTGTTCATAGTTAGAAACAAAAAAATACCAATTAACCATGTCTTTAAGAACATTTTTTAGTTTGTCTGGAACTTTAGCATAGCCATATCCTGGCAAATCAACAAAATACAAAGAATCGTTAATTAAAAATAAATTAATCTTTTGCGTACGCCCAGGAAAAGAACTAGTTGTTGCTAAATTATTTTGATTAACTAAAGAATTAATAACACTAGATTTGCCTGAGTTTGAACGACCAATAAAAGCGACTTGAGGAGTGTTGCTCTCAAGAGAACTATCACTGCCAAGGACACCTTTTATAAATTTAGCTGATTCTATGTTCATATATAATGTTGGGAGCAAAAATAGATACTTTAAATTAAGTATCTATTTATATTACTTAATTGCAAATAACTAAACTATTTCTTCTTGTTTTTCTTTGGCTTTTTTACCTCTTTTTTCCTAGAGTTGTTTCCTTTTGCCATAACTTTATATTAATTATTATATATAAAGTATATCATTGTATTTATTTTTAGACAATCAAAAACCGACTTTAGAATCGGTTTTTGATATTTTATTTCTTTGTTTTCTTCTTTTTGGCGATAAGCTTACTAGCTATAATCTTTTTAGATTTCTGTGGTCTCTCTTTCTTCTTTTCTGACACCACCTCTTTCTTTTCAATAATTACATCTTTTCTTTCTTCTTTTGTTGGAACAACTGGAATTAATAATTTTATAATTCTATCAAGTTTAGTATTCAACATTTCAAACTGTTCTTTGTATTGATTGACAGCAACATTAACACTTTTACTAACAGAACTTCCTTCCTTATTAAAACACTCATTACAGTAAACTGGTTTTTCTCCGGTTGGCCTAAAAGGCAACTCAAATCTTTTTCCACAGGTATCACAAATTGCACTAAACATTGGTCTGTCTTGTCTAGATTTATCACGTCCTCCTCTTCCAGAACGACTATCAGATCTTGAACTTCCTCCATGACTTGTAAAGCATTGACTGCAATAAACTGGCTTATCTCCAGTTGGTTTAAAAGGAACTTCGCATCTCTTACCACAGTCACTACAAGTAGCTTCAAACATTTCAGGTCTTTCTCTGTCTCCTCTATCTCTATTGCCAAATCCCCTTCTTTCGCCAGAATCTCTCCTTTTGAAATCTCTTTCTCTAGGGCCATTATCTCTTCTATCATGATCAAATATCTTGTTAAAATTTGCCATATGTTTTATATATATTAATCTGTGAGGATATTATAGGCTATATATAGATATAAAGCAAACAGAGATTATTTTATGCCTCAGAGCTGTGGATTGTTTATTATTGAAATTATAATTTAAATAGTATAATTATTTCTGTAATTAAATTATGTAAAATATGAATCCAAAGATTATTGTGACCATCGGACCGAAGTCAGAAGACTATGAAACACTTAAAAATATGGCTAAGGCTGGCATGAACATTGCTAGGCTAAATTTTTCTCATGCAACACACAATCAATGGGAAAAAGTAAGAACCTCTCTGATTAATATTAAAAAAGAAACAGGAATTGAGGTAAAAATGATGATGGATCTTCAGGGTCCACGTATTCGTGTTGGTAATTTTTCTGAACAAATAGAAATGAACAAGGATGAAACTTATACTTTCTTTTATGGCAAAACCAATATCAAACATAAAGAGATACCAATTGACCATCTCGACCTTTTCAATGATGTTAAGATTGGAGAACCTTTTTATCTAGCTAATGGATTAATTAAATTAGAAATAACTGCAATTAAAAACAAAAAAATATTTGCAAAGGTTGTTCGTGGGGGAATTTTACTTCAAAGAAAAGGAATAAATATTCCTGAAACGCATCTTTCTAGTAACGTCTTAACCGATAAAGATATTGAAGACGCTAAGTTCGGAATAGCTAATGGTGCTGACTATATTTGCCTTTCTTTTGTACAAACAGAAAATGATTTAAAAAAATTAAGAGAGATTACAGAAAAAAGATCATTAATTATTGCCAAAATAGAAAGAGCAACCGCCTTAAGAAATTTGGATGGCATTATCAAAAACTCAGATGGTATTATGGTTGCTAGAGGTGATTTAGGAATCGAAGTACCAATTGAAGAATTACCAATAATACAAAAAGAATTAATAAGACAAGCTCACTGGTACCAAAAACCAGCAATTGTAGCGACAGAAATGTTAACCTCAATGATGACTCTTCCCAATCCTACTCGTGCAGAAGTTTCTGATATTGCCAATGCCATCTTTGATGGCGCTGATTCTGTTATGCTTTCCGATGAAACTGCTTCAGGAAATTATCCTCTAGAGGCGGTTAGAATTATGAAAAAAATAGCTAAAAGAGCTGATGACTATTTTAATAGCACTAATTATTTAGAATAAGCCTAATCTTCTAAATCCAATATTTTATCAATACGAATTTTGCTTATAAAATCTGGTACGTGACTTACAATAATCATTGCTCCATCATATTTATTTAATGCTTCAGCAATAATAGGAATATGGCGAAAGTTTATATGATTGGTTGGCTCGTCTAAGATAAGAAGACCAGGTTCCTGCAAAACAAGCCTAGTAAAAGCAACTAAGCCTTTTTGACCTTCTGATAAGTCTCCAATTTTAGTACTCATTATGTCCCCAGTAATAAGAAAACCTGCGGCCACCTTTCTCATTGCTTCTTCAGAATACTTCTCCGAAACCCTTGAAAGTGACTTATAAACCGTATCTTCGAAATTCAAAGTTGAAAAATCTTGACGATAGTATCCAATATTTACATCGGAAGCAATCTTTGTCCCCTCGGCTTCATTTTTTGCAATAGCTTCAAGAAGGGTGCTTTTGCCAATGCCATTCGGCCCCTTGAGCAAAAGATGCTCATTTCTTCTGAGTTCCACATTTGCCTTCTTTTGTACTGACTTATGATTCTTTACAATTTTAAAAGCAGAAATATGAACAATCTCTCCTTTAATATCTTTTTGCGAAGGAATAGTAAAAGAGCGAATCGTTTTATCTTCTCTCCTTATCTCAACTATTTGTTCTTCTGCTGCTCCTGCTTTTTCTCTCATTTTCTTGGCAACAAAACGAAGATTACCTCCTTTGTTAGCAAAAAAATTAGCCTTATCTTTATTTTCTTGAATTTCTTTTTTTAATTGAGCATTCTTTCTGTTTTCCTTTTCCTGACGAAGAATAATTTGCTCTCTTACATCAAAATAGTTTCCAGTATACTGTTCTATTTTTCTGGTAAAAACATCTAAATACAAAACTCCATCAGTAAAACTATTTAAAAATTCTGCATCGTGTGAAATCACTATGCAAGTTTTCTCGTATCCAATTAAAAATTGCGTAAGATGCTCTATCCCCGCTTTATCTAAATTATTCGTTGGTTCGTCTAATAAAAGTAAATCTGGATTTTGAATAAGAGCTGAAGCAAGAAGAAGTCTAGCTTGTTGTCCACCAGAAAAAGATTTAATAATTTTGTCATGAGAAGCTTCAAAATTAACTGCCTCCAAAGCTTCATCTATTTTAGGATCAATGTCGTAAACTTTTTTTGAAAAACACTTTGATAAAGATTTTTCAAAAAATTGTCTAACTGTCAAATCAAGCTCATCTCGTGGAATAACTTGTCGAGAAACAGCAATAGAAAGACCATTTGCAATATTTATCATTCCGTCTTCTGGTGAAATATCTTTAGTAATCAATCCAAATATAGTACTCTTGCCAGCTCCATTCTGTCCCATAATGGTTGTTTTTGTGCCCCTTCGAATAGAAAAATCAACTTCTTCTAGAAGAGGCCTATTATCTAAATATTCAAATGATACTTTCTTAAAACTAAGAATTGTTTCGTCTACTTTGGGCATATTATTGAGAATACTTCATTTTAAGAAAAATAGAAAGAGCCTGGACTTTAATATAACTCAAGAAGTGCCATTGTTAACGTACCATCAAAGCAAAACCAATCGAATTAATCAAAATTTCAATAAAGAGGATAAGTTATAACTACTCTAAACCGAATCAGTAAGCGAGGCGAACTTGGACTTCTTTAGTTCTAAATTTGAGATAAAAATATCAAATTAAACAAATAACCGGTAAAAACGATACCCAAGCCAACAATTATAGCATAGATAATAACAAGTTTAGTTTTCATTATTTTTTTAAGAATTATGAATTCTGGTAAAGATAGCGCCGTAACAGCCATCATAAAAGACAAAGCCGTTCCCATTGCTACCCCTTTTTCTGTTAAGGCTCCAATCAAAGGAATTATTCCCGCAGCATTAGAATAGAGAGGAATACCAATAAGGGTTGCCAATGGAACAGCAAACCAATTATCGCTTCCCGCATACTTTGCCAAAAAATCGGTTGGAACATATCCATGAATCCACGCTCCGATTCCAATACCCAATAAAACATACATCCAAATATTTTTAATTAAAGCCAAGGTATAATTATTTGCATAATTCAACCTTTCCTTAAAGCTCTTTTCTTTTATTTCTGTTTTTTCGCAACCGCACCGATTTTGTTCTTTAGAATTTACGATTAAGCTTTCTACTTTTAATCTTTCAATGACTATTCCTGAAAAAATAGCTATTAATAATCCACTGATAATATATATAGCCGCTATTTTAAATCCGAACATTCCCCATAACATAATCAGGGCAACTTCATTGATCATCGGAGAAGCTACTAAAAAAGAAAAGGTTGCGCCCAGTGGCACTCCGGCCTCGCTAAATCCTAAAAACAACGGCACTGCTGAACAAGAACAGAAAGGAGTAATAATCCCCAATAAAGAAGCTAAAATATTGCCTAAATATTTATTCTTCTTAGCCAAATATAGTCTTACTTTTTCTGGAGTAAAGTAGGTCCTAATAAAAGAAACTATAAAAATTATTACAGCTAATAGTATTAGTATTTTAATTGAATCGTAAATAAAAAAATTAGTTGCCGAATAGAGTTGAGTTGAGGAATCAAGCTTAGACGTCAATAAATCAGTAAATATTTTTACAGGGTAAAATATATCCATTGGGCTATTATATCACAAACAAAAAACCGACAAAAGTCGGTTTCTATCAGGGCTCGGTAAGTGGAACGAACTTGGAACATTTTTACTATTTATTAGTTAATTTTTTAATAACGAACACGATAATTGTTATTAATAAATCGGCAAGAATTAATACACACAATAACATTACATCTGCTTCTCTGGCACCAGCACCACGTTCAAATAATGAAATTATCGTTATAATAATTGAGTAAATGACTATTCTTATTAATGACCATTTTATAATGCCTTTATTTTTTGTTTCACTTACAATTAACCAAATAGCTCCAAAAAATAAAGAAAAAATAATACTTAGAGGTATTATTGGATAAACACTAAGAAAAGCATAAAAATTGTATGAATTAACGCTGCAGATAATAAGGGTTAAAAATGACAACAAAGATATCCACCCACTTAATTTAGCAATTTTATTTTTAGTTTCCATATTTTGATATTATTATATCACAAACAAAAAACCGACAAAAGTCGGTTTCACAAGAGCTCCCGTGTACGGTCTTGAACTATTTCTAGCCAATAACTGTAAGGATTAATTAGTTTATATTTTTATTTTGGTACACTGGCGGACGGTCGGAAGATTAATCTTTTATTATTCCCAATAAACCAAGTGACTTAATCCTCTTAAGAGCATTTTTATAGGCAACATCATCATTAGTAATTAATTTTAAATAATCGTCAACTATCTTTTCTAACTCTTCAACAAAGTTTTCTAAATTTATTATAATCTTATTAGATTTTTTATATTTCTTAAGATGTTCGATTGGTTTATTATCTTTAAAAACATAAGATCCTCCTTCGGAATAATCATGAACTAATTTACATCTTAAATCTTCATAAAAATTCCGAGAATCATATTGTGGTAAAAACTTATCAACAAAAGATCTGTAATTTTTTCCAGTCGAACAATTACCATAATAAAATGTAGCTAAACAATCCATCAAACAACTTCCCAAAATAATTGACCCCATCTTTGATTTGCCAATCATAGCTCTTTTTACATCTCCAAGAGCCATTTCTTTAATGCTTAAAGTAATTCTTTTGATAATTTCTTGCTTTGACATATTTAAAAAATTAATAATAAAATAACAATAAACAAAAAAAGGGCTACAATTATCATTAATTTTTTAATAGAAAGTAAGATATCAATCGTCTCAAATACTCGAGACTCAACGCCTTTTATTCTATTATAAATATCTAAACCATCCCAATCTTCTTGTGGATAAATTATTGCTGATAATTTTCCTAAGTCTTCCATGATAATTTCTAAAAGTTCTTTTTCTGTAAATTCTTTTTCTGTTTCTGGATTTATCATATTTTTATAAATTAAAACACCTTAAAAGGTGCCATTAATTGGTTATTTGATTATTGATTATTTGACCATTTTCGGTCTCTCGATAAAGTTTCATATGGCTCCCCATCGTAAACAAGTTCAGAACTATTAATTGGAACGAGATTAAGATGGATTTAGAATTAATGTCTTCTCTTCTTTCTTTTTAACCTCTTCTTTTTAGTTGCATTGTTTTTAGGCTTTCTTTGCTCTTTCAAGAATTGTAACCTATTGTAACGTTCTGTTTCTGGAATATAATCGTGTTCTACCATTGATGGGATACGAAAAGACATAACCGTATTCCCATTTTTATTAGTTATAGAAAAATCACCCAACGTAATTACATCCATACCGACAAGAATATCAACCCCCTGAAGTTTTCCCTCTGTTACCTCAAGTCCACTTATTAAAACATTGCCTGGCAACAAAAAATCTACAAAATAAGTATTTGTTGTCATATTTCCGTTAGCAGTACCGACTTGTTTTTGACCAATCGGCTTTAATCCCAAAGCATTAACAATCTTTTCCGTTATGACAGAACCAGTCGCTCCAGTATCCCAGACTCCATTGAACTTGTCTTTAATGTCTTGAATATTTCCCGACGTAGATGTTAGACGAACACCTATTTCAGACATAATGCCTCTAAGTCTTCCCTGACTACTACGTACAGTAAGTGCGTTAGATTGGTTCATATAGAAACACGAGAATAAAAAGTTTGAGTATAGTTTTCCTTTCCTTTTTCGACAAATTGGATAAGAAATGTTCCTAATTCGTGTTCTTCTTTAGTTTTCTCGTATGCTTCAAGTTGCGAGTCGTAACTTCCAATTACGGTCTTATTTTTAAGTACAATAAACTTGCCTTCGTATTTTTCAACAAAATTATTTTGGTTTTTTATATAGTATTCAAACTCTTCTTTTAGTATTTTTGAGTCCATAGAGTCATTATATATTAAATTACTATTTAGGCAATAGAACAAAAAGTATTACAAACTAAGAATGTCTGCCAATAAAAGATAGATATAAATTACATACCTTTCAGCCTCTTCTTGCTCAACCACACTGTGAGAACCTTTAGTTGATGACTCATAAAGAGCATCTACTCTATCTCCAATAAAATCTAAATGACTTCCAACAACTTTATTAAACTTTTCACTACTATTTTTATTTTTTATATATTGCTTTAATCGTGCAATATAGTTTTCATCATTTAGCTTCAATTTTTTACCATTACCAATATCGATTTCTTCCTCTGATGCTGGATATAATTTATCAGCCACATCTTTAATTATTCTTCTACAAGAATGAACTGCATTAGCCCAATCTTCAGAGTTTTTTGATTTAATATTTTCATATACAGCAACAAACTTTTGTATTGCATCAGGAACTTCTTCTGCTAATCTTTCGTCAGCTAAAAGTTTCTTCTTCTTAAATATATCTTCTACTATATTTTCAAATCTTCTTTCGTAATAGATAGTTAAAACACACGAATAATAGCCATTTTTAAGTAGCTGTAGTTTTCTTGATTTTTCAGTTATGGTTTGCTTAAGACCAGCCCTTTCAAAAGAATTGTTAGGAGGATTAATAACATATTGCGAAGGATTTGAAGATGCAATAGATACATTTCTGTCGTACGCCACAGACATCTGCGATTGAGCAGTGCTTATTTCAGCCTCAAGCTCTGCTACTGTTTCTGAAAAAATAAAATCCTGCTCTACACCATCTTTATCTTTTTGCTTAAATCTCCTATTGGACTGCCGAGAAAGCTCAAAAGCATCACATAAAACAAAACCTTTATCATCTTTTGGATAACCATTTAATTCGTAGTTGAATAGATTGATTGTGTTTACATCACCAGTTAATCTTGCCAACCTCGCACACTTCAAAAGAATATTTCTTAATGGTATTTCATCCAATTCAATATTCTTAAGTATCTCTTCTGACAATTCAAGTATTTCAATGTTTCTATCTTTTGTCATATTATTATTTCTAATTTCTTATTTGCCAAATAACAAAATCTAACATTTTGATTTTACTTATTTCTGTTTCTGGATATCTCTTAATAAATTGTTCTATTAAATATTTTCCATTTTCTGTTTGGAGAAAAAAACATAACTCATTAATTAGGGTCTGATATTGCCCTTTAATTATTAAATCTCTATTTTTAATACCAGTAGATGGTAAGGTCAATCCAAGATTATCAAAAACAATTTTATCAATAATAGGCATTTCTGGATTTATGGTTGCTATAAGTTTACTAACAAAAGAAGCTTCCATCTTTCCCGTTCTTTTATACATCTCATCAAGCACCTCCCCAAAGCTAACATTTTTATTTTTACTAGATTCCATTAATTGATAAAAATCTTTTTGCCAATCTGAGTTTCTACGCACCCTATAAAAACCATTAAACCTCCTTTGAAACTCTCTATCAATAGAAACATTTCTCTTGGTAATCTCGTTTTGAATCCATAAATACTGCTCAAGAGGACTCTTTAGTCTGGGTATAATTTCTAATATTTGTTCTTTTTCTATATGTATCATTGCTTACTATGGTACTTGATATTATTTACTTTGTAAACTAAAGTAAAGTATATGAAGGTAGATTTTATCTCTTGCACAAAAATGTTATATGTAGCTGAAAAACTATTAAAAAATGGCGATTTTGAAGTTCCAGAAAAAGAAATCCTTACAAAACAATTAGAAATAACTGAACAAGAACTAGATATTATTTATGACCAATTTGAACACGATGGTATTTTTTATCTAGACCACGTTGGAATGGAAGTTGAAGATAAGTACGGAAATATGGAAAGAGAGATAACGTATGATGCTTTAATAGTCAATAAAGAAAAAATTAAGGAATATATTAAATACACAAAATGGCGATATCGCCTAAAGGATGAGCCATTACTCCAAAGAGAAGCCATCTCTTCTATTTCAAAACAAATAGAAAATATTATACCAAAAGAAAAAATAATAATAGCTCTACACTCTTTTCCTGAAATAAATCATTCTGTTTGGCAATTTAGCGAGGGAGCTTATTCTCTTACTGATTTCTTATTTCGCTGTTCTTACGCAAGGACTTGGACAGAAGAAGTTCAATCGATTATTGCAGAGTTTCTTAATCCGATTTATTACGATATTAGCAATAAAAACATATCTATAAAATTATTTGATTATATAAATGAAATATTTATAAAAAATGTTGACCCAAATAATTATCAAAAATGGTTACAGTCTGCGTCAAAATACATAATTATTCCACAAGAAATAAAAATTGAGAATAATAATGAGCCAGTAAAAATAACTAATAAAAAAAACCAGATTACTATTTTTGAAGAAAAAGGAAGTGGCTACTTAAAGTTTTACAAAGAAGGTAAAAAAATAAAAATAGGAAGTATTAAAACTAGAAAGTTTAGACTCCTTAAGGCACTTTCAGACCCCCTTGAGGTTGCTAAAAAGGTAAGCATAGTATTTAGTCAAATATCACTACCAAAAGATAAGAATGATAGCTCTCTTGAAGATACTTACCTTTCAGCAGACAGACAAAGGAATCTTATTGAATACACGGTAAAAGAACTACAAAAAATGGAAGAATTAAAGGGAAAAATAAAGCTTGAGTTCACGGACAACAAAAGAAATGTACGCTTATTTATAGGTTCTTGAGAGGGATTTTCGATACAAAGCTTAATTGAGCAAAGAGGAACTGCTTACAGTTCCTCTTTTTTATTACATAAAAACTACATAGTTCTTATCAAAAACCCTCTTTAACCCTCTAACTAACTTCTACCTAGAGGGTATTTTATGATGAAAGTATGCAGGAAGCAAAAGAAAAAAAATTAAATGATTTGTTGATAAATGACAAACAAAAATTGGTCGAAGTATTTGCTTGGCTCATACAGGAAGATAAAAAACAAAATCCTGAACTTTATAAACTTAAAAAAGAACAAAATGATTGATACGATATGTCTCTTAATACCCAAGAATAAGATGCTTTATCTTTCGGGGATATCTAGTTGGGAGCTATATTCTAAAACTGAATATTACGCAAAGTTTGTTCGCAATCCAAGTAAATTAGAGAAAGAAACTAAAAAATACTTTCCCAGACTAACGGAGTATAGAAGAAACCAATATAATGCAAATGTTCGCATAGAGTTTTCTATCCCTAAGCTTTTATATCTTAATAATCTAGATGAACTTGAAGATAATGATTTTCTTAAAGTAATCGAAAAATTACAATATAGACTTAAAGATATGGGCGTAATTGTCCAAAAACCAATACTCGAAAATGCTTCTGTAAGCTCAGTCCATTTCTCAAAAAATATTTTACTCCAAGATGGATATACGGCTAGTCATTTAATTTCTGAAATAAATAAAGTTAATCTACCAAAAAGCTTTGATTTTGCGAAAACAAGATTTATTAATGATGGGCAGAGCATTTACGCTCACGCAACCTCACATCAGCTTGTAATCTATGACAAAATAGCCGACTTAGCTAAAGATAAAAAAAGAGCAATAGATAAAGAACAAACCCACTATCAAAAAAGCTTATTTTCCGAATTAAATAAAAAAAACGAACTACAAGAAATAATACGCTTTGAAGTTAGATTAAATCATAAACAAAAAATGAATAAAATAATTGAAGACTTAGGATATCAAAAAAACCCAACTTTCAAAGAAATATTCAATACCGAATTGAGCAAAAAGGTCGTAAATGATTATTGGAGAAAACTTATAAAAGAACGTAGTCTTGGACTCTTCTCAATATCAATAAGTGTTAAAGATATGTTGCAAATCTTATTCTTGGCAGATAGAACAATGAAACCAAAACAAGCCATATATTTACTCGGACTTTTTATGCTCGCTAAAGATGAGAATGGAATGAGACAACTTAGAACAATCCTTTCCAAAAGGTCGACCGAAAGAAATTGGTATCGCATAGTTAAAGACTTACAACAATCCAGCACATTAATTACCCAGAATAAAATCCAAGACTGGGTTACGCAAATAGACAAAGCATTAGAAGATTATAAACCCTATAAAATTAAAAACTATGAAACGAGTTAAAATGAAAATGAGCAGAGATTTTTCGGAAGAATTAATGAACCTTTTCATTAAATACCACGAAAAAATGTGGATAGAAAAAGTAAAGGAGAATATCTCTTATAAGAAATCGTTAAATATTAAACAAAATGGAAAAAATAAAAATAAATAAAATACAACTTAGCCCAATTAGACAGACAATATTACCAGAAGGTTTTATAGTGAGGGTTCAAAAATATAAAGAAATACTAAAAGAAGTTGAAAAAACATCCTTAGAAGAAACTATTAGTAACTTCCAAAGAGACTTAAATCCAGAAAGAGAGCTTGCGATTTGGGAAAACATAGCCTATATGTATCAAACAACTAATAAGGACTACCCTAATCTATCAATTGAAAAGAAAAAGGAAGCATTTGGACTTATACTAAAATCCTCGCTAGAATAGTCAATATTGCAATGTAAAGTATTGTAAAGTATAATATAAACATATGGCAAAACAAAAAGATTTTTATAAAGCAGAAGAACTTGCTAAATCATTGGAAGTAAACATTATGACAATCTACCGATATATAAAGGCTGGTAAACTTAAGGCATATAAAATTGGCAAAGAATACAGAATCGATAAAATAGAGTTTGATGACTTTCTAGAAAAAGTAAAAACAAAATAAATCTGTATGAAAAAAGAACCAATCACACCAAAAAAAGAAACGAAAAGAAAAATCGTTATAAACGACTTATTTTCTACTACTAAAAAGAAGGAGGATACAAAGTTTACTTTTATAGATTTATTCGCTGGTATCGGCGGCATCAGAATAGGATTTGAAAGTGTTGGAGGCGAATGTGTTTTTACCTCTGAATGGGACGAGCCTGCCCAAAAAACATATCAAGCAAACTTCAAAGAGCTACCCTATGGAGATATAACGAAAATAGACCCAGAAGAAATACCAAGCTTTGATATATTACTAGCTGGTTTTCCTTGCCAACCATTCTCTCAGGCTGGACTAAAAAAAGGTTTCGAAGATACGCGAGGAACTTTATTCTTTGATATCGCAAGAATCATTAAACACCATAATCCATCTGTTATATTTTTAGAAAACGTTAGAAATCTAGCAGGACACGATAATGGAAATACCCTAAAAACAATTATTAATACGTTAGAAGAATTAGGGTATAAAGTTTTTAATAAGATATTAAATGCAAAAGATTTTGGTGTTCCTCAGAATAGAGCTAGAATATACATTATTGGCTTCAAGGATGATGTTAACTTTACATTTCCAGAGGGATTGCAAAAAAAGACTAAAGTTGGAGATATTTTAGAAAAAAAGGTGGAAGATAAATACACAATCTCTGATAGGTTATGGGCTGGTCACCAAAGAAGAAAAAAAGAACACAAAGAAAAAGGAAATGGCTTTGGATATTCACTATTTGATGAAAACTCTGAATATACTAGCACAATATCAGCTAGATATTATAAGGATGGCTCAGAAATATTAATCAAACAAGAAAACAAAAATCCTCGAAAATTAACACCAAGAGAGGCTGCGAGATTACAAGGATTTCCTGAAAACTTCATAATACCCGTAAGTGACGCACAAGCATATAAACAATTCGGAAACAGTGTTGCTGTCCCTGTTATAAAAACATTAGCAAAACAAATTATAAAAATATTAGAAGTATGAAAATAAATAAAATTAAAATAAAAGAAAGTGTATTTGATATTAATCTTGTTTTTTATAATTTTCTAAAAAAAATAACCCAAGCTAAGTTTACTGATAATCAAGTAAACGACTTACTTTCTATATATTTTTCTAATTCGAAAGAAAACGTAGAAACGTTAAAAGAATTATTTTATGATTATATTGAAACAAAGATAGATAGAGCTGATTTATCTCATATTTCAGATGTAATTTCAGAAATAACCGAAGATACAATTGATATTTTCTTATTCTCACTAAAGCTAAACCTTATAAAAGACTTACTTCTTCAGGAGGCAAAAATTGCTCAAACAATAAAAACTCAGGAACTAGAAGGATTGAATCAACTTTCTATGGCTTATGATAAAGTTTCAACGCAAGTAGCTTATGCGACAAGAATCAGCGGAGCATTATTATCATTACTTTTCTTTGAAAAATTAGAAAAAGGTGAAACAAACTTTATTTCTGATAGTACTGAAACCTTTCTTAAAAGCCTTGTTCAAAAATACACTGAATTGTCTAAAAAAGGCATTGAACCAAACCAGATTTTTATGCTTCTTTTTTCAGAAAGCATAAATCAGTCAATTATTAGCTCTGCTGGCACAAGCTATGAAGATAGGATTAAAAATATTTTAATAGCTATGGGAATACCTAATGAAAATATTGAAAAAACTCACGATAATGTTGATAGCTCTACGGAGTTTGATTTCTTTTTTGAGTATAAAAAAAGACAATACGGAATCGGAGCAAAAAGAACATTGAGAGAGAGGTATAAGCAGTTTATCAAAACTGTCCAAATGTCAGAACTCGACGTAATGATTGAAATTACCCTTGGAACTGACTTAAGGGAGAATATAGCAAATGCAATAAGAGCTCACGGAGTATACTTATTTGTTGCAGATGAAGTTTATGAAGCTAAAGAGTATCTACAAAAAATTGAGGGGATATTCCCTGCAAGCAAATTAAGCCTTGCCCTTCTTGAAAAATTAAAATAAATCTTAAAAATGGAGGTGCTAAATAGTTCGAACATAAATCAATTTTCTAATATTAACAATGAAGAACTTTGGCTTTTATATGCCGAGGCAGAATTAGAATTGAAAAATAGAGGACTTGTACGTACAAGAAATATTGTTGGAGAACGTGGGGAGTTTTTAGCTATAGAAACATATAATAAAATTAAAGGATTACCAAAACTACAAGCCGCTCCTGAAGGCACGCAAAATGTTGACGCATTAAGTCGTAAGGGGGAAAGATACAGCATAAAAACAATTTCTGAGCCAGGCAGTACTACAGGAGTATTTTATGGCTGTGGAGATGCTGATGATGATGCTCAGCCAGAAAAACATTTTGAATATGTCATTATTGTGCAAATATCAAAAAATTATAAGCTTAAAAGGATGATAGAACTAACTTGGGAACAATTTATAAAACACAGAAGGTGGCATAAAACTATGCGAGCTTGGAATCTAAGCGTAACTCAAAACTTACTTAAAAATGCTAAAATAATTATCACTAAAGAAACTTAATTTTAATAAGTCTGAATATGAAAGCAATAATTGTCGCAAGAGTATCAACTGACGAACAAAAAGAAAACTCTCCTGATGCTCAAATATTTAGAATGCAAGAGTATTGCAATAATAGAAACCTAACTATTATAGAAAAGTTTAGCTTCATTGAAAGCGCATACAAAACCAAACGAGACGAGTTTGATAAAATAATTGAAACCATCAATTCACAAAAAGAAAAAGTTGCGGTTTGTTTTGATAAAGTTGATAGACTTTCAAGAAATATCTTTGATAAGCGCGTTTCCCTACTATACGAAAAAGCAATAAATAATCAAATAGAACTTCATTTTGTTTCCGATGGACAAGTTATTGATGCTAATATGTCAGCTGGCGATAAGTTTGCTTTTGGAATGAAACTAGGACTTTCTAAATATTACTCTGATGCAATCAGTGATAATGTTAAACGAGCATTTGAACAAAAGAGGAGGAATGGAGAATGGACAGGAACAGTTCGTTTAGGTTACTTAAATATTCCCCTAGACGAAAAGAACAGATTACGCAAAAACATCATTATCGACCCAGAGAGAGGACATTTACTTCAAAAAATGTTCGAACTTTATGCTACAAATCAATATTCACTAGAAACAATCCGAACAAAAATAACAGAGCTTGGACTAAAAACTCTTAAGGGAAATAAATTATCAAAAAGTGGCATCGATAATATCTTAAAAGATAGTTTTTATTGTGGTACAGCAATTTCTAAAAAATATGGTTCTTATCCACATAAATATCCCCGCCTAATAACAAGAGAATTATTTGATAAATGCCAAGAAGTACGAACTGGACGCTGTAAAAATATTTACAAGGCACATTCTAAAGATTTCGTATTCAAAGGTTTAATCAAGTGCCAAAATTGTGGCTGTACTATCACAGGTGAAACACACGAAGGTAAACCAACCTACTATTCTTGCACTAATGGCAAAGGTGTATGTAAAAGAGTATATGTGAATGAAAAAGACCTTCTAAGACCTATTTATGAGGTTCTAGAACGATTTGAAACCATTACAGAGGAAACCCAAAATGGATTAGTAAACGAACTTAGAAAAAATACTGAAGCAGAGGTCGTTTTTCACAAAGCACAAATAAATCGCATAATGACTGATTGTAATAATCTTAAAATAAAACAAGACCGATTGCTTGATGCTTATATAGACCAGAGTATTACTAAGGATATCTATGACAAGAAACACCAAGAATACCAAGACAAGATACAGACACTTGAAATTGAAATGTCTGAACATCGAAGAGCCGATTATGAATACCAAACAACTATAGCCACAGTGATTTCCGTAGCACGCAGAGCAAAGACCATATTTGAAAATAGTTCTGATGTTGCAGGAAAAAGAACATTTTTAAGTTATCTACTTCAGAACCCAACCTTAGACGAAAAAAAGCTATGTTTTACAATAGCTTCTCCGTTTAATCTAGTACTAGAACTAGCCGACTGTCCTAACTGGCTCCGGTGGTAGGATTCGAACCTACAACCTAATGCTTACACGTAATCTTACTATTTCTAATAAGCGTGGACTATCTCATCACCCTCAACTTAATGTTAGGGGCGAGGCGCTTCCTCCTAAAATAAGGAGTACTTCCTTTCGGAATAGTCTCTGAACCTTCCCATAAATTATGGGCTTGGCTGCGGATTGCCATAAGTATTAAACCCTTAGGTTTCCCGCAATTCACCTCGTTTTTCAATCTTGATTACTCAAGAAAGCTGCAAGTATTGTCTACAGGCATCCGCGCTACCATTGCGCCACACCGGAATAAAAACATACTAATAATATAGCTTATTTAAAGATTCCGTCAACCCATCCCATTATTTTTCTATGAAGATTTGCGTTTGAAACTTTTATTCTAAAAATGCCGTTCTCGTGTTTTTTGTTTCTCAATCTTTTTTTATTATTTTTTGCAATATAGCTTTTTGTAAAATGACTTAATGGTATCTTGGTTAATTTAGACCAAAATTTCTTTGCTTTCTTTTCATTTAAATCATTATGAATATATAAACTACCTCTAAACTTATCGAATGGAACGTTACAAAAATCACTAAACCAATTCATCATAAATTTAATAAGCTTTGGATCTGAATTTACAAAAGAAATATCCCTATCGGTTTTCCCTCCTTCTCCGGCATAAATAGAAACTCCTACTAAAAATCTTTGTCTATCTGTTAACATTCCAATTTCTTTAAATCCTTCTTCCTTTAGCTTCTGCGTAATTAATTCTCTTTTTCTTATTTTATTCTGGGCAGCGATTATGCTTCCTTTAAGGTTTCCTGTTTTTTTATTCAGGTAAAGATCTTCTAATTGTTTTTTATTTAATTTAATATCTCTGACCCAAATACTAACAGAAGAAAGAGAAACATTTAAATTTCTCTTAATTTCTTTAATAGATTTACCCTTTTTCCTTAATTCCCTAGCCTTAATTTTTAAATCAAGTTTTCCCTTCATTAACTATATTTTCCTCTTTCGAACCAAGAATGTCAAGTTGGAAAACTTAGTATCCCTCTAATTTCTTCAAATCCTTGTGTCCTCTGATCTTTTCAATCGCTTTAGCTTCAATCTGCCTGATTCTTTCTCTGGTTACACCGAATTCCTGTCCTACCTCTTCCAAAGTATGGGTAACCCCATCTTCTAAACCAAAACGCATCGAAAGAATTTTCTGTTCTCTTTCAGCCAAATCTTTAAATATTTCATCCAAATGCTCTCGAAGCAATGTTCTTCCGGCTTGAGAAGCTGGAGATTCAATCTTCTCATCTTTAATGAATTCGCCCAAAACACTGTCTTTCTCGTCTTCTCCGACCGGAGTTTCCAAAGAAACAGCTTTTTGAGAAATCTTCTCTAAATGTCTCACCTTTTCAACTTCGATTCCCATTTCCGCCGCAATCTCTTCGTCTAACGGTTCCCTGTCTAATTCTTGTAATAACTTTCTTTTAGCTTGAGTATATTTAGTCAAAGTTTCAATCATGTGAACCGGAATACGAATAGTTCTGGCTTGATCAGCTAAAGCACGGGTAATCGTTTGCCTGATCCACCAGGTAGCATAGGTTGAAAACTTGTATCCCTTTCTCCAATCAAATTTCTCTACCGCTCTAAACAATCCCAAATTACCTTCCTGAATCAAATCAAGCAAAGTCAAATTAGGAGAGCGTCCGATGTATTTCTTGGCAATTGAAACAACTAGTCTTAAATTAGCTTCGGCTAATTTTCTCTTCGCATCCTCGTCTCCCGCTTCAATTCTTCGGGCC